>PLOT01000003.1 GCA_003142215.1 Granulicella sp. | reverse complement strand
TTCGACCTCTGGCACGAAGAAGATAAGGTACGCGAACCCGGAGCCACGGACGCCAGCATCGCCAGCCTCAAGCGCTCCATCGACGCGCTTAATCAGAAGCGCAACGACCTGGTCGAAGCCATCGACCGCCTGCTCCTCGCAGCCGCTGAAGTGCAAAACCCCGCCGCGCCGCTCCACTCCGAATCTCCCGGCCTCATCCTCGACCGCCTNNCCGCCTGCCTCGACGAGCTCTGGAAGCAGGTCCTCGCAGGCCATCGCCGCTTTAAGCTCTACCGACAGCTCAAGATGTATAACGACCCAGACCTCAACCCCTCCGTCTACGTCCATAAATCGGGCGCATGACCCACCCGCGCATCGGCCGAGTTGACCTTCTCGTCCCAGTTGCGTATAAAAACCGGAACATGCTCAGCCGATAGTGTTTGGGTGCTGACCGGCAACCTCCGGTCATTGCAGCCAACAGACAGGAACCGCAGAGACCCCGATGAAGACCCCCACTCGCTCCTCCGTCAAACGTCCGCACACCCTCGCTGGGGTCGCGCCAGCATCCGCCAACGGCCCGCGCGCCCATGCCCTCGCCCAATACGAAGCCGCGCTCCGCCTTATGCAGCAGGCAAAGTTCGACAAGGCCTGCGCAGCCTTCAAAGAACTGCTTGCCTCCAGCCCCGCCGACCTCACCGAGCGAATCCGCATGTACATCAACGCCTGCACCCAGCAGGCTGCCCGGCACGAGTCCCAGTTTCTCTCCGGGGAGGAGCGCTACGACTTTGCTATCTCCCTGCTCAACGACGGAAACTACGAAGATGCGCGCACTCAGTTGAAAAAGATTCTCGACGAGAATGCCAGTGCGGACTTCGCCTTTTATGGCCTCGCCGTCCTGGCCAGCATGACCGGAGATGCCCATACATGCCTCGAGCACCTCACCGAGGCTATCCGTCTCAACCCGCGAAATCGTATCCAGGCCCGCGCCGACTCCGACTTCCAGGACATGGCCGACGACCCTCGCTTCACCGAGCTCCTCTACCCCGAGGTCTAACCGCCGAACCGCAAAACCGCGCACACTCCATCCCAGTTACACTGATCACAGCTGTGTCCTCCTCAACTCAAACCGGCAAGCCGTCCCTGCGCGTCGTAGCCATCGGCGGAGGCACCGGCCTCTCCACTTTGCTGCGCGGCCTCAAACTATACGTCGCAGCGCCCACAGCAGCCCGTCGCACCACCGACGCCATTCCCCTCGGCAACGCCGATCCCCATCCTGACTCGCACCCCGCGGACCTTCCCTGCCTCATCCGCGACCTTGCCGCCATCGTCACCGTCACCGATGACGGTGGCTCCTCCGGCCGTCTCCGCGAAGAACTCAACATGCTCCCGCCCGGAGACATCCGCAACTGCATGGTCGCGCTCTCCGAGGACGAGCTCCTGCTCGCCCGCCTCTTCCAGTACCGCTTCCACCACGGCGGCCTTGAAGGCCACAGCTTCGGCAATCTCTTCCTCGCCGCCCTCTCCGACATCACCGGAGACTTTGCCCAGGCCGTGCAGATGTCCTCGCAGATCCTCGCCGCCCGCGGCCGCATCTACCCCGCCACCAACACCGACGTCACCCTCACCGCGCTCATGGACGACGGCTCCATCGTCCACGGCGAAACCAGCATCACCGCCAGCCCGCACCGCATCCTCGAACTCAAGCTCGTCCCCGCCGACGCCAAACCCCTCCCCGCTACCCTCGAAGCCATCGCCAACGCCGACCTCATCACCCTCGGCCCCGGCTCGCTCTACACGTCGCTGGTCACCAACCTCCTCGTCCGCGGCATCCCCGAGGCCATCGCCGCATCCCGTGCCACCCGCGTCTACGTCGCCAACCTCATGACCCAGGCCAACGAGTCGCTCGGCCTCACCGCCTCTCAGCACATCGAAAAGATCCTCCAGCACTGCGCCACAAACGGCTCGCGCATCTTCGACTACGCCCTCATCAACACCGCTCCCATCTCCCCCACCCTCCTGGAAAAGTACGCCCGCGGCGACCAGGCACCCATCGTCCCCGACCTCGACCGCATCCGCGCCCTCGGCGTCGAACCCATCTCCGGCGACTTCGCCCAGGAAGGCAGCCTCTTGCGCCACGACCCCGACCGCGTCACCCAGGCCCTCCTCGCCCTCGCCCTCAACCGCCCCTGATCTCTTCCCCGTGATACCTTACGAATCATGACCCCAGACTTCTCCCACCACTGGGCCGAATGGACCCGCCATACGGGTCTTTGGATCCTGTCCTTCAAATATGTCTTTGGCTTTGCCGCCGGATGGGGCACTCTCTATCTCCGCAGATGGCAGAAGAGCCGCCGCGAAGAGGCCGCCCAGAGCTGGCCCCTGGTCGAGGGCAATATCAGTAGCGCAAAGGTCGAGTCCATCCCACACACCTCTCGCTTCGTCGCCAAGCTGCAATACACCTACTTCGTCGAGGAGTACCGCCTCGGCGAGTACACCCACGAATTCGCCAAAAAATCCGAAGCCGACGACTTCGCAGCCAAGATGAAAGGCCAGCGAGTCCAGGTCCGCTACAAACAATCCAGCCCCGAAAAGTCCGTCCTCGAACAGAGCGTCGTCGAGCAGCACATCCTGCTCGCTCCCCGCTTCGGCTAACGCCACAGCCCTCTCTGTGTTCTCTCTTCTTCTCTGTGATCTCAGTGATTCGCTTTTAGCCCTGCGTCACAATCTCCGAGAAATCCGCTATTTGGGCAAAAGTAATAACCAGATATCGCACCATGCCTAGCCGGTTCGCTCTGACTTTTAAATCTTCGACCATGACCATTACAGCCTCGAAGTAACGGTCAATAATTGGACGCATCTTGGCTAGTTTATCAAGGGCGTCATCGTATCTCTTATATCTACAATCAGTAAGATATCCCGCACCTGCTGACTCCACTTCCTTCCAAAGCTCAGCTTCTACTTGAGTTGCGAAGTCTGGGATGAAGTGCGTCATCATATCTTTTCGTTCCAAAGCTTGTGCATAAATATTCTTCAATCGCTTGTAGGCGGCGCACACAGCTTTAAAATCAGCGCTCCCGCGTATTCGCGTAACTGCAGCTGCGCGCTCGACGGTGTCAGCAATATCATCGTACCCAGACATTCCTAAAGGAGAATTTGGGTTGGCGATGTGGGCATTCATTACAGCGGCTACGGTGTCATATGCGTTGCCACGAACATCACGCAAGTAGAATTCGACGCGCTCGGCAAAGAACTTCATCACCGACAGCCGTACCTTTTCACTCACCGAAGCCGCATCCACCACATCGCCCAGCGTCAGCGGCAGCGCCGGCTCGGCCTCCGCCAGAATCTTCACAATTCCGTTGGCCGCCCGCCGCAGCGCAAACGGGTCCTTCGATCCCGTAGGCTCCAGTCCCAGCCCAAACATTCCAACGATCGTGTCCACCTTGTCGGCGATCGCCAGCAGCGCGCCCTCCACCGTTCGCGGCACCGCATCCTCCATCGACTTCGGCAGA
>PLOT01000254.1 GCA_003142215.1 Granulicella sp. | reverse complement strand
CCGCTGTGCGCCTCTCCGCGGCCCAGCAGAAGCATGGGGCCGAGCTGCATGCGCTGCGCCACCTGCGCCAGATGTCGGCTGCTGACCAGCGAGGCGCGCAGCCGCGTCAGATCCCCCTCGCGCAGCGCGGGGAGCCGCCGGTACAGAGCCTCTGCGACAACCAGTCCCAGCACCGCGTCGCCCAGGAACTCCAGCCGCTCGTTGTCGCTTCCGGGGTCGCGTGTGCCTTCGGGATTGCTCTCATACGCCAGCGAACTGTGCGTCAAAGCGAGCGTCAGCAGCCCGCGGTCCTTGAACGTGTAGCCGAAGAACCGATCGTCCTGCGTGATGAGAGGATTGGATGGCGCCGCAGCCGCCGTCGCGGGGCCGATGGCACGGACAGCGGCTGTTGCGCTCTGCCGGCCCGGCGTCTTGCGCGAGCGTTCTGCAATGGTATGGCGCGTCGTCAATGGCCCCCCGGACGGTGCATCCGATCTTCCGTTCCTTAGTCTACCGGAAGTTGACTGCCGGACAGGCGGTGTTCCGGCGTGGCTTCAATGCGGCGTGGTGGGCCGGTAGGCTTCCTTTTCGGCCTTGCCGGTGGGGTCGAGTGGCGCATCGTTCGCGGGCGCGGCGTTGTCTTGCTGGTCGGAGGAGGTCGCCGTGCGTTTGGGCAGCGCGAACGGCTGCTGGATGCCTCGTTCGGCGGCGGCCTTGGTGTCTGGCTGGCTGTCGCGGTTGGCCAGCGCGGCGCGATACTCGGCCAGCGCCTTGTCGCGCTGCGGCGTCTGCGCGATGTCGTACATGCGCCCCAGATAGATGTGCGCCCACGCGACGGTGCGCGGGTCGTGCGATAGCTTCACGGTCTCGGTCAGGTGGTCGAGCGCCTCGTCCGCATCGCCCTGCATCAGGTCGATGCGCCCCAGCAGGTAGAGCGCCTGCGCATTGGCGGGATTGGCCTTCAGAGCGGCGTCGGCAATCTCGCCTGCGCCGTCCAAGTCGCCCTTCATCAGCTTGCTCTCGGCCAGGTTGAGGCCGGTCGGCGGGCGCGCCGTGCGGCGGATCACGTCTCCGCCGGAGCCCGTGGGCAGGAACGCGATCTTCTGGTCCAGGCCGCGCTCGCGTTCCACGTCCATGCCGTAGACCATCTGGCCCATATTGTCCTTGATGCTGGCACCTTCCTTCTGCATCGCGCCGAGCTGGTTGTAGAAGTAATCCACCAGCACCCAGCCCTGGCGCATGTCCAGATCGACCTTGCGGCGGCGAACCACCTCGGCCTTGCGGTCGTAGACGGACATCTCCGCCTCGTAGCGCTCCTGGTCGGCGCGCTCGCGCAGCGAGCCGGGCTTCGCCGGCAACGGGATGCCCACGTCCATGGTCTGCGCCTCCACCGCCTTGATCAGGCACTCGGTCACCAGCGCCACGATGTCGCTCTTATAGGTGAACTCCAGCGGCGCCTTCTGCACCGGCTTCAGCAGCGGTAGCAGCCGGTTGATGGAGCTGGTGCGCGTGTACACCAGCGGCTCGATCAGGAAGTGCAGGTAGGTGTGGCGGATCAGGTCCATCGGCACCGTCTCCGGCGTTCCGGCGCGCGGCGAGACGACCACCACTGAATCCGTGCCGTTGTATCGTGCGTTGGTCTCCTCCGGCGCAAGCATCGGCTCCAGCAGCACCAGGAAGCGGCGTCCGTCGTAGCTGCTCACCGGCAGGCGCAGGAAGATGTTGGTGTCCAGCACCGCCTTGGTCAGCGGTTCGTGGATGCGGTCGATCAGCGCCTCGTACTCCGGCCGGTTCGCAATCCAGATTGCGTTCAGATGCACCGCGTCGGCGAAGGCGCGCAGCGGGGGAAGAATCTCCACCACCGGCGCGGCCTCCGGCGGCAGATCGGGGATCTCGACCGTGGGCACAAGCTCCGGCGCGGGCGACAGGTACAGCGCCAGCGAGATGTACTGCGCCACCTCGCGGCCCGTGTCCGTGAGCGCGTGCTGGCGAATAAAGAAGCAAACCGCGTCGCGTGCGTCGCGCGCCGCGCCGGAGGCGGCCAGCTCCTGGTTCATCTGCTCGCGCACCTTCAGCCGGACGGGGTCGGACTCGGCCAGCCCAGCGTCGTAGCCGCAGGCGTTCAGCGCGGCGGCCAGCGTGAACAGCGGCTCGCTGGTCTCCAGCGTGACGGCGGAGCCGCCCGCCTCCGGCTGCGCAATGCGCGCCGTGGGCGTAGTCTCAACGGCCTGCGACTCCGGCGTGCTGGACGACGAGCTCGACGCGCCGGGAGCCTGCGCGACCAGCGCGGTCGCAACCACAAGACCGCCAACCAGCAACGCAACCGCAACAGCAGCGACAGGGAAGAAACGGAATAGGAAACGACGGTTCAGGTTGGACACAATAAGGATTCGACGCTCCCACCGAGTTTAAGAGAGCCGCTCCGCGATAGCAAGCGACGGATGGAGCAGGGGCAACCGGAATCTGTCGCGTTGGATTAACAACGGAGGGTCGGTTTAACTACGGAGGGAGCAGGGGCCTTCAGGCCCCTGAATGCAGCCTGATTAAAAAATGGCTTTAGCCACGGGCATTTCGTTTATGCTGCTCAGATGCGGATCGCGCCCCAGGAAACTCGCACCTATCTGGTCACGGCTGTGACGGCCGAACGTCGCAGCCTCTTTCAGGTCACGGCCACGGCGGAGTTATTCGAGCGAACCCTCCTCGGCTATCGCAGCCAGGGAAAATTCCTCTTGCACGCATTCGTCATCATGCCGGAGCATTTCCACGCTCTGATCACGCCCGCTCCGGATGTTTCGCTGGAAAAAGCGATGCAGTTCATCAAGGGCGGATTCTCGTTCCGCTTGAAGAGCAAGCACGATGTGTGGATGCGCAGCTTCAACGAAAGCCAGATTCAGACCGAAGAGAAGTTCGTGAGCTGTTTGCGGTACATCGAGGAGAATCCGGTTCGTCGAGGACTTGTAACGACGGCGCAGGTTTATGCCTTCAGCTCCGCTGGCCGTGCGTTGGACCCCATGCCTCTTCACCTGCACGAAAAGAAGACCCGGGCCTGAAGGCCCATTCTTGAGCCGATTCAATCAGGGGCCTGAAGGCCCCTGCTCCCTCCGTCGTATTCGCAAGGGCACCGCTTCACGCACTTCGAGGATAGCCACGAACGGAAGAACACGGCTTCACAGGCTGCGGAAAACTCCACTTCTTGCCCCTTGGAGGGAGCGTGGGGCTTCAGCCCCACGAAGACGGCAATAGCTTCAGAGGGCTTTAGCCACGGGCATTTCGTTTATGCTGCACAGATGCGACTTGGCGCTGCGGAAACCCAGGTCTCAGAATCGAGACCTGGGCACCCGGCAGATATTCAAGCATTGCCGGCATATAGCAAACTCCAACATAGCAACCAACATAAGTAAATGATTTAGCGCTACCACTAGTGCAAAATCTTACCGAGTTCGTAAACAATGCCAGACGACAGTAGGCTTCCAGCCGCTTTCTCGAATATGCCCTTCAGGGAGGACAGCAAAGCGGAGCCGCGCGATGCTAATGAACCGTCCTTCAGGCATCCACGAACCTCCGCAATAATCTCAAGGACTCTCGCTTTCTCTTCCTTCTTGAAGCTGAAGGAGTCTATGTTCTTATCGATCTCTGCCAATACCTTTTTGATCTCAGCTGCATTAATTACAGTGGTAGTCGCATTTATCTGTCCACCGCTTATATTGCCGAGGGCGCCGGTAAAGTTTTCGATCCGATCAATCCGGTAACTGACCGTCTGCTTGTGGGCCTTATCCTTGTCATCCTTTGAAAACGACATGCCTTCACCCTTAATGCCGTCCTTCTCCAACGCGAGACTCCAGTCCAAAATTGCATTTCTCACGGCGTCTACAATGCCCAACAACATGATTGGATGAAAAACCAGTTTGAACTCAAGATTCTGCCTAAACATTCTTTGTAGCAATATCTGTTGCTCGTCCGAGATAGGCATCATCAAATGTTCGTGATCCTGAGATGCGAGGCTCTCAACCTCAGCTATCCGTTGGGACACGTTCCTCCGTGTCACCAATTCCGAAATGCTATCGGCAGGAAATACCACGGGGACCAATCCGTGATATGGGTTTACCGCCTTCATTTGTCCCCTGACAATTCGGTATGGGGGAACATCATCGGTGTAGCCGTTCAGTTCAGACGAAATCCACTGCTGGAATTCCTTCAGATCTAGCTTCACTGCAACTAATTTAGCCAACCGAAGCAGCTCGGTCACGGATGTCTGCTTGTCAAGCGCCTTTATTTGTAGCTCTTCCACCAAGCTCTGCATTCTCTACTCCTTCCTGAAGTAATTCTAGTGAAAAGACCGTTCTCCGCTGAATAACTACATTCCAGGCTGATACCCCACTGATATATCAGGTGGGCCGCGCCCAACTCCACGCTGCTGACATTCCGGGTACACATCCCTTAACGCGTCCACAAGACGCGACCCGAGCACGTCCCCCACAGTCATGCGCAGTCCGCGAATGCA
>PLOT01000327.1 GCA_003142215.1 Granulicella sp. | reverse complement strand
GCATGAAGGTGTGTCCCAACAATTCGCTGCAACCGGCGCTGACCGAGGGTGGGTTGGAGGGTCTGTGGACTCCGGTGCTGACGCCGAGGATTGGGTACTGCGAGCCGAGCTGCGTGCTCTGCTCGGAGGTGTGTCCCACGGGAGCGATCTGGAAGCTGACGCCGCAGGCGAAGGGCTGGGTGGTGGGCGTGGGCCAGGGCAATGCTCCGCCAGTGCGGCTGGGGACGGCGTTCTACGACCGCGGACGATGCCTGCCGTGGGCCATGGCGACCGACTGCATCGTGTGCGAGGAGTGGTGCCCCGTGTCGCCCAAGGCCATCTATCTGCAAGAGGCCGAGGTCATCGACGCGGACGGCAACAAGAAGGTGCTGAAGCAACCGCACGTCGATCCCAGCCGCTGCGTGGGCTGCGGAGCGTGCGAGTACGCGTGCCCGCTGCAGGAGCATCCGGCGGTGTATGTGACCAGCATCGGAGAGAGCCGATCAGTGGACAGCCAGATTTTGTTGACCAGACGAAGGGGAAAGGCACAATCTTGAACCAGGGAAGAACAGTCTTGAACGAGGAGAAGACAGTCGTGAGGGAGAGAATTATGAGGGTTAAAGGAGCTGTACTCGTCGCATCGTTGATGCTGGCTGTCGTGATGGTTGGCGGATGCAAGAAGAAGATCGTCGATCCCTTCCCTGCCTCGGGGGCGGTGGCCGGGTGGGAGAAGAGCGGCAAGACGCAGACGTTCGATGCGGCGAACCTGTATGAGTACATCGACGGCGGAGCGGAGCAGTACATCAGCGCGGGCGTGGTGGGCGTGGCAACCTCGGACTACAAGTTCCAGGGAAGCCTGGAGGCGACCGTGGACGTTTACACCATGAAGACGGCGGACGGTGCGAAGACGATCTTCGACGCCGATCCGGCGACCTCCGACAGCAAGAGCGTGCAGTTGGGCGATGCGGCGCGGCTGTACGGGCAGAGCGTGGTCTTCCGCAAAGGGGTGTATCTGGCGCGGATTACGGCCTTCGATGCGGTGCCGGGAGGGAGCGATGCGCTGCTGGCGCTGGCGCACGGAGTCGAGGGCAAGCTGTAGGACGGGTTGCAGGGTAAGTTCACAGAGGAGCAGGATGCAAAATCGGCGGGAGTTTGTGAAGGAGATGGTGGCGGGGGCTGCCGTTCTGGGAGCGGGGAAGAAGTTTGCGTTGGGCCAGGGGAAGGCGGCGGAGAAGTCGAAGGTGGTGATTGTGCGCGACGCGAAGCTGCGCACTCCGGGCCCCGCGCCCGATGAGAAGCGCGTGGCTGCCATGCTGGACCACGCGATGCAGACCTACTTCAATGCGCAGAATCCTGTCCAGCCGTGGAAGCAGGTGGTGCGGCCAGGCCAGGTGGTCGGCCTGAAGTTGAACTCGCTGGGCCGCATGCTGTCGCCCAGCGTGGCATTGGTGGCGACGATCTGCGAACGGTTGCAGCAGGCCGGCATCAAGGCGGGCGACATCATTGTGTGGGACCGCGGTAGCCGCGAACTGGAAGCGGCCGGGTTCAAGCTGTCGAACGCGCCGGGCGCGGTGCGCTTTATCGGCTCGGACACGGAGGGCTATGAGGACGCGGCGGTGAGCTACGGATCGGTGACGACGCGGCTCTCGAAGATTTTCACCCGGTGCGATGTGGCGATCAATATGCCGGTGCTGAAGAGCCACAATATCGTCGGCGTGACCATGGCGATGAAGAATATGTATGGCGTGATCAACAATCCCAGCACCATGCACGGCTCGGCGTGCAATCCGTATATCGCGGATCTCAACATGGTTCCGCAGATCCGGCAGAGGGTGCGCTTCGTGGTGGGCGATATGATGACCGCGGTGTACGAGGGCGGGCCGAGCTACCGGCCGGAGTTTGCGTGGAACGAGAACGGCCTGATCGTGGGCGAAGACCGGGTGGCGATCGACACTATCAGCGCGCAGATTGTCGAGCGCAAGCGCGCCGAGAAGGGTCTGCAAACGCTGGCGCAGAAGGGCACGCCGCTGACCTACCTGGCGACCGCGGCGGACGCTCAGCACAGGCTGGGAACGAACGATCCGGCGCGGATTGCGCTGATCGAGCAACGCATTGCATAAGGAGACGGAGATGGCTTCCGAGAACCCGGCTGCGGACAATTCGACTGCTGAGAACCTGACCGCGAAGGACCGGATGACGCGGCGCGAGGCGATGCTGCGGTTGTTGCGATTGACGGCGGCGGGCGCGGGCACGGCTGCGGCGGCGGTGTGGCTGGCGAAGCACAGCGCGCCGCCAAGCTCGACCGCGGCGGCGAACGTGCGGCGCGATCATACGGTGGAGGCCAACACCGCGCTGCCGGAGATGGTAGTGGTGCAGGGAGACGGGCCGAACGCCACAGACGCGCGCGCGCTGGTGCGGCGGGCGTTCGACGATCTGGGCGGAGTGGGGCGGTTCATCGCGCATGGCGACGTGGTGGTGCTGAAGCCGAACATCGCTTGGGACCGCACGCCGGAGCAGGCGGCGAACACCAATCCGGAGCTGGTTGCCGAGGTGGTGAAGCAGTGCGTACAGGCCGGGGCGAAGCGGGTGATCGTTACCGATGTGAGCTGCAACGACGCGGAGCGCTGCTTCCATCGCTCGGGCATTGCGGCGGCGGCGCGCGCCGAAGGAGCCGATGTGATTCTGCCCGATCCGGCGCGCTTCCGCGAGGTGAATCTGGGCGGAGAGATCCTGCAGAGCTGGCAGGTCTTCGAGCCATTTCTGCTGGCCGACAAGGTGATCAACCTGCCGATCGCGAAGCAGCACGCGCTGACCGGGGCGACGCTGGGCTTCAAGAACTGGTTCGGGATTCTGGGTGGCGACCGCAACCGGCTGCATCAGCAGATCCACCAGAGCCTGGTGGACCTGGCGGCGTTCATGCTGCCCACGCTGACCCTGCTCGACTGCTATCGGGTGCTGCTGCGGAACGGGCCGACGGGCGGCAATCTGGAGGACGTTGCCCTGCACAAGACGCTGGTTGCGGGCACCGATCCGGTGGCGGTGGATGCGTACGCCGCCAAGGCTTACTGGAACCTCGACGCGGACGCAATGCCATACCTGAAGCTGGCCGAAAAGCGCGGACTGGGACAGGCGGACTTCGCGCAGGTACGCACCAAGTTCAGCCAGATCGCGTGAGCGATGGCCGATTGATCCGCGCGCATCTTGCGGGCAGTTTCGCCGGGCGGGGGCCAGTCCGGGAAGGAATCCACTCCGGCAACCAAATAAATTTCACAAAAGATGCGCCGGTTCGCCGTTTATTCGCTACAATCGGCGCATGGCTATTACACGACGGCAAAAAGAAGTTATCGACTTCCTCAGCAACTTCACACAGAAGAACGGCTTCTCGCCTTCGTATGAGGAGATCGCGCACGGACTGGGCCTCACCTCGCTGGCGACGGTTCATAAACATGTGACCAACCTGCA
>PLOT01000060.1:507-4687 GCA_003142215.1 Granulicella sp. | reverse complement strand
TCATTCGGCGTCTTTGTGTCGGCGGAGGGAACCGGGAAAGCAGTCTCGTTCGCGCTATAGACGGATGTAAGCACCGGCGCCATTACGTTCAGCAGGTTGGTCAGCGGAGCTCCGCCGGCATATAACGCATTCGCGTAGATGCCCGGGACGCCCGTGCCGCTCCCAGTCCCATTGAGTTGATATACATTGCCGTATGCGTCGGCAACATCATACGTGTTCTGGCTGTTGAAGACAATTCCGTTCGCCGGGCCATTGAGGCCGGTGCCCACTTCCAACGTGGTGAGACCTGGGCACGGGGTGGTCATCGACGCGTTGCAGTCGGCAATCGACCGCATGTACCCAGGCTGTACGGTGGACTGGAAGAAGGTCTGGGGGGTTGCCTGGGTGTTGATCACCCGCGTCGTGTGGTTCGAGATGTCCCCAATATAAATATTTCCCGCGCTGTCCAGCGAAATCACGTTGGGACTGTTCACGGTGGCGCCCAGGAGGGTGGTGGCGGTGGAGCCTGGGGGGAGGGGGAAGGTGCCAGAGGTGCCAGCCTGGTTGTTAATGTCCTCGAAGGCCGGCGCGTTGTCGATGATGAAGCCGCCGCTGGATGTCTGGCCCGAGCATGTGCTCAGGTTGACCTCGCCCGCGATGTGATAGAGGTACCCCACCTGCACCTGGCCCCCGGATTTCGCCACCCCGGCAGGATTCACCAGCGCGATGAAGTTCGCAATCTGCGTGCCGCCGCGGTAGATCACCGAAGCGCTCTGGGTGGTGGTATCGGTGAAGTAGACGTTGCCAAACGCGTCCACGGCAAGGCCGATGAGTCCGCTTCCGATCTTGGCTTGATACGCAGCAACGCCGTCCGCGCAGCCGGGGGACGCCGTGCAATTGAAGGAATCGATGGTGCTGGCCACCGGTTTGCAGCTATTGGGGGTCACTCCAGCGACGATGTTGATGAGTCCTGTCGAGTAGTTGACCTCGCGGATCACATCGTCCGCGTGGTCGATGATGTAGATATTCCCCACCGAGTCGACAGCGAATCCTTCCGGCACGTTCAGCGTTGCACCCGGCACCAGCTTAGCGCCCCCGTTTGTGAGGTATGGGACAGCAGCCCCTATGTTCCCGGTCCCTGGACCGCCTATGTCCCCGCCATAGCCGGTGATGACGCCGGGGCTGGACGCAAACGAATACTGCGGAGTGCCGGCAACGGTGGTCATCGTATACGGAACCAGCAACGGCGCGTTGTTCGGGCCAGCGGCAACTGCCGCTCCCACTGCGGCCACCAGGAAGAAGACCAGGGCCACTGTCAGTTGGAAGAGAGTTCGCGTCGAGACGATGTATTTGCGGAAGAGCATCGGGGTCACCTGATCCTTGATAAGTGCATTTACAATCCGGCGGGCTGAGCGGCAAAGCTCTCAACCGCCGGCAAATTTCCTGGCTGATTTCCCAAGGGAAACGGTTTCCAAAATAAGCGGCATAGTACGCGTTCGCGGAAGACACTTGCAAGAGAAATCTTCAAACGCGCCCGCCTCACGGAGAGAAGTGTCGAGTCGCCGCCTTTTCCCCCAGACTCACCGGCCACGACAGCCGGTCTTTGGTCGCCAGCAACGGAATCTCCCGCACACCCGCCATATTGTGGTTAATGGCGGCATGGCCCGCGGGAAGCGTACGCAAAACGTCCAGCCAGAGGATACAGTCCACGCTGGCGGTTGGGGCCGGCTGAATATCGGTATAGACAACGGACTGCGGCGGTGCGGGAACTCGTTCCGCCCGCGCCCTGGCCGCGCCGCCCGCAATCGGAGCAAACGCAACCGGGATCGTCCTGCCGGGCCGCATGGCCCGCTGCCGGGAAGAGTGGCCCACGCTACGGACGCACCCGTCCGGCTGGCCTGCCTGCGCAACATCGCGGTGTCGTTTGCTTGGGATTTCGCTCTCCAGGGGTGCCCCTCCCCGCATGGTTCCCGTGTCCAGAGGGTCGCCGGACATTTTGCAACGGACCAATTGGGCCCGCGCCCACATGTCGATGAAAACACAGAAAACACAAATTCGCTGTTGAAGCGGGGCGAAATCAAAGTAACATGTTGCAGGAAGCTTTGAAAACTTAAATCTTCTGGGCNNGGAAAACATTTTCTTATTGACAATCGAGCCTGTAAACAAATACTTTTTTCGCGTTCCGGCTCATCGGTATTTTCAGATTTCTAGTCATCGGCGCAAGGTTTTTTGGGGGATGTTTTAACCGGAATCGACCGGAATCCCAGTCCAACGCCTTCCAGCGCAAAATCAGATGGAGCAAAACTATGTATCGCATCACGACAGTTGGGTCTTTGCCGCTCGGGCTTTCACGCCGTCCTCTCACACGCTGCTTCGCCTCCCTCTTTGCCTGCCTGATGGTTGTCTGCGGGCTGGCGTTCCTGGGTGGCTTGCCGCTCCAGGCGCAGAGTACCAGCGGCGGCGGCATTCAGGGGACCGTCACCGATCCCAGCGGCGCTGCGGTTGCCAAGGCGACGGTCACCGCCACCAATACCGACACCGGGGTTGCGACCACCCACATCACCAGCGGCACTGGAACCTATTCCATCCAGCCGTTGCAGGTCGGCACCTATAACGTCGAGGTCACCGCCCCTGGCAAAGGCTTCCAGCGCCTGCTGCAGGAGAACATCAACGTCGATAACGACTCGGTGGTCGGCTTGAACCTGAAGCTCACCGTCGGCGGCGAGAACACCACCATCACCGTCACGGACGCCCCGTCGCCCCTGAACACCACCGACGCCGTCCTGGGCGGCACCATCGAGAACCAGCTCTATTCTACGCTGCCCCTCTCCATGAACGGCGGCCCGCGCGATCCCACCGCCTTCCAGTATCTGATGCCGGGAGTGCAGGAAAACCCGGGCAACAATACCAACCAGGGATCGACCGCGGGCAGTTCCGGCATCTACGGCACCGGTCAGACCGGACTGAACGCGAACTACGTTGAGGGAGTGCCAGTATCCAACATCAACGCACAGGGCGATGGAACGGCCGTCGCCACTGCGGTCTCGGTCGACGCGGTCAATCAGTTCTCCGTGCAGACCAGCGGTGCGTCCACTTCGTTCGGCGGCGCCGGAGTCACCAACTACACCATCAACTCAGGCGGAAACACCTTCCACGGCACCGTCTTCGACTTCATCCGCAACACCATGTTCGACACCTGGGGCTACTTCTCGAAGGTGCCCTCGGCCTCCGGTTTTGCTGAAAAGCCGGGCGAGCACCAGAACTCCTACGGCGGCTCGATTGGCGGTCCCGTCCTCAAGGACAAGCTCTTCTTCTTCGGCAGCTACGAAGGCTATCGCTACACCAAGATCAGCAATACGCCGCAGTACATCACCATCCCCACCATGGCCAATCGCGTGGGCAACTTTACCGATAAATTGGGTACCCTCAACCAGAATATGTCGG
This sequence comes from Granulicella sp., assembly GCA_003142215.1. Lineage (GTDB taxonomy): Bacteria > Acidobacteriota > Terriglobia > Terriglobales > Acidobacteriaceae > Edaphobacter. The sequence continues at coordinate 1,264 of PLOT01000060.1, read as the reverse complement.
ACCCCACAAACGCCTCCAACGGCTCGCGTCCTGCCTTCCAGGGAAATGTGAACGGCGTTCCGACCTTCAACGTCATCCCCACGGCGGAGATGTCCAGCATCTCGCTGGCGCTGCAGTCCGCGCTTCCCACCCCCACCAACATGTCGACCTTCAACAACTATCTTGCATCCCTTCCGCTTTCAAACAAGGACTACACCGTCGATGTGAAGCTCGACTACACGATGAATTCCCGCAATCACTTCACGCTCGTCGCTCTGGGTGGCCTTGTCGGCTACGCCGGCGCACCCGACTACGGCAGCTATAGTCAGCTTCCCATCCCCTATGCCTCCGGTACGTACACCAACCAGAAGACCTCGTCCGGCATCTTCAAGTACACCTATAACGCATCGCAATCCCTGATCAATGCCCTCAGCTACGGATACACCCGCAACTGGGGTGAAAGGTTCTCGCTGACCGCCAACCAGACGAATCCCCTCATGCCGGCCAGCACAAACTCTGCGTGCAACGGCAATGAAAACGCCTGCGCCGTCGGCATCAACAACCTGCCCCCGGGCGGCGCTTCGCAGAACATGCCCTCCGTCAGCTTCAACACGGACAGCGGCCCAACCGCTCCCAGCAACTGGTCGTCCACTTCAAACAGCGGCCCCTCGGCAACAAACACATACTCCATCATCGACAACCTGACCTGGATCAAGGGCCGCCATAACATCACCTTCGGCGCCCAGGTGCAGTGGCTGGAGACCAACGGCGGAAGCTA
>PLOT01000060.1:0-433 GCA_003142215.1 Granulicella sp. | reverse complement strand
CCATCAATCCCATCGTTGGCGTCCCCGGAGTGCTGGAGTATGCCGGCTTCCCCAATATCAACAACTTCCAGCCACAAATAACAGCGCCGTATTTGACTGCTGCTCAAGAAATGGCCTTGTACGCGCCTTACATCTGCCACTGCACCACCCCGGTCAAGCCCTATAACAACAACTGGCAGCCGCGCCTGGGCTTTGCCTACGCCTACACTCCAACCACGGTCTTCAGCGGCGCATTCGGCCTCTCGCTCACCCACTCCGGTGGCGTAGGCGGCGGATCGGGTTCAACCCAGGCCACTGGAAACAACGGAGAGTACAGCGCCAGCAGCGGTTACAGCCAGAACGGAAGCACCGGCAACCCGGGCTTCTTCCTGAATCCAAACTACCTCCTCCCGGGCTCTCAGCCGCCAGCCGTAGTCGATCCTCCCACTCAGGG
>PLOT01000269.1 GCA_003142215.1 Granulicella sp. | reverse complement strand
TCCCCTACTACGCCAGCCTGGGACACCGCCCGCTCGGCTTCCTGCTGCTGCACAGCATCTCCACGCTGCATCCGCTGGTCATCGCCTGGCTCGCAGTGCTTGCCCTCCTTCCCCGGCGGAGAAGCGCATCCCGCGAGTTTCCGCGGGATGCCCTGCTGCTTGGCGTTATCTTCGGCGCTGTGAACTGCATCGTCCAGGCACGTGCGCTGCCGTACTACCGGTATCCGCTGCTGGTCTTCCTGCTACCGCTGATCGCCCTCGATCTCACCCGTGCGCTCGATTTCCTCCCGCCAGCACCGACGCGCCGCACCCGGGCGATTCAGGCCCTTGCCGTGCTCGGTCTGGGGTTTGGCGGCTTCTTCCTCGCACCGAAGTCGGCGATTCTGATTCATGGCTATCGCTGGTGGCAGACCGACTTCATCTCGTCGCTGACTCAGGACCTCAACTCGCTCGGCGGCCAGCAGCTATCGCACAAGGTCCTCTGCATCGACACGAACTCCGGCTGCGGAAATGTGCTCTACAACATGCGTCTGGAGCCTTCGAACGGCACCCTCTCCGACTTCTTCCTCTTTGGAGACGGCAACGTGCCGGTCGTCCGCCAGACCCGCCAGGAGATGGCGCGCGATCTCGCGATAAACCCTCCACGGGTCATGATTGTGACCAGCGGTCTCTACCTCGGCAGCGCGGACGCTCTCGATTACCGCAAACTGAACCGCTGGCCTGCCTTCGAGAGCTTACTGGCCGACGACTACACGCTCCAGACCGAGTGGCGGCCCGCGCGTACCGCGCGCTGGTGGAGCCGCGAAGAGACGCCTGCCGGCTACCGCATTTATGTGCTGCGAGCGCGGCATTGACAGCCTTGCGCCTGTGGCTTTGATTGGCATGAAGCCTGCATCCGAAAAGGCACGCCCCACGGCGACGCGGGCCGCTAATCCACAGCGGATCGGCGTATCTTGAGACGTATGCGCATGACGGTTCTGGCCTCCGGCTCGAAGGGCAACGCGACGGTGATCGCCAGCGCCGAGACGCGTGTGCTGGTGGACGCGGGGTTCAGCTGCCGCGAGCTGCTGAAGCGCATGGCGCTGGCCAACGAAGACGCCTCCGCGCTGGATGCCATCCTTATCACGCATGAGCATACGGACCACGTTGCGGGCCTGTCGGTACTGGCGCGCAGGCTGCGCATTCCGGTGTACTTTAGCGAGCCGACGCACCGCGCCTGGGTGCGGCAGATGACCCCGCGAACCACCATGACCTACGCCAAGTGGCTGGAACACGTGCAGAAGGAGAAGGAGGCGCGCGCCGCGCTCACTATAGAGTCTGCCGATACTGAACTCTGCGAGCCGGGCGGCCCGATCCAGATTGCAGCCGCATCCGCTGAGACGGATGCTGAAGAAGAAGACGCGCCGGAGGCCGCGTTCCGGCGTGACCCGGCCAGCCTGCCCGCAGTGGAGTACTTCCAGCCTGGGATCAGCTTCTCGATCGGAGATCTCGCGATTACGCCCTTCACCACGCCGCACGACGCGGCCGATCCGTGCGGCTTCGTCTTCGAGTCGGCCTCGGAGTCTATCCGCATGGCCATCGCCACCGACCTTGGCTATGTGCCGCCCAACGTCAAGCGGGCGCTGGAGCGGATCGACGTGCTGCTGCTGGAATCCAACCACGACCTGGAGATGCTGAAGGACGGCCCCTACCCGTGGGCGGTGAAGCAGCGCGTGCTCTCTCGCGTCGGGCATCTCTCGAACCACGCAACCGCCGAGTTCCTCAGCCGCGATTACGACGGTAGTGCCATGTACATCGTCCTCGGCCACCTGTCGGAGACCAACAACGCTCCCGAGCTTGCCTTGCTTTCGGCCGAAGAGGCGATCCGGGAGCGGGGGAGGCTGCTGGGCAACCGCATTCTGCTGGCCCGGCAAGCCGCTCCGATCGACCCGATCTGTCTATAACTTATTTTGATTCAATGTTTTGACCGCAGAATGAGAACGACTGTCAGGTCTCTTCACGTTGTTGTGCAGTTGTGACAGAATCCGGTCCAGTTTGTTCTTTTCCCGGTTATGCTCTATCAGATCAATTAGAATGGTGTTTATAACATTATGTTAAATTTCGCATCACGAACTTCCAGATCGCGTCGCGTGGACGAACCGCACTGCACCGACCCGGTCATTGGGGACATTCTGGCGGGCTGGCGATACGACGTCTCAGGCGTCTCGCCCGCGATGCGCACGGACTACGACCATCACCTGTCTGAGTGCGCACAATGCCGCCGCCGCCAACATCTGGCGCGCACTATCGATGTGCTGCTGATCTCCGTCAGTTCGCTGTCGATAATGGCCTTTCTGCTGGCCGCGGCTGTGCTGCACCGCATCGAGGCCATAGCGCACCTGGGCAGCAGCCTGCACGGCCACCTTTACCACACACCGATCACGATCTCGTTGGAGGCAACGGCCATTGCCGGCCTGGTCATCTCGCTGACTCTGTGGGTGCTGGTCGCTATCGCTACGCCGATCCCCGGCCTGGTGGCAGACGCAATCCAGCGCATTCCGCCGCACATCCGCGAACGCATCATGAAGAACGCCGCCTGACCTCCGATTGTCTTTCCGATCCGCTTCAAGTTTGAGACGGCTCGTGCAGGTTCGTGGCCGGTCTTGCGTTCGTTTCACCACGCGGACAACGGAAATGGGTTAGCGTAGAAGTAGCGCCATGTCTTCCACGCAATCGCATCTCGAAGGCGAGATTGTTCCTCCCGCCGACTCCACCGTACCTGCCGAGGAGTACGCACCCGCCGAGGCGTACTCGCCCGAGCAGGCGCGGCGCCGCCGCGAGTACGGCGTCTGGGACCCACGCTCCGCCCCCGGAACCTACCTGCTGCTTGCCATCAATATCGCCGTCTACCTGTGGATGGTCACCCATGGCGTGGACCCGCGCAGCCCCACGGAAAACGACCTGCTGCACTACGGCGCAAACGTCACCGGGCTGGTGTTGCACGGCCAATGGTACCGCCTGCTGACCGCGACCTTTGTGCATGTCGGGCTGATCCATCTGCTTACCAACATGTGGTGCCTATGGAACCTGGGCATTCTGGGCGAGCCGCTGATCGGCCCCTACGGAATGGTCGCCGTGTACATGATTACGGGGATTGCGGGAAACCTGCTGAGCATGGCCTGGAACGTCGTCTTCACGCTGAGAACACACGACCCGGGCTATCTGATGCAGGTGGGCGCGGGCGCGTCGGGCGCGGTCTTCGGCATCGCCGGAATCCTGATCGTGCTGCTGAGCAACCGCCGTCTGCCGTTCCCGTGGGAGGAGCTGCGCAGACTGCGCAGCATGGTGGTTAAGTTCGCGCTCATCAACCTGGTCATCGGGCTCAGCACAATATTCGTCAATGTCGGCATCCGCATCGACAATTCGGCGCACATGGGGGGCTTCCTGAGCGGCCTGGCGCTGGGCGTCCCGCTGGTACCGCGCATGACCGCCGGCCGCGAACGCTACCTCAGCCGTCAGAAGATCACCTTCGCCGTCGCGTGTTTTTTTCTGGCACTCGCCGGCTACTGGATTGCAAACCTGCTGTAGGGCAGTTGTGAGTTGCAGGTTGTCAGTTGCGAAGGGCTGGAATTCGGTGTCCGGATCTGAAGTTGCGAGATTCAATCACCGGATGCCGCAGGTCTTCAACTTGCAACCTGCAACTGGCACCCTGTAACTCAAACCAGTGTGGTCTGCGCGAACTTGCGCACCATCGCCAGCAGCAGTTTGCGGTCGTTCTCCGAGAGCCGTGCCGAATAGCGCTGGATCTGGGTGAGGAAGCGGATCTCATCCTCGCCCAGGTGCAGCGGGGACATGTCCTGGCTGACCGTCTGATCGGAGAAGAACTGCGCCAGTTGCAGGTCCAGCGCGTATGCGATCTTCTGCAGTGTCTCCAGCGACGGCACCGTATGCCCGTTCTCCACGCGCGACAGATAGCAGCGCAACAACCCGGTCCGCTTCTCGATGTCTCCCTGCGACATCCCCTTTTGCAGTCGATAGGCGCGGATTGTGGCCCCAATGCTCATCGCGATGGTGCCCACGGGAGGAAGGCTGTTCAGCGGCGTCGGAAGTGTTTGCATGTTTGCCATTAGCCACAAAGTAAACATCCAACACGGTACGGTCAATAACTAATTTGTGCGCCGCCGCGATTCGCGTACCCGCCAAGGTTCACCGGGAGCCAGATAGAGCACTTCTCTTGAAGCTCTACTTGAACCCCAAGCCGATTGTGAACCAGCAAAGATACTATCGGTTATGTTAATAGCACTGGAGTAAGTTGTCAGTTGCAGGTTGCATGTTTTCAATTGAAAACAAAGACGATCCCGTTGACGAACGCCCCTCTGCCTCGAACCTCGAACCTTGTACCTCGAACCTTTACCCCATGTACATTCCGCCGTTGACGTCCAGCGTGTGGCCGGTGATGTAGCCGGCCTCCTCGGAGGCGAGAAAGGCGACTGCGGCGGCGATGTCGCGGTCCGTGCCTGCGCGCGCCAAGGGAATCTGTGAGGTCATCGCGGTGCGCTGTTCGCCGGTGAGCACGGCGGTCATGGCGGTCTCGATGAACCCCGGCGCGATGGCGTTCACGGTGATCGCGCGGCTGGCCAGCTCACGCGCCAGCGACCGGGTGAGGCCGATGAGGCCCGCCTTGGACGCGGCGTAGTTGGCCTGCCCGGCCTGGCCGGTCTCGCCGACCACCGAGGTGATGTTGATGATGCGTCCCCAGCGCGCCTTGAGCATGGAGCCCATGACGGCCTGGGTCATCAGGAATGCGCCGGTGAGGTTGGTGGCCAGTACATCGTCCCAGTCCTTGCGCTTCATGCGCAGGGTGAGGGTGTCGCGCGTGATGCCCGCGTTGTTGACGAGGATCTCGACCTTGCCGAGCTGTGCGATAACGGCCTTGGCGCAGGCTGTGATCGACTGCTCGCTGCCGAGGTCGAGCGCGAATACATACGCCGATCCGGCAACCGGCTCCGTGACGCCGGCGCTGGCCGCCCCGCCGCACAGTGCTGCTGCATCGTCCATCTCGCCCGCCGCCTCGGCCGCCCGCCCAGCGGCGCCATTGATCTCGGCGGCGACATCGGCCAGCTTTGCCTCGTTGCGCGCGCAAAGCGCGACGGTAGCTCCCGCCTCCGCCAAAGCCAGCGCACATGCGCGCCCGATGCCCTGCGACGCTCCCGTTACCAACGCAACCCGACCTGCAAGAGTACTCATCTGTCTCCATTGCCTCAGAATTCACCATTATACGAACCAACAGCGATTCATCCATAGAGATCGAGGCACATCGCTCGCAGAATGACTTATCCTTGCATGGACATGCCCGATAAACTGCCAGCCGCCGCCGACCCGAAGCACTCCGCCGAGACTTCCGCTCCACCAACCACCGCTGCCGCGAAGCAGACCGATGTATACGCCATTCAGGGCGCGGACCCCGAGGTGCTGGCGTACGCGATGGCGAAGTACTCTCGCTCGTCGCTGAGCATGAAGGAGTCGCTCTCCGAGATCAGTTCGCAGCGCGCGGAAGAGTTTTTGAACACGTTTTACTTCCAGTACGGGCACCGCTCGATCGCCGACCTGGCGCACATTCCGTTTGCCATCGAACGGCTGTCGCTGCTGGCCGCCGTCGCGCTGGTGGATGAGCAGCGCTGGGACGGGCAGGAGCGCAGCACTCGCTACCAGAACTTCCGCAAATCCGGCTGGTTCACGCCCCAATTCAGCGACCAGTCCGGCGAGCGGACGGCCAGCTACACGGCATCGATCGAGGCGCTGTTTGCCGCCTACGACCGCGTCGGCGCGGGAATGCTGGAGGCGCTGAAGCGTGCGATTGCGCAGCCCGAGGAGATGAAGGACGAGGCGTATGTGCGCACGCTGAAGGCACGCGCCTTCGACGTGGCGCGCTACCTATTGCCGCTGGCGACCAACACATCGCTGGGACAGATCGTGAGCGCGCGCACGCTGGAGAACCAGATCTCGCGGCTACTGGCGAGCGATTTTGCCGAGATCCACAGCCTCGGCGAGAGGCTCAAAGCTGCCGCCGCCTCGCCGGCGTGGAACGTCACCCACGACGAGGCGCGCGCCCTGTGCGAGGAGGTTGGCTCGGTCGATAAAACTTGCGGAAGCAGGCTCCGCGATGTGCTGCTGCGCCCGGTGAAGACCGCGCCTACGCTGGTGAAGTACTCCGCGGCCAATGAATACGCCATTGCAACGCGCGGGGAGATGCGCCAGGCCGCCGCCGAGGTGATGGCAGGGCAGGCGATCGAGGATGCGCCGGTTGTCGATCTGGTGGAAGATTCTGGGTCGCTGGAGGTTGAGCTTGCGACTTCGCTGCTCTACGCGGAGAGCCACACCTCGTGGCGGCAGATTCAGCGCACGGTTGCTGGACTGGATTCACGAAAGATCGCGGAGATTGTCGCGCTCGGCATGAAACATCGCGGCCCGCACGACGAGCTGCCACGCGCCTTCTCCGCCGGGCAGAGCTTCCGGTTCGACATCCTGATGGACATCGGCGGCTTCCGCGATATGCACCGCCATCGCCGCTGCGTGCAGCTCATCCAGCCCTTCACCGACGCGCACGGATACGAGACGCCGGTGTGCCCCGGACAGCCTACGCTGGCCGAGGCTGGGCTCGACCGGACCTACACCGCCGCGATGGACGCCGCGCACGCCGCCTACCGCGCGATGCGCGATGCGGCGGGGCCGGAGGCTGCGGCTTATCTGCTGCCGCTGGGGACGCGGGTGCGGGCGATGTTCAAGATGGACTTTGCCGAGGCGCTCTACATCGCAGAGCTGCGCAGCGGTGTGGCGGGGCACTTCAGCTATCGGCGCGTGGCGTGGGAGATGTACCTCGCAGTGGCCAGACGGCATCCGGCGCTGGCAGGATATTTTCGGATTGAGGACGTGAATCAGCCGGTCGATTTACTGAAGAGATAGAGCAGATCAGGTGCCCTCGATCATTTTTGCTGATGGGGTACTGTATCGCGCTTCGGACGAAATGCGGGGATTCTTCCCCATTCGCTGCGCTCAGGGTCAGAATGACAACCCATATAGCGAGGGTCAAAGCGCGTTAGGCTTCGAGGACGCTGTCGAGGGAGTGGTTGCTGCGCGAGTCGGGGTTGAATGGGGCGGGGGTGCGCGTGCCGAGGGCGTGGCAGAGGCCGGCGAGCGAGATCAGCGCAAGCGCCAGTCCGCAGACGCCGTTCCAGCGCCAGTGATCCCAGGCCACGGTTGCGAGCGCCGAGCCGACCGCGCCGCCGCCGAAGTACATGGTCATATAGACGGTGTTCAAGCGGCTGCGGGCCGAGGTTACCAGGCCGAAGATGCGCGTCTGGTTGGAGATCTGTGCCAGTTGCGCTCCGATGTCCAGCACGATGACTCCGACGACGAGGACGGCGATGTGCAGCGCAAAGGGGAGGCTAGACCTTTCGCCGGCCCACAGAAGCACGTAGGAGAAGGCGAGAAGACTGATTGCGACGGTGAGTACCCAACGCGTACCGCGCTTGTCGGACTGCCTGCCGGCGATTGGGGCGGCCAGTGCGCCCGCCGCGCCGACCAGCCCGAAGCTGCCCGCGATGCCAGGGCCGAGACCGTAGTGGCTGCTGAGCAGATAGGCCAGCGTGGTCCAGAAGCAACTGAAGGAGGCGAAGACGAGGGCACCGATCAAACTCGACTCGCGCAGCAGTGGCTGGGAGCGGAAGAGCGTCCACAGGGAGCGCATTGCGTCGGCGTAGCGCAACTGCTGTTTGGGCGGCAGACGCGGCATGACGCGGCCGAGCAGAAGAAGAAATGCAGCGTTCGCCAGCGCCGCGATGATAAAGACATAGCGCCAGCCGTCGGTGACCCAGAAGGCTCCCTTGGGAAAGAGGCGCGGGGCGTAGATGAAGAGCGCGGGGATGTGGCTGACCCATCCGGCGAAGGTCCGCGCCAGCAGAATGCCAAGCAGAAGGCCCATCATCACCGTTCCGATGGCACGCCCGCGCGCTTTTTCGGGCACCATGTCGGGCGCGATGGGGACCACGATATGGGTTACCGAGGCCACCACTCCCAGCACGACGCTGCCCGCGATCAGCCAGGCCAGCGTGGGCGCAAGGGAGACCAGAAGAAGCGCCACAACCACGGCGGCGTACATTCGCATCATGAGCGCGCGGCGCTCCAGCAGGTCGCCCAGCGGCACAAAGAGCAGGAGCCCAAGCGCGTAGCCGACCTGCGTCGCGCCGGAGACGAACATCACGCGGCTGGCGGGCGCGCCGTAGGTTTTGCCCATCTCCACCAGCAGCGGCTGGTTGAAGTAGATGGTGGAGACGCCGATAGCGCAGGCCAGCCCAAGGAAGTGCAGCGGCGCGCGCGGCGCGGCGGATTTGGATTGGGAAGTCATTCGCAGAGTGTGCCTAGTATCCAGTGTAAGTCCGGCCGCTTGCGGGTGTTGTGGATGCAGTCCGTGCACAGGCAGGAAGATCTGCCGTCGTCGGGTTTCCAAACGTTGTTCCGGGGATGTATAACGCTCTGCGGTGGGTTTGCAGACTTTTCCTGCACACTGGAGAGATCGAATCGCGTCGACATGGGAGCTACCGATGAAGAAATTATCTGTAACTAAAAATGATCGCAAGAACCGCCGCGCGACCTCTGGTTGGACCGCAATCGCCGCATGTGCAGCCGGAGTGGTTGCATGCGCTCTGGTCCTGCCGGTCCAACCGAGCTTTGGGCAATCGACCGTCGCGCGACATCCGACAACTTCAGCGCAGCACCCGGCGGCCGTAGCGCAGCATTCGTCGACCGTGGCGAAGTTTGCCTTCCAAAAGGTGCAGATGCCGACCGCGGCCGAGGTGAAGCTGGCGTGGCAGACGCCTCCGTCGGAGTATGGGCCGGAGCCATACTTCGGAATGAATGGCGCGGTGACCATCCAGAGCCTGGCGCACGACCTCGACACCATGAAGAGCCTCGGCTTCCATGCGGTGACGGCGCAGGCCGGCGGCGGCATGACGACGACCTACCTGACACCGGAGTACTTCGCCTTCTTCAAGCAATTCGTCGAAGAGGCCAAGAAGCGCGACATGAAGGTGTGGATCGTGGACGAGATCGGCTATCCCAGCGGGTTTGCGGGCGGATACTTCACCAAGGAGAAACCCGAGCTGCGCATGCAGGCGCTCAGCATCGGCCAGCGACTGCCGTTGAAGGCCGGCGAAACGCTCAGCCAGGCGGTTGGCCCCGATGCCGTGGCTGCGGTGGCGGTCAGCGCTACAGGCGAGCGCTTGCCAGTGCCAGTCACCGGCGGCAACATCGCGTGGACCGCCCCGGCGGGCGGCGACTGGACGGTGCAGGTGGTGGAGCATGTCTTCCGCACCTCGCCTACGCGGAGCGACGCCAACCCGACACACGCAAAGGACTCGTCGAACTCGCTGGAGGACTACATGAATCCCGAGGCGACGGCGGCGTATCTCGAGCAGACCCACAACGGCTACTACAAGGCCATGCCGGAGCTGTTCGGCACGACGATTCTGGGCTTCCGCGGCGACGAGCCGGACTACTCGATCGCCGGGTTGCCGTGGACGCCCAAGTTCTTCGATATCTTCCAGCAGGTGAAGGGGTACGACATTCGGCCGTACCTGGGCGCGATGCTGCTGTCGGCTGGCGGCGGTGGACGGCCGAGGCCTGCGGCGGCGGTGCCTGGCGCGACAACCACACCAGCCGCAGCGCAAGCAGCGCAGGCCGCGAGGACGCCTCCACCGCCTGCAGCGAAGCTGACGGACGCCGAGCAGCGCGCCAAGGGCGATTATTACGACGTCTTCTCGCAGATGTTCCGCGACGGCTTCTTCAAGCCTCAGGGTGTGTGGTGCGCGGCNNGAAGAGCCGGGGATCGACTCCATCTGGCACCAGATCTGGACCGACACGGTCTCGGATTTTCCGCGTTTGGCTTCCAGCGCGGCGCATGTGTATGGGCATCCGCGCGCGTTCACAGAGACCTTTGCGGCGTACCGGCCGGAGCCCGATGCGACCATGGCGCGCTACATCCTGAATGAGGAGGTGGTGCGCGGGGTGAACGTGATCGAGACGATGTTCTACCCGGCGACATCCCCGGCTGACGCATTCGGGCCACCAGCGGACGCGGCGACTGCTCCGACTGCGGCGACCGCGGGTGCTGCTGCGCCACCGCGGCGTCCGCGCGGCGGGCCTTCGGCGCTGATGCGCGATCCCGGATGGCCCGCGCTGATGCAGTATCTCGAGCGGCTGACCTATGTGATGAGCATGGGCCGGCCGGCGGCGACGGTTGCGCTGTACATTCCGTCGAGCTCGATGTGGCTGAACGATGCAGCCTCCGACACCGCGTTTGTGTCGAGCGAGCGGATGCTGGCGGAGCGGCAGATCGACTTCGACATCATCAACCAGAACGCGCTGGCCGAAGACCTGAAGGCTGGGCCTGGGTTCCTCGAATCCATGAGCGGCAACCAGTACCGGACGGTCATCATTCCGTCGGCGGAGATTCTGACGCAGGCGGAGCTGGACCGGCTGAAGGCGCTGGTGCAGGGCGGGGGCAAGGTCTTCTTCCTGGGGCGGACGCCGACGCTGATCGAGGGCAAGACGATGCTGGATGCGCGCGGGGCGGCGACGGCGGACTTTGCCTGGGCAACCGTTGAAACTTCGGCGCAGCTTCCGCCGACGCCGACTCCACCGGCTGCCGCGCCGGCAACGCCTCCTGGGCCGCAGGTGGTTCCGGCGGCGATCGAGACGGCGCTCAACATGGCGATCGGTACGCGTGAGGTTGCGCTGGATACGCCGGACACCGCGCTGAAGGTGATGACGCGGCGGCTGAAGGACGCGGACGTCTACCTGTTCTTCAACGAAGGCGCGCAGGGCAGTTCGCACTCAGTGACGCTGAAGACGGCGGGCAAGACGGTGGAGGCATGGGACGCGGCAACGGGAACGGTCTCGCCCGTGGTTTCGACGGCGGCGAAGGGCGCGATTACGGTGAAGCTCGAACTGAAGCCGTACGAGACGGAGTTGCTGACTGTGCGGTAGAAACTGCGACGATTCGCTAGACGGCGGCGGATTGTGAGTCCCTCCTTGGCGCAGAGGACACGTCAGGGAGGGGAATCCGACCCCACCGATCGCGCAAGATGCATAGAATAGGTGCGTGAACCATTCCTTCGATGTTGGCGCTGTTCCGGTTGGCCGCGGCAAGCTGTTTTTAATCGCCGGGCCTTGCGTGTTGGAGTCCGAGACGCACGCTCGGATGCTGGCCGATGCGATCCAGCGCATCGCGGCAGACCTGGGCATTGCGTACATCTTCAAGGCCAGCTACGACAAGGCGAACCGCACCAGCATACGGAGCTTCCGCGGGCCGGGACTGGTGGAGGGCGCGCGGATCCTGCGGGCGATTGCCGAGAGCAACGGGCTGCCGATCCTGACGGACGTGCATACGCCGGAGGACTGCCTGCGGCTGTCGAAGGCGCTGGGCGACGTGGAGGCGGTGCTGCAGATTCCGGCGTTCCTGTGCCGGCAGACGGACCTGCTGATTGCGGCGGCGCATACGGGGCGGGCCATCAACGTGAAGAAGGGGCAGTTCGTGGCACCGCTGGACATGCAACATGCGGTGCTGAAGGTGCGCGACTCGGTGCTTCCGGGCAAGGCGGCGCGGGTGATGCTGACCGAGCGCGGTGCCAGCTTCGGCTACAACAACCTGGTGGTGGACATGCGCGCGCTACCGATCCTGCGGCGGTTCGCGCCGGTGGTCTTCGACGCGACGCACTCGGTGCAGACTCCTTCGGCGGCCAATGGCGTGAGCGGCGGGCAGCCGGAGTTCATCGCGGTGCTGGCGCGGGCGGCGGTGGCGGCGGGAGTGGATGGGGTCTTCCTGGAGGTACACGAGGACCCGGCGCAGGCGAAGTCGGACGGGGCGAATGCGCTGCGGCTGGACAAGCTGAAAGGGCTGCTGGAGCAACTGCTGGCGGTGCATGAGGCGGTTTCGGCAAAATAAAAGCGGCCTGCATGGGGCAGGCCGTTTGTGGTATGAACGCATTTTTCCGATGGTGCAGACTATCCCGCTACGAACGAAATGCGGGGATTCTTCTCTGCGTTCAGAATGACAATCGCTATTTTTCCACGAACCACTATTCCCACTGACCACCGAGCTTTACTGGTTGAAGTTATCTTCTTCGTCTTCCTGTAGGCCGTATCGGCGGAGGAGGTTGGGGAGGTTCTGGGAGAAGGCGGAGCGGGGCATGACGGTGTCACATCCCACCTCGACTGCCTTGGCGCGCAGCTCGTTCTGCAGGTGGGAGAGGAAGCCGACGATTGAGGTGCTTTTCTTCAGCTTTGCCTTGAGTTTGGGGATGAGGGTGAGGGGCTTGGCGCTGGCGTTGTTGAGGTCGAAGACGATGAGGCCCGGGCGGGCGGCCTCCTCGCTGTCTGTCAGCTCTGCGATGGCGTCTTTTTCGTTCTTGATGAAGGCAACCTTGACGCCGAGCTTGCGGGCGGTTTCGGTGATCTTGGCGTTGAAGAAGAGGTCTTCGATGAAGAAGTAGATTTTGGTGGGGGCGTCGTCCGGGATGGGGATGGGGCGGCCGATGGAGTAGTCGATGGGCTGGGAGTCGCTGACATAGCTGCGTGCGCCGCCACCCCTGCCCTGGTAGTTGCCCTGGGCCTCGATGGTGGAGGGCGGCGCGTCGGCGAAGTTTCCGTTGACCGCGCGATAGCTGTGGTCCATGGGGCCGACGAAGCTGCGCGGGCCGCGCTGCTGCTTGCCCTTGCGCTTGAAGCTGCCGCCGTTTCCGGGCTGATGGCTGTTGGCGTCGCGGTAGCCCGCGCCATTGCCGAGACCCGGGCTGGCCTGGTTGCCCGGGTTGTCCTGGGTGCGCGGGCGATCGCGGTCGCGAAACTTCTTTTTCCATCGTTTGGTGGATGGGCCCGCGGCGGACTGTTGCTGGGGTTCGCCGGGCTGGAAGTTCTGCGGCTGGCCGCCGGAGGCCAGAACCTGCTCGCCTGCCTGTAGGTCTCCTACAAACTGGCCGGGGGCACCCTGGCCTCCCTGCTGGAGGGCGTCCGGCGACTTGTTCTTGCGCTTGCGGCGGCGGCGGCGGCTGCTCTTGGATTGCCCCATGCCGTGCTGGGTGTTGTGCGCGTCTGCCTGCGCCGGACCGTTTTGATCCATCTGGGTATCCATCTGGGTATCCATCTGGGCGGGCGGTGACGGCGGACCCTGGACCATCTGCACCTCGGGTGCATTCTGCTCTGAACTCATGTTTCCACATCCTATTGCGGGTTGGCGATTCGCGTTTGCTGCCCACGCTTCGCGGCCTGACGGCTCCCCGCGGAGAGCGCGGAGATGGAAGCAGACCGGTATTACAGCGTTTGAGGAAACGGAATCAAGTTGTACTCGAACTACCTGTACCTGCATCAATCAGCCGCGAGCGGCATTATCACTGCGGATGCAAACTGCCGCTGCGCGCGCCGGAATTACCAAAGCCACCTGTTATTGCAAAGCCACCGGGATTGCCAAAGCCACCTGCACTGCCAAAGCCACCGGGTATTTTCAAAAGCTGAGGGTTGCAAAAAGCAACCTGGAATTGCCAAAAGCCACCTGAAATTGCCAAAGTGCGATCACCAACGATGGCAAATCCCTCACCGTTGCCCCAATTTGCAACTCATTTTGATCGGGCGCAACTGTTGCGTCGATGGTGTGCATTTGTCGCGATTCAATTCCCCGGCGCATTCGATCCCGTGCATTGAATCCAGTGGAATCCGCCAGTTCCATGAAATCCGTTGGGATCCGCGAATTCCTGTGTATCTAGCCGCCATCGGAAAACCCAGTGATTACACAGCGGCAGGCACCCACAGCCGGTTCACAAGCCAAGATCGATCATACGCTCAAAGCCAAACCGTAGCAAGGGAAACATTTGCATGGGATTGGCGCCCCGATCGAGTTGGCCGCATTTGACCATCCCTCGATCCGGGTGTTTAAGTGCAAGGGCCGCTTCCTGGGGAGGGAGCGGCCCGAAGCACAATGGCCTGTCAAAGGCCTCCTGAAAAGTCTTCCTTGCGAAAGAAAAACCTGAAACCCGGGATTGCACCTACGTTGGGTGCATCTCTTCCTGGCCTGACTTCGATTGATAGACGAGCAATTGGAATGCCAAAGGAACTCTTGCCGACTTGGCCGGAATTCACACTGAATGCGCTCACTGGTGTGGAGTCGTTCCCCAAAAACAAGAGAGTTCATTCGACGAACTCCATATTTCGGGATGGAGGTTTGACCCATGCGCGAGACGGGCAATATAATGAATGAAGTTCTGGCAGCCCCTCTCGCTCCCGCCAAACCTCATGGACTGAAGCTGGTTAATGGAGATCAAGGCGGTAAAGCGCGGTGAGAGCCCTTCCCGGTTGGGCACTAACGGCAATCCGGTGGGTGGATGCAGGGCAACTGACCGGGAGGGTGCGTGAGAGCATCTCCGGCGGCAGATGGATCAGGAAAACTTCCAAGGAGCGTTACACCGCATGAAATCCAAGTTTGCTCTTCTCGCCGCGCTGGTCGCGGGACTTCTTCCAGTGGCCGCGATAGCACAGGCTGCGCCTGCCGAGCCTCAACCCGCCGCACCCGCCGCCAGTTCCGCCCCGGCTGCCGCGCCCGCCGCGTCTAGCGCAGCATCGGCGCAGCAATCTCCCGTCCTGGTTCCTCCGTCGGCGTTTCCCTCGCGGATCGCGATCATCGCGTTCGAGCAGGCCGTCTACGCGACCAACGAAGGCCAGCGCGCGGTGGAAGATCTGCGGAAGAAGTACGAGACGCAGAAGACCAATCTGGATAAGCTGGCCGCCGAGATTGATTCGCTGAAGAAGCAGTTGCAGGCCGCGCCGGCCACGCTGCCGGACGAAGAGCGCGCCACGCGGCTGAAGAACATCGACACCAAAGACAAACAGTATCAACGCGACTCCGAGGACTTCCAGAACTCTTCGCAGGCCGACATCCAGGAGGCGCTGGGGAAGGTGGCTGCGAAGGTCGATGTGGTGATGAGGAAGTACGTGAGCGATAACGGCTA
>PLOT01000197.1 GCA_003142215.1 Granulicella sp. | reverse complement strand
CGTCGAGAAGTACAATCCCGCGGCGGTCTTCGTCTATCAGACCTGCGTTCCCGCGATGATCGGCGACGATCTCGAAGCCGTCTGCAAGGCCGCCGCCAGGAAGCTCGGCAAGCCGGTGGTCCCGGTGAATGTGCCTGGATTTGTGGGATCGAAGAATCTAGGCAACAAGCTTGCGGGCGAGTTCCTGCTCGACTATGTGATTGGGACCGAAGAGCCGGAAGAGACCACCCCCTGCGACATCAACATCATTGGCGAGTACAACCTCTCCGGCGAGCTGTGGCAGGTGAAGCCGCTGCTCGACGAGCTTGGCATTCGCATCCTGGCTTGCATCTCCGGCGATGCGAAGTACCACGAGATTGCGCGCTCCCACCGTGCTCGCGCCGCGATGATGGTCTGCTCCAAAGCGATGATCAATATCGCGCGCAAGATGGAAGAGCGCTACGGCATTCCGTTCTTCGAGGGATCGTTCTACGGTATCGGAGACATGAGCGACTCTCTGCGCAAGATCGCGCAACTGCTGGTGGATCGCGGCGCACCAGCCGACTTACTCAACCGTACAGAGATCGTCATCGAACGCGAAGAGGCGCGCGCGTGGCAACGCATTGCTCCTTACAGGCCGCGGCTTCTGGGCAAGCGCGCTCTGCTCTTCACCGGCGGCGTCAAGAGCTGGTCCGTGGTGGCGGCCTTGCAGGAGGCGGGCCTCGTCCTCACCGGAACCAGCGTGAAGAAATCCACGCCGGGAGACAAGCAGCGCATCAGGGAGCTGGTGAAGGACGACGCGCATATGTTCGACGATCTTAAGCCGCGCGAGATGTACAAGATGTTGAAGGAGGCGCGGGCCGACATCATGCTCTCCGGCGGGCGCACGCAGTTTGTTGCGCTAAAAGCGAAGATGCCGTGGCTCGACATCAACCAGGAACGGCACCACGCGTATGCCGGATACGAGGGCATGGTGGCATTGGTGCATGAGATCGACAAGGCACTCTCCAATCCGATCTGGGAGCAGATTCGCAAGCCCGCTCCGTGGGAGAACGCCGCGATGGATGTCGAGTTCGCAATCCGTATCGCATAGGACAACGACATGGCCAAGGTGACTGTCAGTCAAAAGCATTGCACGGTGAACCCGCTCAAGATGAGCCAGCCCATCGGCGCGGCCCTGGCCTTCATGGGCGTTGAGGGTTCCATGCCGCTGCTGCACGGCTCACAGGGTTGCACCTCCTTCGGACTGGTCCTGTTTGTGCGCCACTTTCGCGAGGCCATTCCCATGCAGACGACGGCGATGAACGAGGTCGCTACGGTCCTTGGCGGCTTCGACAACATCGAGCAGGCCATCGTCAACATCGCCAACCGCACCGATCCCGGTATCATCGGCATCTGCACCACGGGAGTTTCCGAGATCAAGGGCGATGACACGAATGGATTTCTCAAGCAGTTTCGCGCCAACCATCCCGAACTCGGCCACATCGCTCTGGTCGCTGTGTCCACGCCGGATTTTCAGGGAGCATTTCAGGATGGATGGGCCGCCGCTGTGACCCGCATGGTGGAAGAGCTGGTTGAAGTACCGATCATGGAAACCAGGTTTTCGCGCCGCGTCAACGTTCTTCCCGGTTGCCACTTATCTCCAGGCGACATCGATGAACTGCGAGACATCTTCGAAGCCTTCAACCTCGACCCACTTTTCTTGCCCGATCTCTCCGGCTCGCTCGACGGGCACATCCCGCCAGCATTCACGCCAACCACGCTTGGCGGGATAAGTCTGGAGCATATCCGGAAGATGGGCTCGGCCTGTTGGACGGTGGCCATTGGCGAACAGATGCGCGGCGCGGCCATCACGCTGGAACACCGCACGGGCGTGCCCTTCAAGCTCTTCGATCGGCTCACAGGGTTGGCTGCAAACGATGATCTGATCGGCTTTCTATCGCAGATAAGTGGGCTGCCCGTTCCACGAAAGATTCGCCGTCAACGCAGTCAGTTGGTGGATGCAATGCTCGACGGACACTTCTACTTCGGCGGAAAGAAAGTAGCCGTTGCAGCCGAACCAGACCTTCTTGCGACCCTCACACACTGGCTGCATGAGATGGGCTGCGAGATTCAGGCGGCGGTAACCACAACCGCTTCCCCTCTTCTGAAAGACATTCCGACTGACGAAGTTCTGATCGGCGATCTGGAAGATTTTGAACTGCGAGCCGCCAGGGCCGACCTTATCGTGACCCATTCGCATGGACGCCAGGCTGCGGAACGACTCGGCATTCCGTTCTTCCGCGTCGGCATACCCGTCTTCGACCGCCTCGGAGCGGGCCATCAGGTGACGGTGGGCTATCGCGGAACGCGCGACCTTATCTTTACCATCGGAAATCTATTTCTGGCGGATAACCATGAACCTACGCCGGCAACATGGCTGCCGCCCGCGCAAGAAGCCAATTTTCTTGTCTCCTTGCATGTTTCATAGCTGTTGCATAAGCCGTTCCAGGTATCGCATTCGTAGTTTGGGAGGAATATGAAAGTAGCCTTTGCAACGGAAGATTTGAAGCGCGTGGACGCTCACTTCGGATGGGCGAAAAATATCGCAGTCTACGACGTCACGCCCGAGGAGATTCACTTCGTCACTACCTACAAGTTCACCGGAGACCTGCAGGAGGATGGCACGGAAGACAAGCTCGCGCCCAAGCTAGACGCGATCGAGGACTGCGCCATTCTCTACGTCGCTGCGATTGGCGGTTCGGGAGCTGCGCGAGTCGTGGCAAAAAAAGTTCACCCAATCAAGGTTGCCGAGCCTGAACCTATCGATGGGCTTCTGCTGCGGCTTCAGACGGTGCTGCGTGGGACTCCGCCGCCGTGGCTGCGTAAAGCGCTCAACAAGGGCCATGAACGCACGCTGAATCTGGAAGACGAGGTGCTGCATGGCTGAGACCGCAACGCAAATTGCTGCCCCTGTTGCTCGGGGATTTCTCAAAGAGTTGATCAAGCAGTGGCGCGCACAGGACCTGCATGGATCGTGGGACAAGAAGGCCGATCTCGATCTGCTCGAGCCCTACATCCTGACCAGGGAAAAGCGACGCGAGCTTCCCATGATGGGCGATCCCGATCCGGAGACTCTCTGGCACATGGAGCTCTTCTATAACGCAGTCGGGCTCACGATGGAACGGATCACCGGCGTGATGGTCTCTCCTCTGATGAAGTTGCACCATGAAGGCTTCGGACGGCTCGTGCTCACCGCGGGTCGCCTGATCGTCATTAACAAGAATCTGCGGGACGTGCATCGCTTCGGTTTTGAAAGCCTGGAAAAGCTGGAAGCGGAGGGCGAGAAGCTGGTCGCAGCCGGCGTGGAGTGGATCGAAAGGTATCCGGAAGTTGCACGCTATTAGTTATCGCAGATGATTTAGCGGTGAATTGTGGCAGGTTCCCGAATCTGACCATCGATTCATAGGGTCTACCGGTAACTCAAATTGAAACGAAAATACTGAAGACTGTGGGAGCATCTATGGAAGCGACGCAAGTTGGAGTACAAGCTGTAACACGAGATGGCCGGCCCTGGCAGCCCTCTTACCTTCTTGAGATCGATCCAGAGACCTGCATCGGCTGTGGCCGTTGCTTCAAGGTTTGCGGAAACTCGGTCATGAATATGAAGGGAATCACGGAGGACGGCGAGCTTGTGGGCCTCGATTCGGACGACGAAATCGAGCGCAAGATCATGACAGTTGCAGACCCAGGCGCATGCGTCGGATGTGCCGCATGTTCCAGGGTCTGTCCGAAGGGCTGTCAGACTCACGGATCGGCATAAGGACCAGATTATGACAGCAGACGCCACAACCCTGCTCCTCGGTCGAACGCTCGACCCATCAGCGTGCGATCCGTTCGATGGCCATGTGCTTGCGTGCCTGTTTGCCATCGGCGTGGCGGAGAGCGCTTCGGGAAGATCGCTGGCAGAGGCTCTCGGCATCTCTGGCAAAGTCCTGCGCGGCGTCATCGACCAGTATTTTCCCGGCGCAATGGATTCTCTGGAAGCGTTTGGACTGGATAGCACAATACTGGTTGAAGAAGAGGAACAATCTCTGCGCAGGCTGTTACAGCGTTCACGCTCCACTTCCGCTCCGCTCAGTTCGCTGTTGGCGATACTTGTTGCGCGCAGAGCAATGCGGCCCAACCACCTGTGGCAGGACCTCGGGCTTACCAACCGGAGTGAGTTATCCGCGCTCATGAAGCGGCACTTCGCACCGCTCGCCCTGCGCAACAAGAACGACATGAAGTGGAAGAAGTTCTTCTATCGAATGATTTGCCGGGATAGTAGTGCTCGCCGATGCGTCGCACCCTGTTGCTCTGAGTGCAGCGACTTCAACGGATGCTTTGGCGACGAGTCCGGCGAAAGTCTGCTGGCACGGGTGCGCTTGCAAATGATGAGTTCAACTGTGGTGCCTATCCATGCAGTTCGCAGTGGTTGATGGATTATCGACAGGTCGCAAAGCCGACAAGAACACTGTCCTGCATCTCCATGGATCTCCTAACCAGATGAAAAGGATGATTTTTCTATTTGGCAAGCAACGTGCTGTAAACACTGCAAACCAGTAATGGAGCGGACAGATGATTCAACTGACTGAAGCTGCAGTTCAGGCTTTGCGTATAGCAATCACGAGCAGTTCAACCCCAATCGCAGGGCTTCGTTTGACAGTGCTGGCGGGCGGTTGTTCCGGTTATCAATACCAGATGGGTCTGGTGGAGAATTCTGATCCGGCCGATCTCTCCTGTGAGAGTCACGGTCTCGCCGTCTTTATCGAACCATCGAGTGTTGCGTTCATCGCTGGCACTACGATCGATTTCGTCGACAGCCTGGATGGCGTGGGCTTCGCATTTAATAACCCGCAGGCAAAGTCCACATGCGGATGTGGCAAGTCTTTTTGCTGATGGTGCGCCGCCAGGGAGACACAGCATGACAGAAAAACAATCTGCCTCTCCATGGGTATATCTGGATAACAACGCCACCACGCGCGTAGCACCACGCGTCGTCGATGCCATGCTTCCATTCTTTCGCGAGCACTTTGCCAACCCATCGTCGGCACACGCTCTGGGTACAGCTTCGAGCGATGCCATCCGGGTTGCGCGCGGGCAGGTTCAAGCGCTGCTTGGTGCAGAATTCGACAAGGAGATCGTCTTTACCTCCGGTGGAAGTGAATCCAACAACACAGCAATCCTCTCCGCGCTGGAGGTTCATCCGGGACGCGACGAGATCGTCACCTCTACAGTCGAGCATCCATCGGTGCTCGCGCTCTGTGATCATCTGGAGCGAACAAAGCGTGCAGTCGTTCATCGCATTCCGGTGGGCACGGATGGACAACTGGATAGAGAAGCGTACCGAAGCGCCTTGAGCGCAAAGACCGCGCTGGTCTCCCTTCAATGGGCCAACAATGAGACCGGTGTGCAGTTCCACGTTGCGCAATTGGCGGATGAGGCCCACCAGGTTGGAGCCTTGTTTCACTGCGACGCGGTGCAGGCGGCTGGCAAGGTAGAGATGCATGTCCAGTCAACTCGGATCGATATGCTCTCGATCTCCGCGCATAAACTGCACGGGCCCAAGGGAGTGGGCGCTCTCTTTCTTCGCAACGGTGTTCCACTGGTTCCTCTGCTGCATGGCGGGCAACAGGAACGCCGGCGACGCGCGGGTACCGAGAACACGACCGCAATTGTCGGCTTTGGGGTTGCCGCGGAGTTGGCAAAAAAAACATTGCGCCACGAGATGCCAAGGATCGCCGCTTTGCGCGACGGCTTGCAGCAGGAGATTCTGCACCTTGTCCCCGGCTCGATTCTGAACGGGGCCAGGGACAATCGTCTGCCCAATACTCTCAATATTGCTTTTGAAGATGTCGAGGCCGACTCGCTTCTGACGCTGCTGGATCGTGCCAGCATCGCAGTCTCTTCTGGATCGGCCTGCGCCGCCGGCTCCATCGAGCCATCGCATGTGCTGTGCGCGATGGAGGTTCCCTTTGCATATCTGCGCGGGGCTGTCCGCTTTTCCTTCTCACGCGAAAACTCCCAGCAAGATGTGGTCCGCGTCCTCGAAGTGCTCCCGCGAGCAGTAGAGAGCCTTCGTGCTGCGATGCTTCCGCTGGAGGCTGCGTATGCCTAGCTCAGGCAAGATCGTAATCAACGATTCGACCCTGCGCGATGGAGAACAGGCGCCTGGCGTGGCCTTCACGCTGGAGGAGAAACTCGCCATCGCGCTCGCGCTGGAGCGCGCCGGCGTGGATGAGATCGAGGCAGGAACTCCTGCCATGGGGCCGCGAGAGATTGAAGAGATCGCCGCCATTGGAGCCATGCTGTCCATGGCAGTTCCCATCGCATGGTGCCGCATGACGCGAGCCGATGTGGACGCGGCCAGAAAGACCGGACTGATGCGGGTGAACCTCTCCGTGCCACTCTCCGATATTCAGATCCACGCAAAACTGAAGGCAGATCGCGCACAGGTTCTCACGCGCATCCATGATGTAGTCTCCTATGCGCGGGATTGCGGACTAGCTGTTGCGATGGGCGGCGAGGACTCCGGTCGCGCCGATCTAGGGTTTCTCATCGCCGCGGCGGAAGCGGCTGCTCGCGCAGGTGCGCATCGCTTCCGTTTCGCAGACACCCTCGGCAGCATGGAGCCCTTTGGCGTTCACGAGGTCTTTCGTACCTTGCGCGCGGCACTCCCTCTCGAACTTGAGTTTCATGGACACGACGATCTGGGCCTTGCCACCGCAAATACGCTTTCCGCGGTTCGCGGCGGCGCAACCCACGCCAGCGTCTGCATCCTCGGTCTCGGGGAACGGGCCGGCAACGCCGCACTTGAAGAGGTGGTGGCAGGCCTGGATTGCTTCTCCGGGAACAAGAGCAGCGTGGATCTGGCGCAATTGCCAAGACTCGCCGAGCTCGTCGCCGCTGCATCCCGCCGCTCCATTCCTCCAGGAAAGTCGATCGTTGGCGCGAGCGCATTTACTCACGAGTCGGGAATCCACGTCGATGGCCTGATGAAAGATCCCAAGACCTACGAGGAATTGTCCCCGCAGACCTTTGGACGCGACCGCACCATCGTGCTCGGAAAGCACTCGGGGACCGCGTCCGTTGCCGGCGCACTGCATTCACTCGGTCTTAGCGCGAATGAACTGCAAATGAGGCTTCTGCTGAAGCAGATTCAGGAGCGCTCCATGCAGGCCAAGCGCGTGGTCAGCATGGATGAGTTACTGGAGTTTTACGTCCGGCTAGACGAAACAACGAATTGTAAAAACTCGCCAGGGGTGATGCCGTCATGACCGTGCTCGAACAGCTTTCCAGACTTTCGTCCGCGGAAGAGTTTTTCCAGTTTCTCAATGTCCCTTATGAGCCTGCAGTGCTGAATGTCGCGCGCCTGCACATTCTCAAGCGCATGGGCGACAGCGTGCGGGGATCTTCGCCCCAGTTGGACGACGATGCACTCCGCGAAAACTTTCGCACTCACTTGCAACAGGCTTATCGGGACTTTGTCCGCTCAACGCCTCTCAACGAGCGCGTCTTCAAAGTACTCAAAGACGCCGTTCGACCGAAGGCGTCGCGCCTGGTACCCCTCTCCATCCCAGGCAGTAAGGGAAATATTGAACCGCCAAAATCACGGAGCGTCTGAAATCTTTCTATCGGAGAGAGTAAGGAGGCAGTTCAAACGGTCGAACTCATCCACTTCTGAATGCCAACATCGCGCATTCTTTTGTTCCGCGGCTATTGTCAAACCGCTTTCCCTCAACGAACCATAACGATTTTTCTATCAATTATTCCGTCAATCGACCGAGAATAAAAGGAAAAACAACATGAAAATGATTAGAGCTATTTTACGTCCGGACACAGCCGAAGAAGTTGCGGATTTCCTCGCGGACGCCGGATTTGTGTCGATGACAAAGATCCAGGTGTTCGGTCGCGGCAAGCAGAAAGGCATCACCGTAGGGACGATCCACTACGACGAACTTCCCAAGACGATGATCATGATGGTTGTCGAGGACAAGCATGTTGAAAAAGTTCTCAAGATCGTCCATGACAAGGCGTATACGGGAAACTTCGGCGATGGCAAAGTATTCATAACTTCCGTCGAGGAAGCATACACCGTCCGCACCGGAGCCAAAGGACTGTAGGAGAGATCATATGAAGGAAGTAATCGCCATTATCCGTCCCAGAAATATCGGGCCGATGCGGAACGCGCTCGAACAACTTGGCTTTCCATGCATGACTGCGACTGCGGTACTTGGACGCGGAGCGCAGCGCGGAATCGCAGGAGAAGTCAAACTGAGCAATCCAAAGCTTCGCTCGTCAAGTAAATCCGGCGGGATGAAATACATTCCAAAGCGGCTCGTGTCTATAGTGGTCCAGAATTCCGACGTGGACACAGTAGTTAAATCGATCGTCGAAGTCAATCAGACCCTCCAGATCGGAGACGGGAAGATCTTTATATGCCCACTCGACAATGCCGTGCGAATCCGAACCAACGAACAGGGAGAAAGCGCAGTGTTATAAGTCGGAAATGGATAGTATCCGCATTTGTCTAAAACCTGTCTCATAAACCATATGCCCCGACATGCGGAGTTCATGGGCCCCCCCTTGTTGGCGGATCTCTGCCCACCTTCCTGTGCGAGTACGACCGCGTGGCCGGCAGTGTGCCGTCGAGGACATCGACTATCCACGCTACCTGCTGCGCATGGCAGAACTGGAGCTGCTCGACCGCGATCGCCGCGCCACCGAGCGCCGCATCCGGCAAGCCAAGTTCTCCGCGCTTGACAGCCCACCCCTGCGCAGTCGAGCATCATGCACGATGAGACTTGCAAGACGGAAACAGCCTCATCCACAAAGAAAGTCCGGCGCTCACCCCGCCCTCCAATCAAAATTCGACCGCTCGAAGAGAGAGAGAAAACCCATGAGACTTCATCCTTCGCACCCGCGCATCCCCTCCTTCCACCCGCTCGCCGCGCTCGCCTCGGTCGCGCTGCTGGCCATTGCCTCAACCGCGCTCATCGCCCAGATGGGCGCAGCCTCCGCGCAGCCGAAAGCCGTTCTGCCCAGCCCAGCCGCAACCGCCAGCGTCACCGTCGCCGGCGGCACCATCGACATCCGCTACAACACGCCGCAGATGCGCGGACGCAAGATCATGGGCGGCCTCGTCCCCTACGGCAAGGTCTGGCGCACCGGCGCGAATCCCGCCACCACCCTCATCACCTCGGTTCCGCTGAAGTTCGGCTCGCTGCTGGTTCCGGCCGGCACACACACCCTCTACTCGCTGCCCAGCGCGGACACATGGCAGCTCATCCTCAACAACCAGACCGGCCAGTGGGGCCTCACCTACAACCAGGGCATGGACCTGGGCCGCATCCCCATGCAATCCAAACCGATGGCCGCGCCGCAGGAGGGGATGAGCCTCAGCTTCGAGAACACCACCCCCACCTCCACCGAGCTGCATATCCGCTGGGAGACGACCGACCGTTACGTCGTCATCACTGCGCCGTAATCTATACGAAGTCTGTGCCTGTGGTTCCGCTGGCGAGATTTGCCCCTTTGGCCTCGGGTCCGAGCGCTGTGACGCCCGCGACGACGACGGCGACGATCACCACCGTTGCGGAGAGGGCGACGTTCAATGCTCCGCCGTTGTGGCGGTCGGCGTAGGTTTGCTGGAAGATCTGGTTGCGCGAGGAAAGAAGGTTGCCAAGCTGGTAGGCGAAGCCGGGAAGAATGGCGCGGACCGGGCCGGGTGAAAGCTCGTTGAGGTGGGCGGGAATGATTCCCCACGCGCCCTGCACCATGAACTGGATGAGGAACCCGCCGACGGCAAGCATGACAGCCGAGTGGGACCATGCCCAGAGCGGGACCATGGGAATCGCGAGCAAGGCGGCAAAGACGATGGTCCTGCGCCTGCCGAGCTTCTCCGAGAGAGTGCCGCAGCACATTCCCCCGAGTAGCGCTCCGATATTGCCGACGGCGACGATGAGTCCAGTGTGCGATGGGATTTGATGCATGTCGCGCTGGAGAAAGGTGGGGTAGAGATCCTGTGTGCCGTGGCTGAACGAGGTGAACGCGCTCATGAGCAGGATGAGAAAGAGAAAGATCGGAAGATAGCCGAGCAGAGCCTTGAGTTCGATGCGTGGGAGCAGCGTGACGGTGACATTTGAATTGCGATTGCGATTGCGATTGCGATTGCGATTGCGATGAGCGGCGAGCCAGGTGGGCGATTCCTCAACTTTGTAGTTGAGATAGAAGGCTAGCAGCGCGGGCAGCGCTCCCACCATGAACATCACGCGCCAGTTGGTCATCATGCCGATGCCGTGCAGATGGGGAAAGAGTATGGCGAAGAGCAGGGCGGCCAGCAGGTTGCCGCAGACATATCCCTCCTGCAGCAAGCCGGAGAAGAAGCCGCGATTTTTTGCTGGAAGGCTCTCGAGGACGAGCGCTGCGCCGACGCCCCACACGCCGCCCATGGCGATGCCGAAGAGAGCGCGGCAGACCAGAAAGATGTGCAGTGTGGGCGCGAAGGCGGAGGCCAGTTCGAAGGCGGAGAAGGCGACGACGTTGACGATGAGCGTGGGGCGGCGGCCGAATTTCTCAGCCATTGCACCGAAGAGAAATGCGCCAACAGGACGCATGGCCAGGGTCCAGAAGATCGCCTCCTCCATTTGCTTGCGCCCAACATGAAAGTCGGCGGCAATGGTAACCAGGCAGAAGGTGAGCAGAAAAAAGTCAAACGAATCCAGCGTCCAGCCCAGGAAGCAGGCCGAGAACGTGTTGCGCTGCACCCGGGTTAGCGCGCGTATCTCGCGGAAATACGGCATCGCAGAATCCTAGCACTCTTCCGTGTCTAGAAGTTTTCGGCATCCTGCGCGGCGCGAAACTCATCCAAACAGTACGCCGCCTCTTAAATTGAGGCGGTTTCTGTCCGAAGAAAGATGAACGAAAAAACCCATGAAAAATAGATTGCTCCTCGCCCTTACACTCTCTGGCGCCATGCTATCCGCCCATGCCTACGCGCAGACCTCCACCTGGGCGATCGATCCGGCCCACTCCAGCGTCAACTTCGAGACCATTCACATGGGCGTCAGCCACGTCCACGGCGCGTTTGGCAACGTGAAGGGAACCATCGCGCTGAATGAGAAAGACATCGCCAGGTCTTCGGTGGCCGCGACCATCGATACCACCACCGTCTCCACCGGCGTAGCCCAGCGCGACACGCACCTGAAGTCTGACGCCTTCTTCGATGTGGAGAAGAACCCCGCGATGGCCTTCAAGTCCACTTCGCTGACCAGCTCCGGCGGCAAGCTGCGCCTGATCGGCGACCTCACCATCAACGGAGTCACCCGCAGCGTGGCCCTCGATCTGGACGGCCCCACGCCGCCGCAGACCATGCAGGGCAAGACCATCAGCGGCTTCTCGGCCAGCGGCACCATCAAGCGCAGCGACTTCAGCTTCGGCCAGAAGTTTCCCCCGCCGCTGGTTGGCGACGAGGTGAAGTTCACCATCGACGTCGAGATCGACAAGCAGTAGCCGGCGATCTCCTCCCAAAGTGGAGGGGTTGCGGAAAAAACCGTCATTCTGGCTCGGCCAGGGTGACGGTTTTTGTGTGCTTTCGACAGAATAGTTGGCCGCTCGGCTACATCTTCGCGCGCAGCGGCGTCACCTGCGTCACCACAGGCAGCGGGATTACCTCAGGCTCCTGCGAGTAGTTCTTCAGCAGTTGATGATGCAGGCAGTAGAGCGCCAGTTCCAGCCGGTCGCTGACTCCCAGCTTGTCGTACACCTTGCGCAGATAGTTCTTGATCACCTGCTCGGTGGTGCCAATCTGGTAGGCGATCTCCTTGTTCCTCATGCCGCGCGTGATGCAGCTGATGATCGCCAGCTCTTTCTTGGTCAGCTTGGGTAGAACGCGAGGGCTGGTCAGCGAGCTGGCCTGCGAGCGGTAGGCCTCGATCACCCAGCTGATGGACTGGTTGTCGATCCACGTCTCTCCGTCGGCGATCTTGCGAACGCATTTGATCAGCAGGTCCGGCGAGATGGAGCGCGGTACCACTCCGCGCACGCCGCGGCGGTAGAGTTCCACAATATTGTCTTCGTCGGACTCCACCACCTGCACGATCAGCTTGGCGTCGGGGAAGTGCTTCACCAGCTCCGGAATGGCGTCGACGGTGCCGGCGATCAGTTGCCCTTCCAGAACCACCACATCGGTCGGATGGCGTTCCAGCGCGGCGCGCAGGTTCTCCAGAGTCTCGGCCTGCGCCACCACCCGGATGTCGTCTTCCAGCGCGAAGACCTTCTTCATGCCCAC
>PLOT01000222.1 GCA_003142215.1 Granulicella sp. | reverse complement strand
CAGCTGAACGAAAACTGAAACTGGTCGGCGAACTCGTCCATGCGATCGATCTGCATCCGTTCGCCAGTTTTCTCACCACCTTGAATATCCTGTTCATGGTTCTGCCTCTGTACGCCGTAGCACGCAAGCAGGATCCTGATTTCACAGTCGACCTTCACGTCTTCTCCACCGATAGCCTTGAGAATCCCGAAACAACTCCTGCGGAACAGATCCCTATGTTCACGCAGATGAACTCCCGCATCCAACTCGGCGCCGATAGCCACGAACGGTTCCGAAAGATCATGAATATGAAGTTCGACCGCATCTTCGGAAACCCTCCGTGGGGTGGTGTGCTGAAGGGGCATCTGGCGCCGGTCTATGACACGGCCAAGAAGCAACATTTCACAAAAGCGTTTCCTAACGCGGCCCAGGGAAAATACGACGTCTATGGATTGTTCATGGAGCGTGCTCTACAGTTGCTAAAGCCTGGTGGGAAGTTCGCGTTGATCACGCAGGGCACATACATCGATAAGGAGTGGGCGAAGGGACTGAGACGGCTGTTGGCAACCGAGACGGAACTTACCCATATCATCGACCTCAACCCCTTTGGCCAGTTGTTCTTCAATGCGATGAATTCACCATGCATCACAGCAACCGTGAACACTCACTCTCCCACAAGCGGCCACTGTGTGTGCGTTATTTCCGAGCAGACCAAGGACTTTCACGGGCTAAAGACGCCGGAGAAGCGCGAGCTCGTGGTGCGTACCGCCGCACTCGTGGTAGCTGAGTGCGCGACCAAGAAGCACGCGCAGGAACTGTTCGCTGCCGGCACTCGAGTTTCGCGTAAGTATCTGCGGGATACTGCCGCTGACAGGTGGGATCTAACCGGGGGAGCCGGTAAGACCGTGTTTCCCGAGGGATGGTTCACGGCTGCGGATCTTCTGGAAATGCGACAGGGAGTGACGCCGGGCGGCTGCCTCGATGTCTTCCTTATGGATAAGAACAAAGCCGAACTCTTGGAGCTGGAGGATGACCTTGTTCATAAAGCAATCAAGAGCAAACAATTGGTCCGCTGGCGGGTGGAATGGAAAGATCTGATGCTTTTCTATCCATACGAGTGCCGAGGCAAGAAGGCGGAACCAGCCTTCACGATTGATTGGGAGGATATTTCCAATAAGGCGCTGATAGATCGCCTGACTAAGGTCGGGATAAAGGACGCGCTCGATTTCGACGTGCAGATTGATTCTCGTGAAACAGACATTGTTCGAAGCGGTGGGATCAACAACGAATCGGTCAAGCAACTGCTCAAACACCGAATATCTCTTGGTATCGTTAGGTTTCCGCGTTGCGCGGAGTATCTCGTCGAGAGCTACGAGCGACTCCATGGTCGAGTGTTTGAGAAGAAGAAGTTCACGGATCTCGGGAAGTGCTGGTATGAATATCACCGCCCGAGAGATCCTCAGATAATGCTTGGGAAGCCGAGGATACTTTCTCCCACCCTGATGCGAGAGGTTCGTTTCATTGTGGATTCCGTCGGCTACCTGTCTGACCACGCGTGCCTGATGATTCAGCCGACGAAGAAGAAGATGCGAGCGTGGGAGGATCTCCACGAGCAATTGAATCAACTCGCTGGAAGAAACCTGGCGCGCAAGGAGCTGCTCCAGTACTGCTTGGCATTCATGAATAGTCGCTATGCCCAAGAGAGGCTTGTGACAGGGCATCGACCGACACCGAAGGGGTCATATGCGATCACTGAAGCGTACTTGGCCGAGATTCCGATTCCCGTTCCGTCGCATAAGAAGGATGTAATAAAGATCATTGAGCTCGTGAAGGGCCTGGAACGAAGCGTATTCGAGCTGGCGAGCAGTGACGAAATGAGCGCGATGGAGGATAGGCTCCAGACGCTGGTCGACGAGACCCTCGCGACGGTCAAGGTTTGAGGAGTAATTTGGTGAACAGCCAGTCTCTCTGCGAAAAGTACCGCCCAATGAAGATCGCAGAATTCGTCGGCCTCGCCGAGCCAAAGCTCATCCTCCAGAAAATGGCTGCGCAGCCTTATAGCCAAGCGTTCCTCTTTGAGGGCAAGAGCGGCTCAGGCAAGACAGCCATGGCGCTTGCGTTCGCCGCTGAGATCCCTGCGCAAGTCCATGCCCTTCCTGCGCATGAATGCACCCGCGACAACGTGGCCAGGCGCTGGATGAATTGTCAGGGCAAGCCCCGCGCTGGCCTCCGCATGCACCTGGTCCTCGTCGACCAGGCTGACACTCTCAAACAGAAACAACAAATCGAACTACGGTCTAAGATCGACGGACCTGAATCGCTTGATCACGTCGTCTGGATCTTCACAGCCGCGCCGACCAACAAACTCGACACAGGTTTTCGATCAAGGTGTCTCCAACTCAACTTCTCCACCTACGGCAACTCGACCGCCGCCGCCGCTCTGCTGGAACGCATCTGGCAAGCCGAGGCACCCACCGCCCCGCCTCCAAACTTCGCTCGCATCGTCAAGGAAGCGAACGGCAACATTCGCACCGGCCTGATGAATATTGAATTGAAGCTAGC
>PLOT01000007.1 GCA_003142215.1 Granulicella sp. | reverse complement strand
CAACCAATCAAGTCTATCAGCCCACCCGCGCGAGGTGCTAGACTGCGCGCAGGATGCGGCGGAGGATTCAATTGCAGCGAACGATTCGTGCAGCAGTGAGCGTAACAGCAATGGCAATCGCGTGCATCTCGGCGATGGGCCAGACAGCGGTTGGCTCGGCGAAGCCGTTGCCGCTGGATCAGCAGATTGCGGCGCTGGTAGCAGATCCGGCTGTTGCGCGCGCGCACTGGGGCGTGATGGTGACCACGCTCGACGGCAAGCCGATCTACGCACTGAACGAGGGCCAGCTCTTCCAGCCAGCCAGCAACGCCAAGCTGTTTACAACGGTGATGGCGATGGCTCTGCTGGGGGAGGATGAGCGTTTTGAGACGCAGGCCGTCGCCTCGGGTGAGATCGACAAGCAGGGCGTCTTGCACGGCGACCTGAAACTGGTTGGAGGCGGCGACGCGAGCTTCGGAACTCAGGACCTGCCGTATCTTCCGCCGGCGCAACGGCCGAAGGCGACTCCGCCGGCTGCGCAGACGATCCCTGATATTGAAGAGTTGGCGGACAAGGTCTATGCAACCGGACTTCGCCGGATCGAGGGGAATGTCCTCGGCGACGACTGGAGAATGATATGGGAGCCGTATCCTCCGGGCTGGGACCTGGACGATCTGGTCTATGGATATGGCGCGCCTGTCTCCGCGCTCAGCGTGCATGACAACGAGATCGATGTGACGACCTCGCCGGTGGTGATGGTAAACGTTGGGGGCCACAGTGTTTTTCCGCATGCACCGGTTCCAACCTCCCCGGACCTGCCCTACTACTCGATCGATAATGAGGTCCTCCATTCTTGGCAGGACCAACCGCGTGACTGTGACAAATACACCGCATACCAGAGGGACCTGGGCAGCAAGAATCTGGTGGTCTTTGGAGAGCAAGCAAGTCAAACGCCCTGCACTCAGGCCGTTGCGATTGCCGATCCGGCGGAGTATGCGGCGATGGCGTTCAAGGCTGCCCTGGAGCGTCGTGGGGTGGTGGTGACGGGTACGGCCCAGGCCAAACACCTGATCTGGAGGGACACGAATCCGACGACGCGGGTGGACGATTTTGTGCACATGATAATGCCGTATCTCCTGAAAGGTTCTTATCAACGCGCCTTCCAGAGGGGGGGAGAGTGCATGGCGCAGTCGGCATCGGGTGGCCCCAACGAGACGCAACAGACGGTGCTCGCGACCCACGAATCCCACCCGCTGAGCGAGGATGTGACGTACACGCTGAAGGTATCGCAGAACCTGCATGCAGAGGTTCTTCTGCGCGATGTGGGTGTCGCATACAGTTGCATGGGCTCCCAGGGAGCCGGGCTGACTGCGCTCCGCGAATACCTGCCGCATGTTGGGATCGATCCGGGAGATTTTACGTTGGTGGATGGCTCCGGCATGAGTGGGCACGATCTGGTGACTCCGCGAGCGGTGGCGAAGCTGCTGTCGTTTGCGGCGCACGATCCAAAGACTGGAGCGCCGCAGCCTTGGTTTGCGGCCTGGAAAGCGTCGCTGCCGGTTGGCGGAGTGGATGGGACGCTGGCAGATCGGTTCACTGCGGCTCCGCTGAAGGGGCATGTATTTGCGAAGACCGGAACGATGGGCGAGGCGAATGCGCTGAGCGGCTATCTTGACTGCGCCAGCGGGCAGACGGTGATCTTCTCCATTTTGGTTGGCAATCATCTGCCGGGCGACAGCGAGGACCGCGATGCAATGGACAAGATCGTGGCGGCGATTGCCGCGGCGGAGTAAGCAGGGCAAAGGCAACAGGTTGCTGAAACGGCTGGATTGCGGCTTCTCGCAGACAATCCGGGGCTGAAGCCCCTTGATTTCAGGGTATTTTTTCGTGGGGCTAAAGCCCCACGCTCCCTCCGGCAGGCAAGAACAGGAGTTTTTCCGCAGCCTGTTGACGCCAATCGGTGGGGAGGAAGCAGAGATCCGGTACAGACGAATGCAGAGGCAGATGCGAGAATGGTGAATATGAGACGGATTGCGGCGGCGATGTTCGGGGTTGGCGTGGCGATGGTGGTTGCCTCGGTGGTGGGATGCACCAAGCTGCCTCCGCCGACTCCTCTCTCGGAACTGAACGCGCAGCAGACGCGCGGATACGACGTCTACCAGGCGCACTGCGTGCAGTGCCACAACGACCGCACCAACGATCCGCTGAACGGGCAGTCGCTGCGCGGCATCTTCAAGAAGCAGTATCTGGCCAGCGGCGCTCCGGCCAATGACGACCGCGTGATGGACGCGGTGCTGTACGGGCGGTCGATGATGCCCGCGCTGGGAGGCAGTATGACTCCGCAGGAGCGCGAAGACATGCTGGCGTATCTGCATACGCTGTGACGGCAGCGGCGGGTGAGTGCGATGAGTGATACGGATGAGCGCGCAGGCGTGCAGGGGCAGATGCTTCCGGGGATTGCCGCCATCTGCCTGTACATGATCTTGATGACCATGGTGAATGTGTATGCGGCGCTGCATGGCGCGTTCGGCGCAGGCGCGTCGAAGACCGGAATTCTGACGCTGTGCACGCTGCTGGCGGTGGGGATCTTCGGGCTGCTGCGGTTGCGCAAGTGGGGCTGGGCGCTGGTGACGGCGGGTTGCCTGCTGTTCGCAGCGGGCGATTTTTATTCCTTCTC
>PLOT01000297.1 GCA_003142215.1 Granulicella sp. | reverse complement strand
CGCACATTGTTGGCGCGGGCGGCTTCAATCTGATAGTCGATCATCGAGAAGTCGAACTTGCCTTCTTCGGGTTCAACCAGGTCCCAGGAAACGACCGTAAGGACGGTGTTGAAATTGGCCTGCGCCAGGCGCGCGATGGTGGCCTTGGTGGCTTCGCGGTCGGACGAGGCGGTATTGGATAGTTCGCCCGCAAGGCAGATGAAGGGGCGTCCATCCACAATCAGCTTGGTCATCCCATCGCGCTTCTCCAAGTGGGGGATGTCCTGAATGCTGACCCTGACAGGCGGCTTGTTTTCAACCGCTGCCGCTTGCAGATTCGCCGTCATGAACGCGGCGCACAGGGCCGGAACCACAAAAGATGCTAAACGATATTTGGGTGACATGGTTGATTCTCCGTTTTGTTTCCTGGTTTGAATTTGCATTTGCAGGTCATGAGGCAATTTCTTCCGGGCAGGCGAAGCGCGGCTGGCGGGGCTATTGGGTCAGCGCCGCCATCCGGCCCATGCATCGCCATCGTCCTAGATTTTTCATGTGATTGACTGATTTCCTCGCGGTCTGCCCGATCTTTTGTACCAGTTCGTTTGTTAGTGTAGCGCAGTAATGAAGGGCCTAATTGTCCTGTGCCAAGTCCAGTGTTAGTCATCGACCAGTTTATGTACAGCCAGATCGCGGATTCGCAGCAGAAGCCTCGCAAAGCGCGTGTACCGTTGCAAGTCGCAACCATCTCATTGCGATAGATCGTCGATCAGCACGTGGTATGGCTTCAACAAGCTGCCAGTCGCGTGATCCACCGCGGCACGAGCCACCTGGTAATCGATCTGTGTCTGCAACAGATCCAGGTTGGCCTGTGCCAGCTTGCTCTGCGCGTCCAGCACAAAAAAATTGGTCTCCGCGCCCAGTTCATACTTGCGCTGATCGGCTGCAAGCGACTTCTGTGCCAGGTCGTAGGAGAGCTTGCCCGCCTCCAGAGTCAGTTTCGCTTCTTCCAAACTCCGTACCGCATCGTTGACCTGCGAGGTAATCGTTTCGCTGGTTTGCCGCGCAGCGTACAGATCGTTACTGCGCGACACCAGTGCGCTGCCCATATTAGCCTGCGCGCCCCGGTTCCTGATGGGAAGGTTCAAGGTAAGCGATGCACCATATCCGGGAAATCCAAATCCGGACAACTGACTGAACGACGAGCCAAAGCCGCCCCGCGAGATCAGCGCTCCGGTGTTCAGGTCGTACTGATTGCCTCCTAAGCCGCTGCTCTGATAGAACCCGCTGAGAGATAGATCGGGCAATAGATGGTTGTGCGCAAGCTGTATGTTTGTCTTGTCATTCTCTAGCGAGTCGTCTGCCACTTCGATCTCCGGCCGTCCTGCCAGCGCACTCTTCAGCGCGTCGTCCAGGCTGATGGAATCCAACTCTCCCGTTGGCTCCGGCTTCTCCGTCAATTGCAGATTGAGCGCATGAATTGCCGGGTCCTGGTTGGCTCCAATCGTAAGCCGCAGATCGTCTTCCATCTGCTTCAATGTGTATTGTCCCTGGATGGCTTGCAGATTGCGCGCGGCAACCTCCGATTGCGACCGGTAGATATCGAGCGGCGGCAACGCTCCCAGTTCCAGCGCCCGCTTGTCATGCTGATAACTGGCTTCGGCCAGACTGAGCGACTCTTGGTCTACCTTGAGATTGCCGCTGGCCTGGACCACCGCCCAGTACTGGCTCACCGCTTGAAAGATCAAGTCGTTCACCTGGGCTGCAAAGCTGGCCCGCGACTGCTGCAAACTCCGGCGCGCAATGATTAAAGAAGCCGTGTTGGCGAATTTCCCGGCATTGCGCATCAGTGGCTGAGTAAATTGAAAGTTAAGCGTCGAGCTATAAGACGGGTTGAAATAGAAATAGGAATTATTGGTCGACGACTTAGTGCTCGACACAGTCCCGCTGATGTTTGTTCCGGTCTTGAACATCTGAGAATAACTGATCTGGCCCAACTGCGTGAGTGAGTTCTGCGCGCTGCTGCCGGACTGCCCAATGCCTTGCAGCTCGCTGCTTCCGGGAGTGGAATAGCGATTGGCGTTCGCGATCGTTTGCAGTGTCGGATCGAATGGCTGATACGCTCCCAGCAGGGTAAACTTCTGTTGTTCTACCTGGGTCTCCTCCATGCGAACGCTGCTATTATTTTCCAGCGCCAGCCTCACGGCATCGTCCAGGCTGATGCTGAGTTTCCCGTCCTTCACATACTCATCGAAATGCTGCGGCGGCGACAGCTTGCCGGAGCGCACCTGCGGAGTCAGCAGCTTGCGATAACTCTCCGGAGACTGAGCGCGGCCCCATGGACCGATCGATACCAGTACAAGAAGCACTATCTTGGCGCGAAGAGAATTCATCTTGATACTCCAGCAGTTTGTAGGATGGCGCGAAATCGGTAGCTAACAATAAAGCGATTGCTGAATCGCACGCGATTCGGAAACTCATTCTTACTCATAGCGAATTGCATCCACTGGATCCAGTCGAGACGCCTTAATCGCCGGATAGATGCCAAACACGAGCCCCACGCTGATGGACACCAGAAATGCCAGCGCAATGGACCCTATTGTCACGATGGTCGACCATCCGGCAAGCCATGCAATCAGGCGCGACATAAGAAAGCCGAATACGATACCCACACTGCCACCCAGGAACGAAATCGTTGTCGCCTCCACCACAAACTGGCGAACAATATCGGATTGCCTCGCGCCCACGGCCCGTCTCAGGCCAATCTCCCGCGTTCGTTCCGAGACGCTGGCCAGCATGATGTTCATAATTCCTATACCTCCGACGATCAGTGAAATCGATGCGATTGCCACCATCACTGCGTTGAACAGGTTCTCCGTCCGC
Source organism: Granulicella sp. (assembly GCA_003142215.1). Taxonomy (GTDB): domain Bacteria; phylum Acidobacteriota; class Terriglobia; order Terriglobales; family Acidobacteriaceae; genus Edaphobacter. Next base: position 7,917 of record PLOT01000297.1, on the reverse strand, counting down.
TTCTGCTCAGCCAGTAATTCAGCCGGCACAATCACGCTGAAGTCGCTCGCCCCGTGGTGCGAACTGTCGAGAATCGCTCTCACCACGCCCGCCGCCGAGGTCATGTCGGTATTCTGGCTGAGGTTGAGATAGATTCCATCGATCTCGTCGCGCACATCGCTGTATGTATCTTCCATGCGAAAAATGGAAGCATTCAGCGGAATATAAATAAGGTTGTTCGTGTCCACCGATAGCGCATCCGAGCTCTCCGACGGTCCACTGAGTAGTGGACTGACTACTCCAATCACGCGGAACCACTGGTCGTTCAGCTTGACATACTTGCCGATCGGGTTCGAGTCGCCGAACATGCTCCAGCGCGCAGTGATCCCCAGCACGCAGACGGGCGCTCCGCGGTCCTCTTCGTCCTGGTTGTAGAAGCGTCCGTCCACCAGATGCAGCCCGGCGATCTGCTGATACCCTGGCTGCACTCCATAGATGGCAGGGTTGTCCTGCTGCGACTTTGGAATGGTCTTGGTAGGCGTCATGCGCTTGCGCGGCGATGATGCTGCAATCCCATCCACGTCGGCCAGAATCACCCGGTAATCTTCAAACGTCAGTCCAGGAGATATCTTGCGCATCTTCAGATGCGCCTGCCATTCCGTCGTCTCCTTGGCCTCGACAATCAGGTTGCGCACGCCCATCTGCTCAATCAACGCCATCACCTTCTGCCTGGCTCCGGCGCCGATGGAGAGCATGGCCACCACCGCCGCCACGCCAAAGATCATCCCAAGCATAGTCAGCAGAGATCGCATTCCGTGGGCCAGCAGGTTCTGCATGCCCAGTTGGGCATCGCGCGTCCACTGCCGATATCCCAGCAACACGCCTCCCGAATTCAGAAACGGCATCTTCGGCATTATGGCGCCCCCGTTCCGGCTGCGGTTGCGGCGCCACTCGCATTGCCCGAATTGCGCGGCGCGGTCGGGTCCACCAAGGCGACCAGCGTGCCCTGGCTCAGCCCTTCAATCACGGCCCTGCTCTCACTCTCGCCGTCGATCTTCATCTCTCGCTGTTCATAGCCGCTACCGGCCTTCATGTAAACAAATCGCTTGCCGTCTTTCATGAAGACGGCCTGTCGAGGAATATAGAGAACATTTTTCTTCTTTTCGCCCAGAAACAGGACCTGCGCGGTGAACCCGGCATGCATCTGTGGATCGGCTTCTGTAAGCTGCACCGTAATCTCAACTCCGTCGCCTTCTCCGCTGTCGAAGAATTGCGACCTGGACACCCCGCCAATTGTCTTGACCTGGCCATGGAAGGTCCGGCCGCGCATCGCATCGAACACCACTTCCACCGGTTCACCGAGCGCCACGCTGCTGCTGCTGCGCTCGCTTAGCTTGCAATTTAGTTCCAGTCCCTTGGGATCGACAATTTGTGCGATGGTGCTGCCCGGATTCACTACATCTCCCGCGTGGTAGTCGGGCAATGCCATGCCCTGAAAGGAAAATTCTGTCGGCGGGTTCTTCTGGATTGAAACCATGCCGTCCATGGACGCGGCGACCCGCATCTTGTCTATGTTCTGTTGCGCCTGCTCCATGGCTATCTTGGCTTTGTTGTACTTCTCGGTCGCCAGGTAAACGGTGGCTTGACCGGATTCCTTGTGCGATTGACTGTCCTGTTGCAGTTCAGTCTGCACCCGCTGCGCCTGTTGCAACGCAAGTTCATTCTTTTTGCCGTCGATCGAGCTGACGATTTCATTCTTCTGAACGTCCAGTTCCGCCTGTCGCACGCCGTAGCGGGCCTTCAGTTCGGCCACCTTGTCCTGCGCTGCCAGCACAGCGGCATCGGCATTTGCCTTGGTGATCTCCTGCTGGGCCTGCATCAACTCTGAACGGCTCTGGTCAAGTTTGTAGCGTTGTTCTCCGGGATCGAACTCGATCACAATATCGCCCTTCTTTACAGCGGAACTGGTCGCCAGCAGTTGGGTGATCTCCAGCGATCCGCCTCCCACCGAGGGAGCGGTCAGCACCATCATGTGGCTGGCCCGCAGTTCCCCGGTGGCATGGACATCCATATCGATATCGCCGCGCTCGACCGCCGCCAGCGGAATGCCATCGCCGGCCGTTTTCACCTCCGTCTTGCTGGAAAGCCGCGAAGACCGTTTCGAGGCAAGCAGCACCCCGCCTCCGGCAACCACCAACGTCAAGGCCGACCATCCCGCCACTGAGCGCCATCTCATCGCGTTCGCATCACTCCTTCACCGTGGGATCGCTCAGCGCTACGCGGTCTCCCGGATTCAATCCCTTGGCCACCAGTACCCGGTCGCGGCTTGTCCGTCCAATCGCGATCGCCTGCTCGCGAAATTTCGTGCCAGCCCAAACGTAGACCACGGTCTGTCCTGTCTTCTGGATCATCGCCTGCACAGGGATCGTGATTGCATCGGGGACCCGGTACACCACGACGGTAACTCGCGCGGTCAGGCCGGGCTTGAGCCGCGGGTCTTGTTGATCCAGTGCGATCCGCAGGTTGAAGTTGAGCGGAAAGGGCCATCCTCCGTTGAAGTCCAGCGATGCAATCGTACTGATCTGTTCCAGCCTGCCCGTAAACTGACGGTCCGGAATGGCGTCAAACTGTACCGAGACTGCCTGCCCCAGGCCCAGTCGTCCGCGTTCCGTCTCGTCCACGCGTCCGGCTATGCGCAACGACGTAGCGTCCGGCAGCTCTGCGATGGGCGCCCCCGGCCACGCCGGCTCTCCAGGCTTGAAGGTTGATTGATCGTTTCCTCCATGCCATCCGCTGATCAGGCTCAGCGTTCCCGCGGACTTTGCGCGCAGGGTCATCTTCGCCAAGGCACGTTCCGCGGTCTCTGCGTCGTAGGCTGCCTTCTTGCGGGCCTGCTCTTTGCTCGCCACGGCAGCCCGGTCCAGCGTCTGGTCGGCCTTCCGCTTCACCTGCATCTCGTTCAGTAGCTGCTCGGCATCGGCTAATTTCAGATTTGCTTCCGCCCCCTCGATCCGCGAGACGATCTCCTGCTTGCTCGCCTCCAGTTTTGCGTTCTCCACGTCGTATTGCGCCTTCAGCACAGCGGTTGTGTCTTCCTCTTCCTTCAACACATCCTGCGCTCGTTCCTGGTCGATCTCCGCCTGCGCCGACTTGAGCGTTGACCGGTACTGCGCCAGGTCCTGTTCCGTCTTGGACGCGTCGAACTGGACCACAACGTCGCCTTGATTCACATGCGACCCGTCGGTCGCAATCTTGACGATCTGCAGGGTGCCCGCCTCCGCCGGTGCGGTGATCGTCACCGAACGCATCGCCTTCACCTGCCCGCGAAACTGAATGACCTCAAGAAATTCCTCGCGCTTCACCTGATAGGTGGAAGCTCCGGGCGCATGCTTCGCCAACCGCGTGTAGCCCAGGATAGCTCCGCCTCCGATCGCCAGCGCCGCCACCACAACGGGCGCGACGCCCAGGCTGCGCAGCCTGCGGAATGCGCTCATCGGCTTGCGGAATGCGCTCACCGGCTTGTGAAATGCGCTCATCGCTTGGCCCCGTCAACCGCTCCGCTGCTGTTCTCCGGGTCCACATCCACGGACGCGGAAAGGTCGGGCATCAATCTTGAATCGTGCCCCACAATGGAGAACTCCGCCGAAAACGTTCGTATCGTGTTGGAGAAATCGCTGGTGCGGCCCATGGGCCCGGCATTTTCCAGTCGCCCCTGAAACACCAGTCCGGGATATGCATCCAGATGGACCGAAGCACTCTGCCCGATTCGCAGACTCAACAGGTCCTCCTGATTGACGGAGACTTGGACTTCCATTCGCGAAGGGTCCACCACCTGCATAAATGGCACGCCGGAGTGGACCTGATCGCCTTCCTGCACCTCGCCCATGCTTCCTCGTATGTAGATGGAGTTCAGTACCACGACCCCGTCCAGCGGCGAATGCACCTCGAGTAGCGCGGCATTGGCCTCGGCATGCGCCATGGTCTCGCGATTGCGGTCCAGTTGGATCTGCAGGATGCGAATCGACGCCTGCGCGGCTTTGCGTTTCAGCTCGTAGGTCTGCTGTAGCTGGGCCAGTGTCGCCTTGGCCTCGTCCAGGTTCTCCTGGGCTTTTTCGGTGTCGATCCGAGACAGAATCTCCACCTTCTGGATCTCCAACTCAGCCTTCCCCAGATTGTCTTCCGCCGCCTTCATCTCGGTCTGGTCTTTGGCTCGCGCGGCATCCTCATTCTGCTCCGCCGCGGACACCTTGCTGATCAGATCGTTGTTCGTCGCCTGCCGGTCGAGANNTGGATGGCGCGCTTTTCCACCGCTTCCGTCATCCCCTTCAGACGCAACGAATGATTGCTGTCACTCGAAGTGCTTGCAGAGGACAGCCCGCTGCGGCGAGCCGCGCGGTGCCTGCTCAGCAGTAGAAAAACCGAGCAGGCCGCAATCCCGGCGCACAGTAGGATGACTCCAAGACGCCACCCCTTGGCCCGAAAAATCATCCGGCTATCGAAAAATTGCCTGGCCTTCGGGGCTGAAGAATCGGTCTCTTCAGCGCCGAATCTCTCTTGTGGTACGGGCAACGTCGCTTCCTTCCACAAAACCTGTCTTGATAGTTGCGTCCCTTGGTAGTTACGTCCCTTGGTAGTGACATCCCTTAGACGAAAGGGAAGGCTGAATGATAGGGTCGTCGCCAACAATCTCCGTCATTCGACGGCCCGCGCCCATAGTTTCCCGAGATTGCAATACTATCTGGAATCTCCATTTTCGGCACTGATTCGCATGAATTGTACCGCTCTTCAGCAGGATGGCAGGGCAAAGCTGGCATTGCGTCCGGGAAACCGGGCAATTCCGTGCCGCCCTGGACTCGACCGCGTAATCGAGAACGTTCTTCTTCGAATTCTCCGGCACGCCTTGCTCCTCAACTGATCTGCTTGAAAAACATTAGTGTTCAAACGGGGTTTGCGGTAACTTCGGGCAGAATCTCTAGACGCTGAAAGGCCCTCGAAGACGGTCCCGGAAGCCTGAAAAGTTCGAAATTCGTCCACTAGGGCCGGCGCAAATCCATTCGCACCCGAACCCAAATCTCACCAGCTCACAAGCGCCGATGCGAAGCAGTTCGAGACAAACCGGTTCCTGGCCGTGCGGATCGCTGGAATCCAGAGAATCATGCGAAGGTAGCAAATCGGTATGTAGAATCTCTACGTTGCACGCACAAAGGAGTCTCTATGCATCGGCTGTTCTCCTTCATCGGTATTCTTGCCATTGCCAGTTCCTCCGTAATGCTCGCGCAGGATACCCGGACCGTTGTGGAACCCAAAATCCCCGCCTTCTGCGCAAAGCTCGATGCACACCTTACTTCGGTCAACGACGGCAAGTTCAACACCCTGGCTCCCGCCGGCGAATCCAAGCCCGACACCGGCCGCATCCAGAAGGCCATCGACCAATGCGCCAAAGGCCATGGGGTCGCATTGCAGGTGCATGGCGCGGCAAATGCGTTCCTGAGCGGCCCGCTGCAGCTTCGTGAAGGCGTCACCCTCGTCGTCGATAAAGGCGTCACATTGTTCGAGTCGCTCGATCCGCAAGCCCTCGAGGTGACTCCGGGAAGCTGCGGAGTGGTGGACAGCGCTCCCGGCCGCGGCTGCAAGCCACTCATCTCCGTAGACCACATCTCCGGCGCGGGTGTGATGGGCGATGGCGTCATCGATGGCCGCGGCGGCGAGAAGTTGCTGGGCAAGAATGTCAGCGCTTGGGATCTTGCCGAGCAAGCCCGCGCCGGCGGCAGCCAGAAGGTCAGCCGCCTCATCGTCGCCAACCACGCTGACAACTTCACCCTCTATCGCATCACCCTCAAGAACTCTCCCAACTTCCACGTCTCCTACGGCGCTGGCAACGGCTTCACCGTCTGGGGAGTCAAGATCGACACGCCACAGCGACTCGCCCGCAACACGGACGGCATCGACCCCGGCAGCGGCTCCAAGAACATCACCATCACTCACAGTTACTTCCGCGAGGGGGACGACAACGTCGCCATCAAGGGCGGAGGCCCCGGCGAGCTCACCGACATGACGGTCAGCCACAATCACTTCTATTGGGGCCATGGCATGTCCATCGGCAGTGAAACCAACGGAGGCGTCAGCAAGCTGCGGGTCTTCGACCTCTCCCTCGACGGCCCCGACTCCGGTATCCGCATCAAGTCCATGGGCACCCGTGGCGGCCTCGTGCATGACGCCGTCTACGACGATATCTGTATCCGAAACTCGGGCCGTCCCATCGACATCACCATGGCCTACGCCGCCAACGGACCGGTCAAAGGCCCTTCACCACCGGCCTTCCGCGACATCACCCTGCACAACGTGCGCGTCTCCGGTGGCGGAAAAATTCTCTTCGACGGCTACGACCATGAACACCGCGCCCAGATATTGTTGGACGGTGTCTACCTGACTGACGATGGGTTGTCGCCCACGCCCTACACCTACACCTTCGATTACGCCGACGTGACCTACGGTCCCGGCGGTAGCAACCTCCAGCTCCCCACGCCTGCCACCGATGTCACCATCACTGGCAAGCCGTCGGACGGCAAGCCCGCCTCCTGCGCGGACAAGTTCGTTCCCTTTCCTGAGTAGGCATACGTAAGAACCTGTCTAAATACTACGTTTCGCACCACAGATTAACGAGTTGTCATTCTGAGCGCAGCGAAGAATCCCCGTATTTCGTCGTTGTCTGTTTCGTTACTGAGGTCGGCCCTCATAGTTTTTAGACTGGTTCTAAGAAGATCGCAAGGGAAGACCCCTTTGGCACTTCACTCAAAACCGGACATTTCAGCAGGTTCGCAACAAACCTTCTGGAGCGGTGCAATCCAAGCGAATCAGGGCCGAAAGAGATTCTAGATCGCGGACCTCCAGCCTTCCGCATTGACGGAACTACGGCGGGACTACTATGCTTCTCTGGCCTCGGAAAGCCCAGGTTCAACCATCTAATAATTAGTTCTGAAAGGTTGCCATGACCAAAACAAGGCTCCTCTTCGTATCCCTGTTTCTTGCCCTGGCAGTTGTCCTGACATACGGCGTATTGGCGCAACAGGCCGCCAAAGTGCAGCCTGGCGTCCACATGCAACCTGCCGCCCATGTGCTGCCGAAGGTAGCCAAAGTCACTGTCAACGACCCCGTGACGCTCACCGACAACGGCGACAGTTGGACCCTCGACAACGGCATCGTCAAGGCCACCATCCTGAAGAGCAACGGCAATATGACGACTGTCATCTATCACGGCGTCAACATCCCAAATGCTCGCAGCGAATACTGGGAGCAGACGCCCGCCGGCACCGTCACTGCAAAGGTGACCATTGACCCGTCAACCAACGGAGGCCAGCGCGCCGAGGTCTCCGTGAAGGGCGTCAATCCCGGTACTCCGGGCGTTCGCGGCGGTGGTGGTGGCCCAACTCCCGGTGCAGCCGCACCCGGCGGCGCTCGCGGTCCTCGCGGAGGCGGCGCTCCGGCTACAGGTGGTTCCGGTGCGGGTGGTCCCGGTACGGGTGGCGCACTTCGAGCAGGTGCTGGCGCTCCCAGTGCTCCCGGTGCGGGTGGTCCCGGAGCTCCTGGCGCAGGTGGACCGTTTGGTCCCGGCGCTGCCCGTGCAGGCGTTCCCTCCGGCGCAGGTCGTGGCGGCATGGACATTGAAGTTCGCTATACCCTGGAGCGGAGCGTCAGTGGCTTCTACACCTACGCCGAATACACCCACCCGGCTTCCTATCCTCCCGCCGGCGAGGGCGAGAGCCGTTTCATCCTGCAGATGAATCCCACCTTCAACTGGATCTCCGTCGACAAGGACCGCAACCAGCTCATGATTGCCAATGGGGACTCGCGCTCCGGCGTCGTCATTCACGCCAAAGAGCAGAGCATCATTCTGGACGGTGTCTATAAGAACTCAGTCGAACACAAGTACAGCTACTG
>PLOT01000020.1 GCA_003142215.1 Granulicella sp. | reverse complement strand
TGTAGTTTGCGTTGAGAACGGCGTCCTCGGTTGTCTGCCGCAGACCATCCGGCCCATTCGCCAGGATGTACGCCAGCGCGCGCACGAACATCCCGAAGTTGCCGTAGAAGGCGCGCACACGGCCTACACTCTGCGGTCGGTCGTAGTTGAGGCCAAGCGAGCCATCGGGGCGCGTCACAAGCACGGGCTTGGGCAGAAACGGCTCCAGAAATTTTTTGCAGGCCACCGGGCCCGATCCCGGCCCACCGCCTCCGTGTGGCGTGGAGAAGGTTTTGTGCAGATTGAGATGCATCACGTCCACGCCGAAGTCNNCTCTCGAAGACGCCGATGGTCGATGGGTTGGTCAGCATGAGCGCGGCGGTGTCTTCGTCCACCATGCGCTCCAGTTCCGCGAGATCCACCATGCCCTGCGCATTCGACTTCAGGTTGGCCACCTGATAGCCGCAGACCACAGCCGACGCGGGGTTCGTTCCATGCGCCGAGTCGGGGATGAGGATCTTCTTGCGCGCGTTGCCCTTACTCTCGTGGTAGGCGCGAACTAGAAGTATCCCGGTGAACTCGCCATGCGCGCCCGCCGCCGGTTGCAGCGTGATCGCATCCATGCCGGTGATCTCGATGAGGCAGTCCTGCAAGAGCTTCATGATGCCCAGCGAACCTTGGCAGAGCGACTCCGGCAGATAGGGATGCGCATTCGCAATTCCCTCAATCGCGGCGACCGCCTCATTCACGCGCGGGTTGTACTTCATCGTGCAGGAGCCCAGTGGATACATGCCGAGGTCGATGGCGTAGTTCCATGTAGACAGCCGCGTGAAGTGGCGAATGATCTCGATCTCGCTCACCTCCGGCATCACGCCTAGGTCGTCGCGCAAGCTCTCGCCCAGCAACGACGCGGCGTCGATAGCGGGCACATCCAGCTCCGCCAGCCGATACGCCTTCTTCCCCGGCGACGATTTCTCAAAGATCAATCCTTCGTTCTGGTTGACATGCGTCGTCGCCTTCTTCGGCGTTCCTACAAACTTCATCTCTGTCATAGAATCCCTATACCTATTTAGTCGCCCGGCGACGTTCCACTCCACCGATAAAGAACTATTTGCAAGAGGACAAAAGTGAGGCCGCCTATCATCTCAACGTGCGCCCATTTATTACCTTCCCATTTGAAGCCATAGATCAGAATCAGCGACCAGCACGTCAGATTACCCGCCCAAAATAACCATCTAAAAAAGCGAATGACAGTAAAGTTAGTATTTCCATCCGACTTGCTCATGGCTAAAACTCCTGTGCGTCGGCTTCATCGCCGGTGGCAGAATAGCTGCCTGACTCCGGACCATCCACGTCCTCTTCGCGCAGCGAGAGGCCGAAGACGATGCCGTTGGCGAACTCAATCGTTAGCGCGTCGTCCTCTTCGAGCATCGCGGTGGTGACGGCCTCACCGATCTGCGCGCAGAGAGCGTTGCGATACTCCGGCTCACCAAAGGCCACGGAGAAGTCCGTCAGCAACACATGCGGCCAGTCGTAGAGCCGCAGCAGCGGCTCGCCGAAGCGAAGCTGTAGATAGTCGTCCACAAACTCCACCGCCTTCAGCTCCGCGCCCTCAATCGCCGAAATATCCATCAGGCCCCCGTCAGCTCAGCCGCTGAAACGACTGCGCGCAGGCTGGCGGCTGCGGCGTCGATCTGTGCGCGCGTGGTCAGCTCAGTCGCACACCACAGACTGGCGTTGAGACCTAGCTCGGGAAACCACTTGCCCAGTGGCAACCCGCCGATGATCTTTTGTTCGAGCAGCGCGGCGTTGGTCTCCTCCGCGCTGGCGGGAAGCTCGACGACGAACTCGTGGAAACGCGGCGCGCCGTCGAATAGCACCTTCGCGCTGCCGGTTGCGGTGAGCGCGCTGCTGAGATAATCCGCCTTGGCGAGGTTGTGTTCGGCCAGTTCGCGCAGCCCCTGCTTGCCATACACCGTCAAAAAGATCGTCGCCATCAGCGCGACCAGCGCCTGATTGGTGCAGATGTTGCTCGTCGCCTTCTCGCGCCGAATGTGCTGCTCACGCGTCGATAGCGTCAGCACATAGCCGCGCTTGCCATCGGCGTCCTTGGTCTCGCCGACGAGGCGCCCGGGCATCTGGCGCATGAACTTTTCCTTGCAGGCGATGACGCCACAGTACGGCCCGCCGTAGCTCACCGCAACGCCAAACGACTGCGCCTCCAGCGAGACGATGTCGGCCTCGGCGGGCGGCTTGACGATGCCGAGCGAGATGGCCTCGGCAATCGAAACAATCAGCAGAGCGCCCTTCGCATGAGCAATCGCGGCAATCGCGGCAACGTCTTCAATCGTCCCAAAGAAGTTGGGCGACTGGATGAGTACGCAAGCCGTCTCGTTCGTTATTGCCGCGTCCAGAGCGGTCAGATCGACGCGACCATTGGCCGCGTAGCCCACCTCGGCGATGGGGATCTCCTGATGCTGCGCGTAGGTGGTGAGGACCTCGCGATACTCGGGATGGACGGTGCGGGCAACTACGGACTTGTCGCGTCCAGTGATGCGGACGGCCATCATCATCGCCTCGGCCGCGCCGGTCGACCCGTCGTACATCGACGCGTTCGCAACCTCCATCCCAGTCAGCTCGCAGATCATCGTCTG
>PLOT01000209.1 GCA_003142215.1 Granulicella sp. | reverse complement strand
CCCCATGCAACCCACCAAACAGAAGCTCTCCGAAAAACAACTTCACGACCTGCTGACCGAGCTGCCCGAGTGGGCGCTCGAAGACGGCAAGCTCGCCCGCAACTGGACACTGCCCACCTTCGTCGAGGCCATGGCCTTCGTCAACCGCGTGGCCCGGATCGCCGAAGAGGCCCAACACCACCCCGACATCGACATCCGCTACAACCTCGTCAGGCTTGCGCTGGTCTCGCACGACGCCGGCGGCATCACCGAACGAGACACCCGGATGGCGCGACAGCTCAGCGCCGCCTTCCCCACCTCTGCCTCCTGAGCCGCCCGTGCCACACCCACCCTGCTTGCGTGATACTCTTTTAATCCAGAGCGGCATTCGCTCCAAAGCTTCGTCCAGAACCGGCAAATCAGCCACCTCTGGTCGATATCAGTTGCGTCACTGGCCTCCCGGCACGGACAATCGACCGTTCGTGCCGCCTTTTTTGGCAAATCGCCGCCAATCGGCCCTTTCAGTTATTTTCTTCGCACCTCTGACGAAAATCCTGCATCCCATCTACAATCAGCGATAAGCTAGATGTAGCGCACATGCCCCAAGGAGACAACACGATGACAAAAGCTGATCTGGTCGACAAAGTAACCGCCCTCGGAGAACTCACCCGCCGCGATGGCGAGATCATCGTCGATACCCTCTTCGAGTCCGTCATCGGAGCGCTCAAGTCCGGAGACAAGATCGAGATCCGCGGCTTCGGCAGCTTCCGCACGCGCCAGCGCAACTCGCGCATCGGCCGCAACCCCAAGACCGGCGAGCGCGTCGACGTCCCAGCCAAGCGCGTCCCCTTCTTCAAACCATCGAAGGAGCTGCGCGACTCGGTCAACCCCGGCGGCGCCAAGAGCCCCGCGATCGCCAATGCCGTCAGCACAAACCCCGTCGACCCCCACCATCCGCCGGCCATGTAGAAACAGGGGTAAGGGATCAGGGGTAAGNNCTTACCCCTGATCCCTTACCCCTTATCTCTTCGCCCCCGCCACAAACTCCACCGCCGTCTTCACAATGAAATCCAGCATCTCGTTCGTCAACCCCGGAAACACGCCGATCCAGAAGACCTGATTCATGACGAAGTCCGTATTCGTCAGCTCGCCCACCACGCGCGATTCCCATCCCTCATACGCCGGCTGGCGCAGCAGGTTTCCCGCAAACATCAGCCGCGTCCCGATCTTCCGCGCCTCCAGTGCTCCGGTCAGCTCGTCGCGCGTAAACGGTGCGCCGTGCCGCACGCCGATGGGAAAACCAAACCAGCTCGGGTCGGAACCCTCGCTCGCTTCGGGCAGAATCAGGAACTCCTCCAGCGGCTTCAGTGCCGCATGAAGATACGCGAAGTTCTCCTTGCGCCGCGCGATGAAGTGCGGCAATTTTGCGATCTGCGAGAGCCCGAGCGCCGCCGCCGTCTCGGTCGTCTTCAGGTTGTACCCGATGTGCGAGTAGGTGTACTTGTGGTCGTATCCACAGGGCAGCGTGCCAAGTTGCCACCCGAATCGCTTGCCGCAGGTGTTGTCCTTGCCCGGCTCGCACCAGCAGTCGCGCCCCCAGTCGCGGAAGCTATCGACGATCACCTGTAGGTTCAGCTTGTCGGTCAACACCGCACCGCCCTCGCCCATCGTAATGTGGTGCGCGGGATAGAAGCTCACCGTCGCGATGTCGCCAAACGTCCCCACCTTGCGTCCCTTCCAGGTCGAGCCCAGAGCGTCGCAGCAGTCCTCGATCAGCCACAGGTTGTACTTCCTGCAGAACGCCGTGACCGCATCCAGGTCGAAGACATTCCCCAGCGTGTGCGCGATCATCACCGCCTTCATCTTCGGGCTGTACGCAGCCTCCAGCTTCGTCGCGTCGATCTCATAAGTCGGCAGTGTTACATCGACGAAGACAGGCACCAGCCGGTTCTGAAAGATCGGATTCACCGTCGTGGGAAATCCCGCCGCAACGGTCAGCACTTCATCGCCCGGCTTCAGTTGCCGCGCGCCCAGCTTGGGCGATGTCAGCGCGCTCAGCGCGGCAAGGTTCGCGCTCGATCCCGAGTTCACCAGGCTCGCCGAACGCACGCCAACAAACTTCGCCAACCTGCGCTCAAACTCCTTGGCAAATCGCCCCGTTGTGAACCATCCATCCAACGCCGAGTCCACCACCGAGCAGATGTCTTCCGCCCCAATCACCTTGCCCGAAACCGGCACCACCGATGTCCCCGGCACAAACTCCCGCGCCGGAAACTTTGCCGCATGGTACTGCGCTGTCAACTCAAGAATCTGCCGCCGAAGCTCTTCCGCCGTATCGTCCATATCACTTAAGGATACACAACTGCCCGCATCTATTCCGCGCCAGCCCGCGATCTAGTGGTGACTCAGTTTGATTTACCTTGCTGTTTCACGGCAAAGTGCGTGACACTGGGTCATGCGATGGAGAGGCGAGGTAGTCCGGAAGCGGCATGTTCCAGAGCCTGAGAGACTGCGCGAGCAGGCGGCAAGCATGAAAGGCAAAGCGGACGCCCTCTTGCGGGAAGCCGATGCATTGCTTTCTGAAGCAGAGACATTAGAGGCGGCTAAAGCCGGGGAACAAACTTCAACTTCAAACTGAGCCACTACCCGCGATCTCACTGCGTCTGGTGCCACACCGCAGTTCGCCGAATCGCCTCCTCCAGCCCCACCGTCTCGCGCAACCCCAGCAGCATCTCCGCCCGCTCCACAGACGGCACATACCGCTCCGGCACCGCACCCGGCGCTGCCTGCTTCGCCACTCGGATATTTGTCGCCGGCGCAAGCGTCGCCGTCACAATCTCCGCCAGCTCGCGAATGCTCACATCCCTCGCCGAACCCACGTTGACCGCCAGCAGCGCCGGCGCGCGAAACAAGATCGTCCAGAGCCACACCGCAAGGTCCGCCGCATATAGATACGACCGCCGGGGCGTGCCATCGCCCGCAATCGAGATCGGCCGCCCAGCCAATACATCCCCAATAAAATTTCCAATCGCAAAGTGCGTGTCCAACGGAAGATGCGGCCCGCAGAAAGCCCAGCAGCGCGCAATCTTCACCTCAAACTCCAGCCCGTCTGCACGCGCTGCCTTCTGCCGGTTGATCTGATTCTGAAAGACAGCACACATCAGTTCCGCCGCCCGTTTGCCCTCCGCATGCATGTTCGCTGCGTTCAGCGGATCCGGCGCGCCGTCATAGCTCTCCGGCACATGCGTCAACTCCGCCGGTTGCCGTCCATACACCGCGCCCGAGCTGGTCAGCAGAAACTTCCGCGCCCCGCACTGGGCCGCAAACTTCAGCGTCCGCTCGGTCCCCGCCAGGATCGTCGACAGCATCTCCATCGGCTCTTCCGCCGCCTGCCGCGCGCTCGCCTCCATCGCGGCGTGAATCACAAATCGAAACTCGCCCGCGGGAAATTCGAAGTCGCGCACATCGCCCGCGTGCAGCGTAATCGCCGGATCGCCCGCCAGATGCGGGGCCTTCGCGGCGAACCTCGCCGGGTCACGCGTCAGCACCGTTGCCTGCGCTCCCAGCCCCAGCGCGCGGTTCGCGTGGCAGAAGCTCTCCACCAGCCAGCACCCGAAGAACCCCGTCCCGCCGGTGATAAAGACGCGCTGGCCGCGCATCTCCTCCCACAGCTCTCGCGTATTGGCAAGAACCAGATCGAGATCGACAATCGAAAGCGGCGCTGCCATTTCATCTCTCCGGTGGAATGGTTCGCCTAACTGGAGCTTGTCGCCAGAATGCCAACTGGTGCATCCGATTTGGGAAGCGAAGGGGGAACTTCAAAGTTGATGCGGTCCAGTTCTACAACGTAGGGACGGTTCTGCACCTGAGTATAGATGGCCCCAATGTACTCCCCCATTACGCCCAGGAAGACAAGTTGCAGCGACGAGATGAAGAACGCTCCAATCAGCATCGGCGCCAGGCCAAAGCTGAAGGTCGACCAGAAGACGAGCTTCAGAACCAGGTAGACCACGGCAATCAGAAACGAAACACTGGCCCCGAGGAAGCCGGCCAGGGCCGCCAGGCGAAGCGGAATCTTCGAGTTGTTGATGATCCCCAGCATTCCAATGTCATACAGGCTGTACCAGTTGTTATTGGTGATCCCGAACTTGCGCGCAGGCTGGTCGTACATCAGCTTGACGGTGGGAAGGCCGATCTCGGCGATCATGCCGCGAAAGTATGGGTACGGGTCATCAAAGGAACGCACCAGATCGACGACCTTGCGGTCGTAGAGGCCGAAGCCCGTGAAGTTCTGGATCGTCTCGATCGAGGAGATGCGATCCACCAGCCTGTAGTACTGCTTGCGCAGCCAGAACATCAGCGAGGCCTCCTCGCTGGAGCGCTTGATCCCCAGCACGCAGTAGGCACCCTTCTCCCACTCGCGGACCATCTCCACGATCATCTGCGGCGGGTCCTGCAGGTCGGCGACAATGCTGATTACCGCGTCTCCACGGGCCTGCAAGAGCGCATGAATCGGCGAGCGAATGTGACCGAAGTTGCGCGCGTTCACGATGATCTTGACATTTTTGTCCTGGGCCGCGATCGACTTCAGAATGGCAACCGTGTTGTCCTTCGAGCTGTTGTCGATGAAGATGTGCTCGTACTCATACCGGCCGATCCCGGCCATCACCTCGCGCACCTGGTTGTAGAGGTTGAGGACGTTCTCCTCCTCGTTGTAGCAGGCCGTCATAATGGAGATGGTCTTCTGGCTCACGGCAGCAACACTCCTGAATGGCAGGCTCAAGTCTAGCTTAACCAGGCTCTGAATCCGTCATGGGTCTCAATCGGCCCTGCACGGACCGGATTCTCGGTCCTTGCAATTCCCTTCCGCTTATAGGTAGCGGAAGACCTTCGCCGCCGTCGCCTCATCCAGATCGGGAGTCATCCGGTGCAGCGGGTTCGACTCCATCCCGCCCGATGCCGTCACCCGGCTGGAGATCTTCGGGAAGTAGGTCTGCATCGGATCGATCTTCACCAGAAAGGCGCGCGCGCCCACTGCGTTGAAGCGTTCCAGAAACTCCGGGTCGCTCTCGAATCCCGGCCCAATCCGCATCACGGGGATGTCGTAGGCCGCAAACAGCGGCTCCCAGTCGGGAATCCCCAGCCCGGTCTCGATGTCGCATCCCACATACCGCCCGCCGAAGTAGTTGCTCTGCGTCATGCGGATCGACGCATACCCGTTGTCGTCGAAGAGAAATATCTTCAGGTTCAGCTTCTGCGCCCGCACCGTACCCAGCTCCTGCAGGTTCTGCATGAACCCGCCATCGCCCTCCACCAGCACCGTCCGCCGCCCGCCCGCCGCAAACCCCGCGCCAATTGCGCCGCCGGTTCCATACCCCATCGACGCCAGTCCCTTGTTGCTCACGATGCGCTGTCCCAGCTTCTGCGCGAACGTCTGCATCATCACCGTGAACCCGCTTCCACTGCTGCACGGGATCACCACATCGTCCTTCGTCGTCAGTTGCGACAGCTTCTCCGCAAACACATACGGCGACAGGTACCCCTCGCCCGTATGGTTCACCGGCTCCACCAGTGGCAGCGCGGCCTTCACGCCGCGGCAGAACTCCACCCACTCCGCGTGGCTGCCCAGGTCGGCGCAGGCCACGCCACGCAGCACCTCGTTCGCATCTCCGCAGACGGCCATCGCCAGCTTCGGATGTCCCTTGGTCAGCTCCGCCCGGTCGCAGTCCACATGAATCACCTCGCCGCCGGGTACAAACTGCTGCCAGTTGAAGCCCGTCTGCTGCAGGCTCAACCGCGTCCCCAGAGCCAGCAACACGTCTGCCTGCTGCATCAGAATATTCGAGTAGCGCATCCCCCACGTATTCGGCCGCCCAAAGTACAGCGGATGATCGGCCCCGATCCGGTCCATCGCATTCCACGTCACCATCAGCGGAACGCCCAGCGCCTCGAACTTCCCCATCAACCCATCGGTCGTTGCGCGGTCCACTCCCGCGCCCAGCAGAATCACCGGCCGCTTCGCCCGCCGTAGCTTCTCAACTATCGCGGCCACCGCATCATTTCCCACCAGTTCAAAACGCGCAGCCGGCGTGGTAATCTGCGTCGCCAACTTCTCCTCGTCCACCTGCGCGCCCTGCACATCCAGCGGCAGCTCGACGAACACCGGCCCCTTGCGCCCATGCACTCCGCAGCGAATCGACTCCGCGAAGGTCGCGCGATCGACGACCTTCTCCATCAGGATCGCCTTCTCTGTGATTGATCGTGCAATGGAGATCCCGTCAATCTCCTGAATCCCGCGCTGTCGAACCTCGCCACGCGCGAGATCGGGGACCTTCACCTGGCCGCCAATCACCAGCAACTCGCGGCTCTCCAGATACGCCCCGCTCATCGCCGTAACGATGTTGGTCAGCCCCGGCCCCGCCGTCACCATCGCAAAGGCCTTCTTGCCCGTATGCAGTTCGTTGAAGTACTCCACCGCAATCCCCGCCGCAACCTCATGCACCACCGGAATGCACTTCATCCTGTGGCTACAGCTCTCCAACAGATGCATGGTGTTCCCGCCGGCCACAAAAAAGCAGTGCGTATAGCCAAGCTCCACCAACCACCCGGCCAGCACATCGCTGTACTTCTTCATGAATACCTCTTCACAATCGTCTCAATCGCGCGCTCCACATCGCGCGTCACCTGCGCCGTCTTCTCAATCTTGCGCAGAACCACATCGCCGTTCTCCGCAACCAGGATCAGTGTAAAGTGCTGCGGCCCGTGCTTCTTGTCCGACCCGAACCGCTCGATTACCTCATCCACGCTCATCGCCCGCAGCGGTGCCGCAAGGTTCGGAACCTCGGAGATCATGGTGTGAAGATGTTCTTCCAGCAACTTCACGCGTGCCACTCCTGCGTAACTCACGCCCCGCTGCCGCTCGAACTCGTTTGCGGCGAGAATCCCAAGTCCAACCGCAATCCCATGCGACACCGCAAAGTGCGTCGCCCCCTCGATGGCATGGCCGAACGTATGCCCAAAGTTCAACAGCAGCCGTTCCTTCTTGTCGAACTCATCCTTCTCGATGAACCACTTCTTCGCGCTCAGGCTGTTGACGATCAGCCGCTCCAACGCTTCACTGCTCATCCCAATCGACGGCCCATACGCCACATGCTGCGCGAACGACTCCTCGCCCCGGCAGAAACAGATCTTCGCCGCCTCGATCAGCCCGCTCGCCTTCTGGTCGTCGGGCAGCGTCCGCGCCAGCGCCGGGTCGATCAGCACCCGCTGCGGCGGATGGATCGTCCCCACCAGGTTCTTGTACGGCCCCACGTTGATCGACGATTTCCCGCCAATGCAGGAGTCCACCATCGCCAGCACCGTCGTCGGCATATAGCTCCAGCGCAGCCCGCGCATGTAAACCGACGCGATAAACGCCGACAGGTCCTGAACGGTCCCGCCGCCCACGGCCACCAGCTCGGTCTGCCGGTTCGCCCCCGCCTTGCGAATCCTCTCGATGATCGCCGGCGACGCGTCCAGCGACTTGTTCGTCTCCGTCGCCTCGATGAAGATCGCCTCCGCCCCGGCCCGCTCGAACGCCGGACGGAAGAACTCGTCCGCTATGATCGCCGCCCCCTCGAAGTGCTTCAGGCTGCGCTCAAACGATCCACTCTCGATCCCAACCGAGTAGCTCCCAGTCGAGCTCTCAATCTCCAACGACGATGCCAGTTCAAACGATGCGGACACGGCTGTACCCCAGATCGGCTGCGATGAATTGTCCTGTAATCCCGGTGTTCTCCGCCCCGCACAGATAGCAGACCAGCGAAGCCACGTCCCGCAACTGCGACAGCGCTCCGAACTGCGTCGCACCCTCCAGCCGCCCAATCTGCTCCGCGCTCAGGTTCGCGCGCGTCATCGGCGTATCCAGCGCGCCCGGCAGCACAGCGTTGATCAGATGCCCGTCCTTGGCCAGGTCCGCCGCGGCCGACAGCACCAGCCCCCGCAGCGCCGCCTTGCTCACGCAGTAGGAGAGCTTGTTCTGTCGCGCCATCTCCTGCCAGATCGAGCTGATGACGCACAGCCGCGAACCCCGTTCCAGCAATCCAGCCGCCAGCAACGCCTGCAGCGTCACCAGAATGTATGTGCAGTTCGCGTTATAGATCGCCAGATGGCTCTCCACGCTCACGTCGTATACGCTGTCGTTGCGGTTCGCGCCCTGCGCCCAGCACACGCTGGTGTAGGGCCCGGTCGGCGCCAGCGCCTCAGCCGGGAACCCAGCTTCCAGCGGGTCCGCCGCAATCCAGAGCACGCCCGCACGCGCATCCGCGCCAGCAGCTCCGTGCCGGCTCACCGCCGTCACATGCCAGCCGCGCGCCAGCGCAGCGCCCAGGATTGCCCCGCCAATCGCCCCGCTGGCCCCAAATAACAACAGCCGCTCGCCGCCGTCTGTCATCAGCGGTTCAACACCGCCCAGCGCTTTTCCAGCATTTCGATGCGCTTGGCGTCCTCGTTCTGGATATGCCCATAGTAGTCGCGCTTGTTCAGCAGCCACAGCATCTCGAAGTGCACCGCATTCAGCAGCCCCTCGCCGATCTTCGCCTCGTTCGCCGCCTGCGCGTCGAAGATCACCTTGCGTGTCTCGAAGCGCGTCAAGTGCAGCGCCACCAACTGTCGCAGCACCGGGATCGAATCGCTGGATACTCCGCCGCCAACCACCAGATCCAGCCCCAGCTCCTTGCACTTCGCCGCGGTCTTCATCACGTATCCGGTCACCTCCTCGCCGTTGATCGCCTCCCGGCTCAACCCGGCGGAGAGCGAAAAATCCACTCGCCCAAAGACAATCCCCGATAGCTCTTTGGCCGCCTTGGTCTCCGCCGCCATCTCCTCCAGATGCCCAAACGCAGTGATCGTCTCCAGATTGAACAGAAACTGCGTCTCCTCCTGCTCTTCCTTGGAATAAATCTTGCCCACCGCCTCGGCGAACTTGGTCAGCGCATAGGGGCTCTCCACCATTGGAGCGATGATGTAATCCACCCCAATCTGCTTGCTCTCGATCAGGTCGCGCATCGCCTCGCAGCCGCCGATCTTCAACCCCAGCTTCAGGTCCGCCTTGCGGCAGATCTCCACCAGCCGAAGCAGCTCGTCCATCCGTGTGCCCTCGGCCTCGAACTCCGCCTTCACGGCAAGATACCCATACTTCTCCTTGCCGGCCTTCAGCAGCTCCAGCATCTTGCGCTCTCTGGTGTTCATATCTTCTCCTTGAATTTCATTCATGCCGTAGATCGCGCGCGGTCGTCTGCGCACATGAAAACTGGCCCTGCCTGCGGACCGGTATTGCTGCCAGTGAAGACGTGCAAGGCAGAACCAGTGTAGTCGAGAAGGCACGGTTCGCCTACCTTTGTTTTCTCAAAATGCACAGACTTCGCCTCTCTTCACATACTCCCGCACGCCAAACGATGTCATACTGATTCCTGGCGATCGCGGGTCCTGCTCCGCCCGCTGTTCCAAGTCTCTTCCAAGGAAGCTCACCCAAGATGAAAGCGGTCATCCTCGCCGGCGGTCTCGGCACGCGTCTCAGTGAAGAAACCTCCGTCCGCCCCAAGCCCATGGTCGAGATCGGCGGCCAGCCCATCCTTTGGCACATCCTCAAGCTCTACTCCCAGCAGGGCCTCAATGACTTCATCGTCTGCCTCGGATACAAGGGCTACATCATCAAGGAGTACTTCGCCAACTATTTCCTGCACACCTCCGACGTCACCTTCGATATCGCCCACAACAAGATGACCGTCCACAACTCCGTCACCGAGCCCTGGAGCGTCACCCTGGTAGACACCGGCGACGACTCCGGTACGGGAGGCCGCCTGCGCCGCGTCGCCAAGTACCTCGAAGGCGATTCTGACGACCCGTTCCTGATGACCTACGGCGACGGCCTCGCCGACGTCGACATCCAGGCCACCATCGCCTTCCACCGCGCCCACGGCAAGCTCGTCACCCTCACCAGCGTCCAGCCCGTTGCCCGCTTCGGTGCGCTCGGCCTCAAGAACAACCAGGTCTACGCCTTCCAGGAGAAGCCCAAGGACGAGGGCGGATGGATCAATGGCGGATTCTTCGTCCTCTCGCCAAAGGTCATCGCCGAGGTCAAGGACGACCGCTGGATGTTCGAGCGCGAACCCATCGAAGCCCTCGTCGCTCGCGGCGAGGTCCAGGCCTTCTTCCACCATGGCTTCTGGCAGGCCATGGACACCCTGCGCGACAAACAGCAGCTCGAAGAACTTTGGGCCTCGGGCAACGCCCCCTGGAAGTCCTGGTAGTCCGAAAGGCCCATGGCTTCGTCGATCTTGAACTACTTCCGAAGATGCGTCGGGCCTAGGCGAGGAACGCCCGGTCAGCCGGTAACATCAAAGTTGCAACCAAAATAAAAACTTATTAATCCCCACCCCGCACAACTATCTCTCTAGCCCTGTGTCTGCGTAATGGAACGGGCGAGAGCAGCTTGAACGATTCTCCGGCCGCTCAATACAAGTGATTCAGGCGATGACTCCGCACGCGAGCGCGCCCAGGTTCAACGCATTCCTTCCTGGGAGAGTGGCACAGTTGCCAACTTGGCGCTCGTTCCGAATAAGCTGCGGAGCACGCAGAAAGCGATGTGTCCTATGTCGTCTTCGAAACACCTCGGCAAACTTCCAGGCTGTCTTCTCTCTCTCGCTCTTGCCTCGCTCTTCGCCGCGGGCTGCGGTTCGGGGTCCACCGCCAGTACAGCCACGGGACCAGCCGGCGCGTCCTTCGTGGTCGGCACCGATGCTCCCATGTCCTCTGTCACCTCGTTCGCCGTACAGTTGACCAGCGTCAACGCCATCGACGCCAGCGGCAACACCGTCTCGCTGGTCAGTGGCGCGCCCACCGTCGACTTCGCCCGCTTCAACGGCCTGCAGACCATGCTCGACATGAACGACGTTCCCGCCGGTACTTACACCAACATACAGATCACCCTCGGCCCGGCGACCCTCGGCTACCTCAACATGGTCTCCGGCTCCGCGCCCACCATCGTCACCGAAGCCGCGTCCCTCACCTCATCCACCGTCAACATCACTCTGGCCTCGCCGCTGGTCGTCACCCAGTCGGGATCGCCCGTCGGTATCAACCTCGACCTCAATCTGCGCAAGTCCATCCAGGTCGACAGCAATGGCAACATCACTGGCCAGGTCACGCCCACCTTTACCGTCGGCTCGGTCGCCATCGGCGACGCAGGCGCCTACATCGACGAGTTTGACGCCGCAGTCGTCAGCGTCAACACCACCGCCCAGTCCTTCGTCGTGCAGGGTCCGCACGGCCGCGACTTCACCGTCAACGTCACCGGCAACACCGCCTGGGACAACAGCGAGAGCCTCAGTTCGCTCACCACCAGCAGCATTGTGGCCGTCTCCGGCAAGCTGGACAAGGCCGACGCAACCATCGACGCCGACGAGGTTGCCATCCTCTCGCAGAATGGCTTCTACGCCGACGGACAGGTCACCTACGTCACTCCCGCCACCGGAACAGCCACCAGCTTCAACCTGTATCTGCGCGGCCTGCTGCCCACCACCACCAGCCTTTCCCTGGGCCAGATCGCGACCGTTGCTGTAAACGGCAGCGAGAACTTCTTCATCTACCGGGTGCATAACACGCTCAGCCAGTTCCTCTTCAACTCCAGCAACCTGCTGGCTGGCCAGGCAGTAGCCATCGGCGGACCGGCGTCTGGAGTGTCAGGCTCGACGGTCACGCCCGCACGCGTTGTCCTGCGCCACTGGGGCTTCAATGGCACCTTCGTCGCTAGCTCCATCAACACGTCCGCCGGGACCTTCCAGATGACGATCAACGGCTTCGCCGGGCTGCTCGTCCCGCAGACCGTAACCGTCTACACCTCCAGCATCACAACCTTCCGTAACGGCTTCACCGCGCTCGGCACGGTCACAGGCAACGTGCGCGTGGTCGGCCTGCTGGTCAAGGACCCCGTCTCGGGAAATACAGTCCTGATCGCCCGCTATGTGGATGTACTCAACTAAACAACGCGGCACAAAGCAACGCCGCACTTGCAAATAAATCGCCGCAGCCAGTATTCCTGGCTGCGGCGATTTTTTGCCTGCCGAGGTTCCAGACAAGCGTATTTTCTCGTTGCAGCGGGAAGGGACTCTGCTTGTTGGATTTTGCTGCTGCTGCGGGATCTGACCCTGACACTGTAAAATGTTGCGCATGGAAACCATCCAGTACAACCTGCCGCAGAACCGCATCCCTCTCGCCTGGTACAACATCGTCGCCGACCTGCCAAAGCCCATGGCACCGCCCCTGCATCCCGGCACGCTCAAGCCCCTCGGCCCCGACGATCTCGCTCCGCTCTTTCCCATGAGCCTCATCATGCAGGAGGTCAGCACCGAGCGCGAGATCGAGATTCCCGGAGAAGTGCGCCAGGTCTACGCGCAGTGGCGTCCTTCGCCGCTCTTCCGCGCACGCCGCCTGGAGCAGGCGCTGGACACTCCCGCGCACATCTACTACAAGAACGAGGGCGTCAGCCCGGCCGGTTCGCATAAGCCCAACACCGCCGTCCCGCAGGCGTTTTATAACAAGCAGGCCGGCACCAAACGCCTCTCCACAGAGACCGGAGCAGGCCAGTGGGGCTCCGCGCTCGCCATGGCCTGCGCCTTCTTCGGAATGGAGTGCAAGGTCTACATGGTGCGCGTCAGCTACGACCAGAAGCCCTATCGCCGCGCCCTGATGGAGGTCTTCGGCGCGTCCGTCACCGCCAGCCCCAGCAGCGAGACCCAGACTGGCCGCGCGATCCTCGCCGCGCATCCTGACTCCAACGGCTCGCTGGGCATCGCCATCTCCGAGGCCGTCGAGATCGCAGCCTCGGACCCGCACACCAAGTACGCCCTCGGCAGCGTTCTCAATCACGTCATGCTGCATCAGACCGTCATCGGCCTCGAGGCCATCGAGCAGATGGCGCTGGCCGGCGATGAGCCCGACGTCATCCTCGCCTGCGCGGGCGGCGGATCGAACTTCGCCGGATTGACCATGCCGTACGTCGGTCGCAACCTCAAGGGCCAGAGCCACGCGCGCATCGTTGCCGTCGAGCCAGCCGCCTGCCCCAGCCTCACCAAGGGCCAGTTCACCTACGACTTCGGCGACACCGGCCACCTCACCCCGCTGGTCAAGATGCACACCCTCGGCAGCACCTTCATGCCGCCGGGAATCCACGCCGGCGGACTGCGCTACCACGGCATGGCCCCGCTGGTCTCGCACGTCAAGGACCTCGGCCTCATCGAGGCCACCGCCGTGCATCAGCTCGACGCCTTCGCCGCCGGAATCCAGTTCGCCCGCGCCGAGGGAATCGTCCCCGCGCCGGAGTCCAACCACGCCATCGCCGGTGCCATCTACGAGGCGCTCGAAGCCAAGCGCGAGGGCAAGCCGCGCACCATCCTCTTCAACCTCTCCGGCCACGGCAACTTCGACATGCAGTCCTACATCGACTTCCAGGCAGGAAAGTTGCAGAACTACGAGTACCCCGCCGAGGAGATCGCCATGGCCCTCGCCGGCCTGCCCACAGTGCTGTAAGCCGTATCAATCAAATCGTCATTCTTGCGAATCGGCACACGCCGTCATTCTGGCGAACCGGCATACGTCGTCATTCTGGCGAAGCCAGAATCTCTGTATTGTTTTTGTCGTTGTCGTTGCCTGTTCTCCCGTCGCCCCACACCAAAGCTCGGGTGCCCCATCCATCGCAGCTTCATCGCGATGGGTGGGATGTAAGCTCTGTCAGTGAATAGAATCTCTGCGCTCAACCCACCGGCGTAAACCGCAGCTCCAGCCCATCCGCCTTCACCGTCACTTCGACCTCTTCGAGCGACCGCGCAAGCCACGTTGCAGCGCGCAACTGCTCCGCCGGATGCGTCCCCAATACGCCGAGCACGCGGCATCCCGCGGCCACGCCCGCGCCAACGCCGGATGGAGCGTCCTCCACCACCACACACTCGCCGGGCGCGAATCCCAGCAGCTCCGCGCCGCGCCGGTATGGCTCCGGATCGGGCTTGCCGCGCACCACCATGTCGCCGCTGATGACGCGCTCCGGGACCGGCAGTCCCGCCGCCGCAAGCCGCCCAACCAGAAGCCGCCGCGTCGCCGACGACACCACCGCCCAACGCTCCAGCGGCAGCCGCTCCAGCAGCGCCTTCACCCCCGGCAGAACCATCAGATCGGCCGTGTCCTCCAACTCCAACTCTTCGATCGTGTGCAGCCCTTCGGCCACCTGCACCTCATTGAACCCCGGCTTTAACATCCGCACAATGTCCACCGCGCGCGTGCCATGCGGCACCTGAAACTGCTCCGCATTGGGCATGCCGTACAGCTTGCACCAGCGCTGCCAGCAGCGCACCACCGATCCGGTGGAGCTGATCAGCACGCCGTCCATGTCGAAGAGCAGCCCCTTGGTCTCGACCGTCACAATTTGATTGGCTGTTGCATCTGCTGCGGTCTCGATCAATCCGCTCTCCCTGCCAACACGAACGCGCGCGCCGCCTCAAGAATCGCCGTCACCGACTCGGTCGAACAGCTCTCGCAGTAGACCCTCAGCAGCGGCTCCGTCCCCGACGCGCGCAGCAGCAGCCACGTCTCCGCCGCATTCTTCTTAGTCGCTGCGACAGGATTGTCGAGGAAGAATTTAATCCCGTCCATCGTCTCCACGCGCAGAATCTTCATCCCAGCTATCGTATCGCCCGCAACCAGCGCGCCTGCCCGCGCAATCGCCAACTGCTTCAGCTCCTCGTCGATGTGCATGTCGATGCGCCCGTACTGGTGCTCGCCGAACTCCTCCTGCAGCGCCGCCACCAGTTGTCCCAGCGTCTTCTTTTCGTCCGCCATCACGTTGGCCAGCAGCAGCGAATTCAGCAGCCCATCGCGCTCCGGCAGGTGGCGGCTGATGCCGATTCCGCCCGACTCCTCGCCGCCGATCAGGATCTCCTGCTTCAGCATCAGGTCGCACACATACTTGAAGCCGATCCCGTGTTCATGCAGCGTGCGCCCGTACTTCGCCGCGATGCGGTCGATCATCTTNNTCGCCCGGCCAGCCCTTGCGCGTTAGCAGCCAATACAACAGCACCGAGAAGACCTTGTGCGCGTCCACCACGTTGCCGTGCTCATCCACCGCGCCGATGCGGTCCGCGTCGCCATCCGTGATGAACCCGGCATCACACTTCTCCACCACCACCGCCAACTGCGTCGCATGAATATGCGGCAGGATCGGCTCCGGATTGATCCCCGGAAACAGGGGATTCAGCTCGCTGCGTATCTCCACAAATGGAATCTCCGCGCGGGTAAAGATTCCCGCAATCACGCCGCGCCCGCAGCCGTACATGCAGTCGATGAGGAACTTGTAGCCCGACCCACGGATCGCGTCGAGATCGACAAGCTTCGCAATCGCCGCGATGTACTCCGGGTTGAAGTTCACCTCTTCGATCTTGGCGGGAGTCGCAGCGTCCGGCAGCGGATCGCCCAGAGTGCTCTCGATCGCGGCCATGATCGAGGGACTGCCCGATCCGCCGTAGCTCGCCTTGTACTTCACGCCGTTCCACTCGGCCGGATTGTGGCTGGACGTAATCATCACCCCGCCCGCCGCCTTGCGCCCGCGCACCGCATAGCTGAGCGCCGGCGTCGGCGTGATCTCCGAACCCATCGCCACCGGAATCCCCGCATTGGCCAGCACCTCGGCCGCCACCATCGCGAAGGCCCGCGAGCCGAAGCGCGTGTCGTAGCCAATGCACACGCCGCGCTTCGCGTCCTCATGCTTCAGAACGTAGTGCGCAATCGCCCGCGCCGCCACGCGCACGTTGGCATAGGTGAAGTCGTCGGCAATGATGCCGCGCCATCCGTCCGTCCCGAACTTTACCGCTGTTTTCGTCTCTGCCATCTCTTCCTTCGATTCCCACGCGCGTCCTTCGCGAACGCTGTGTCGCCATGCAGCCCTTGAATCTACAGTCTTCAGATTAAATCGTAGCGGCCCCGCGCCTTCAGCTCCGCAACCACCTTGCCCACGTCCTGCGACCTCTCGCGAGTGGTAATCAGCAGCGCGTCCGTGGTCTCCACCACCACCAGGTCGCTGACGCCAATCAGCGCCACAACCTTGCCCAGCGCGTACACATAGTTCCCCTCGGCATCGATGACGACGCTCTGCGTACTCGCTCCGTCGCACACATTCTCCGTCGCTATCTCTCTCGGCGTGCTGTCGGCGCGATGCTCGTAGAGTGCCGCCCACGAGCCCAGATCGTTCCACGCAAAGTCCGCCGGCAGGCAGTAGATCTCCGATCCCGTCTCGCCCTTGGCCGAGCGCGGCTCCAGCACCGCGTAGTCGATGCTGATCTCCAGGCACAGCGGGTATGTCTCGGCAAAGACGCGGTTGAACTCCGCCTGCGACTTTGCATGGGCCGCGGCAATCTTCTTCAGCAGCGGCGCCATCGCCGGCGAGTACTCGCGAATCGCATTGACAAGCGTGCGCGCGCTCCACAGAAAGATCCCGCCGTTCCACGCGTAGTTGCCCGTGGCGACAAACTCCTGGGCCCGCGCCAGATCCGGCTTCTCCGTAAACCGTTTCACCCTGCGCACCGGCACATCGCCGCAGGGCACGCTGGCGGCATCCACCACCTCACCCAGTTCGATGTAGCCGTATCCCGTCTCCGCCCGCGTCGGCGGCACGCCCAGCACCACAATCCGCTCGCCGCTCGCAGCCAGCTTTACACCCGCCCGAATCACCTCGACGAAGCGGGCGTGGTTCCGGATCACATGGTCGGACGGAAAAACGCCGATCACCGTCTCCGGCGCCGTCCGCTCCAGCAGAAACGCCGCCAACGCGCACGCCGGCGCCGTATTGCGCGCAACCGGCTCCGCCAGAATCCTCTCTCGCCCCACCTGAGGCAACTGTTCAGCGATCACCGCGCTCAGCAGTTTGTTGGTGAACACCCACATGTCCTCGCCCGCGGCCAGCGGAAGCAGCCGTTCCAGCGTCTGCTGGATCATGGTCCGGTCGCCATCCAGCGCCAGCACCTGTTTGGCGTGTGCCCGCCTGCTCCGCGGCCAAAAGCGCGTCCCGCTGCCGCCCGCCAGAATCATCGGGGCAAATCGTGGCCCCGCTTTGCCCTTCGCCAAATCCATAGACCCTCATGTACGTGGAACCATGCTGCGCCTGACGTGCAATATACCCTTGGATGCCGTTTCGCACCTGCGTGGGCATGCAAACAAACGCCTAGCTCAACTGGCCGAAGTACTCGCGCATCCGTTTCACGCCCTCATCCACCACGCCGGCAGAGGCTGCGTACGAGATGCGAATGTGCTCCGCCGTCCCGAACGCCTCGCCCGGAACCACCACCACGCGCGCCTCGTTCAACAGCTTCGCAGCCACATCCGACGCCGTCTTCAATCCGCCCTTGCCGAAGAACGCGCTCACATTGGGATACACATAGAACGCTCCCTGCGGCACCGAGCACGTGATCCCTGGGATCGTCTTCAGCCCGGCCAGCACCTGGTCGCGCAGCTTCAAAAAGTCCGCCCGCATCTCGCTTACGCACTGCTGCGAACTGGTCAGCGCCGCAACCGCCGCCTTCTGCACAAAGCTGGTCGCATTCGACGTGCTCTGCGACTGCAGCTTGCTCATCGCCGAAATAATCTGCTTCGGCCCCAGCGCAAACCCCGCGCGCCAGCCCGTCATCGCGTAGGTCTTCGACAGCGATCCCAGTATGACCACATGCTCCTTGCAATCCGTAAACGTCCCGCCGCTCACCGGCTTGCCCGTGTAGGTCAGGTAGGCGTAGCACTCGTCCAGCAGCAGATAGATGCCGCGCGCGTGCGCCAGCCGCACAATCGCCTCCAGGTCCGCCGCCGACACCACCGCGCCCGATGGGTTCGACGGCGTATTCAAAATGATCGCTTTCGTCTTCGGCGTAATCGCCGCCTCGATCATCTTCGCCGTTATGCGGAAGTCCTCGCGCTCGTCGCTCTCCACATACACCACCTTGCCGCCCGCGTACTCTATGATGTCCTTGAACGAGACCCAGTACGGCACCGGAAGCACCACCTCGTCGCCGTGGTCCACCAGCACCTGGATCGCGTTGAACAGCGCCAGCTTGCCGCCGGAGGTAAAGACGCACTCGTCCACTGCGTAGTTCGATCCGAAGTCCGTCGCGTGCCGCTCCACGATGGCCTTGCGCACCTCGGGAATGCCGGGGACCGCCGTGTAGCGCGAGAAGTTCTTCTC
>PLOT01000271.1 GCA_003142215.1 Granulicella sp. | reverse complement strand
CAGAAAGACGCTGTCGTCATGCAACAGAAAGGCCTGCCGCGTTCCGTTCGATGAGGCCACGAGGCCAAAGAACTTCAGGTCGATCGCTGGCGGCGGAGGGGGAGGAGGAGGTGGTGGACAGTTCGGCGGACAGGGTACAACCACGGGCGCAGGCCCCGTGATCCGTGCCGATGCGAGCGGCTTCTGAATCACCACTGGCGCCGGTGCCGAGTTCGGCGAGAAGATATTGCGGCCGCTGCCGGAGTACTCCAGCGACTCGGTCACCAGCATCGCTTCCATATGCAGGGTCGGGTCGAGCGCGGCCGAGGTTGTGCCCACCTGCTTTGCGGCTGCGCCTGGGGCTGCCGTGGCTGGATTGTTGCCCGCTGCAACAACGGGCGCGGGCTCTGCGGCAACCGGCGCGGGCGTTGCGGGGGCGCTAGTGTAGAAGTACTCAAAGTAGAACAGTGCTGCCGCGATCAGCACAAACCCAATCTTCGCGACCATCTTCTTGCGGTCTTCCGAGCCTTTGCTGCTGGCCGTCTTCATTGCCCAGGCCCTCCAGATGCAGCGTCTGCTTCGCGCGCAGTCTTGCTCTCAGAGGTTGTGAGGCCCTGCGCCGCGGCCCTCCGCTCATACGTTGTCATGCCCATCCTGAGGTTCACGGTTCCGCTCTGCTGGCCGGTGAGCGTCTCTGTGTGGATGACGAAGAAGAGATTGTCTCGCTCAATGGAGTTGATGAACTGGACCAGTGCGCGGTAGTCGCCGCTGAGGGTGGCGTCGATGCGGACCTCGGTCAGTTCGCCCGCGGAACCGGCAAGCACTGGATCATGAAAATACTGCGCCCGCGTCAGGCGCACGGCCTGCTTCTTGGTCAGTATGCCAAGCTCGCCGGCCACCTCGGAGTCCGATGCGGGAAGCCGCTGACGGGAGAATTTGTCCGCCTCCTCGGTTGCACGTGCCAGCTTTGCATCCAGCCCGCGCAGGGGTTGCGCCGCAATCTCCGAGGTCTTCAGAGCGATGCTTTGCTGGGCCATCGCGTCAGCGTTGTGATTGCTCGCCGCGTGCCACAGGAACCCCATCNNTGCGCCAGCAGGTAGAGGTTCACGAGGGCCAGCAGCCCCACTCCCGTCCAGTGCAGATTCAGCGCACTCAGCAGGCTCTGCGCACGTACAAGCACACTGCCGACAGAGACATTTGGCTTTGTCGCGGTGACGGCGCTCATCGCACACCCCCGTTGGCTGCGGGCTTGCCGGTCTTTGTAGAGCCGCCAGCCGCCGTGGGCTTGATGTCTGCCGAGGGTTTCTGGCCGGACGCCGGGACCGTGGGCTTGATGCCTGCCGCAGGCTTTAAATCCGCAGGCTTGCGGCCTGAAATTTTACTGGCGGAGGATTTTGCCGGCTTGCTGCGAATCGCCGTCTCCGGCTGCGTCTTGTTCTTCTGTGCAGGGGCTTTGACCACTTGCACCTGCGCCTTGTCCTTGAGCGCCGCGGGCACTCGTTTGTAGTCCGCGGGCAATGGATTGTAGCCGCTCAATATATCGAACTCCACGCCGCCGGGAACACCGGTTTGTACGACGGGCGTCTGGCCGTTCGGCTCCTTCGTCTGCGATGTTTCATTGACCAGGCGCGGAGTCAGGAACCGCTGGCTGCGCTCCAGATTGCGCACCAGATCGACGGCCAGGTCGCGCTGCCCGCTAACGCGCATGCGGATATTGACGCCGCCCTCCGCCGAGATTACGGGTACGATGCTGGTGACCTGAACGCCCGCCGGAAGCACGCGTTCGAGGTCCATCATCACCGCGGTCCAACTGAAGCTCTTGCGGGCAAAAAGGTCGTTGAGGAAGGTCGAGCGTTCGAGCACGGCCTGGTTCCGCGGCTCGTGCATGCGCGTCTCGTTGGTCTGGCGCTCGATCTGGGCGGCGAGCGTCTGCGCCTTGAGGGAGTCCATCCGCGCCTCGTCGGCACGCGCTCTGGCATTCAGCAGATGCAGTCCGGCGCCGAGCGCGATTGCGGTGAGCGCCAGCGCGGCCATTGTGAGGCGAAGCCGCGCGAACAGGGGCCGCAACTCAACGAAGGGACGGGTCGCGAGATTGATTGCAATGCGCATCAGTTGGTCAGCGCCCC
The DNA here is from genome assembly GCA_003142215.1 of Granulicella sp. Classification (GTDB taxonomy): domain Bacteria; phylum Acidobacteriota; class Terriglobia; order Terriglobales; family Acidobacteriaceae; genus Edaphobacter. The sequence goes on along the minus strand of PLOT01000271.1, from coordinate 3,171 downwards.
GCGCACTCCCGCCAGCCAGCCTAACGGAACTCCGCCGGGAGAGCCGGCCGAGGATGCGCCGGCACCCAGCATCTGGGAGTGCAGCATCTCCCGCACGGCGAATGGGCCGACGCGCGCCTCGTCAAGCAGAGCGATGAGAGCCTTGGCACCCAGCGTTCCGGCTGCGTGGATACCTGACGGAGGCGACTCCAGCGTGTCTTCGAAGTAGGCTGCGGCGACGCTGACAGCCTGGGCCACCTCGCCGGCTGACTCCGTGAGGCTGGACTCCGCGGCGATCTCTTGTTCGATCTCCTGCATAATCTCTTGTTGGATGAGCGTGGTCTCGACTGCGACGGCAGCGTTGTTCTGGTCGTCAAAGCCGACGGGCTCCTGACGCGCCCACTCTTCCGCGGAACGCTCGCGGTCGACCAGCGGGACCTGAATTGCGCTGCTTGCGAGTTGCGTGGCGGCGGCTCGCTGGTCCGCCCGCCGGTCCGCGCCCAGATCGACGGTGCGGTGCAGCAGAAGGACCCCGGCCTTCACTATTGCCGTGGTCACTCCATCGCGTCCCGCGTTGACCACCAGCATCGGCGCGTCGCCTTCGGGCAGTCCGGCCAGCGCCGCCAGGGTGCTGGGGAGGATTGCGCCCGGCTCGAAGCCGGCCTCGCGCACCACGCTCTCGTAGTCGGCCAGCAGCTCGCGCGGCATGGCGACTGCAAGCACCTGCAAGCTGCCCTTCGCGGTGGCCATCACTTGATAGCTAACGGCCGCGTCGTCGGCGTCGAAGGGAAGAAGTTTTTTGAGGCGGAAGCGGACCACCGACAGGGCCTCGGCGGGCTTAGTGGAAAGCTCGTCGAAGTCCAGCAGAAGGACACGGACGGATGCGTCGGGGACGACCAGCGTGACCTCGCGCGAGCGCAGGCAGACGGCTTCGAGCGCCTTGCGCACCGCTGCGACGACTACGGCCCGCCCCTTCGCGTCGCCGCCTACGCCGCTGGATACGGCGGGTGCGGCGGAGCTGTCGACTGTGCCATCGGCTTCGATTGCGGTCAGTCGCGGGACTACGATCTCATCCGCCAGTGGCACTCGCGCGACAGCGGAGAGCACGGCGAATGCGTCCTCTGCGCGCGCAGCAACCACGCCCTCGGCGCGCACCTCGCAGGCCAGTCGTGGCCGCGTTCCCAACGTTCTCGGTATAAATTCCATTCCGTCCTAGACTACCTGTTCGTTTGATTCGGCGTTCTTCGTCTGCTGCAAACTTTGCACGCCTAGACGACGCGAATCTGAAGTGTCTTGCCGAGGGCCTTCATGGCTCCGGCAATTCCGTCGATCTTCGAGGTGTGGTGGAGGTTGGTGAGCCGGTTGATCTCCTGCGGCGTTGTCTGGAGTCGTCGCGCAAGCTCTGCAGGGCGCACCTGTTGGCGAACCATCTCGTTCAGCAACAAAACCTTTGCTGAGAGGCTCGCGGGTAGCTCCACGAACTTTCCGCCACGTTTAATGTGGGAGGGCTCGGGAACTTCACGAGGCTGCTCAAAGTAGAAGTCCAGCGCCGTCTCCAATGCCTCTGCTGCCATTGCCAACGCCTCTTCCACAGTCTCGCCCTGGGTGAGGGCTTCGGGAATGTCGGGAAAGGTGACGAGGAAGTGCTTGCCATCAGGTTTTATGTGGATCGGGTATCGCATAGAGCCACCTATTTGAGTCCGAGCTGCTTTTTGATCGCCTGTACCAGTCTGTGCCAAGCTCTTTGTTGTGCATCGGGAGAACGGAGTTCCTGCCGTTTAACGAGACCTTCAGATGCGATCCCTTGCCGCCTTTGAAAGTCGCTCCCTGCTCCGCAAGCCAACGTTTGAACTCCGTACTCTTCATAGAAATATAAACAAAAATGATTACAAAAACAAGCCGATTGCCTTCGTCCTCGGTATCAGTTCCATGCTGTCCTAGACTTCCCTCTCAGCTTCCTCACGCGATCTCTGCCACAGCCACAGACCCAGGCCATACAGTAGCCAGAGGCCAAGAATTGAGAAGGCAACAACGATTCTCATCCAACGGGCCGGCCAGGGTATCAATCCAGCCCACAAGCCGGCGTTATAGGCACTGAGCACCACTAACGAGACCCCGATCACCCATCGAAACCGCTTGATTCGTCGCATCTTCAAACCTTGATTCATAGAACTACCTTCTTCACTGGCGCTGTTACCGTCCCGCCTCGATAAATGTGACTTTGTTGATCTCTTTTAGCGTGGTGATGCCGAGGCGGACGCGCTGGATGGCGGAGTCGCGCAGGAAGTTCATGCCCTTCTCGCGGGCCTTCTTGCGAATCTCGCTGCCGGGACGCTTGGCGAGGAGCATCTCGCGAATCTCGTCGTCCAGCTCCAGCAGTTCGTGGATGGCCGAGCGACCGCGGAAGCCGGTGCCCGCGCACTCCATGCAGCCGGGGCCTTCGCGGAAGGTGAAGCCGCGCCACTCGTCGGGTTCGAGGCCGCTGGCCAGCAGCTCCGCGTCGGTGTAGTACACGTCGCGCACGCAGAACTCGCAGACCGTGCGGACGAGGCGCTGGGCGAGGATGCAGTTGAGCGCGGAGACGAAGTTGTACGGCTCCACGCCCATGTTCAGGAAGCGGCCCAGCACGTCGACGACGTTGTTGGCGTGGACCGTCGTGAAGACGAGGTGCCCGGTCAGCGCCGAGTTGATGGCGATCTGCGCCGTCTCCGCGTCGCGGATCTCGCCGACCAGAATCTTGTCGGGGTCGTGGCGCAGAATGGAGCGCAGTCCGCGCGCAAAGGTGAGGCCCTTCTTCTCGTTGACCGGGATCTGCGTGATGCCACGAATCTGATACTCGACCGGATCCTCGATGGTGATAATTTTGTCCTCTTCGGACTTGATCTCGTTGAGCGCGGCGTAGAGCGTGGTGGTCTTGCCGGAGCCGGTGGGTCCGGTGACCAGCACCATGCCGTAAGGCTCCTTGATGTAGCGGCGGAAGCGTTCGAGGTCTTCGGGCGCAAAGCCAACGACATCGAGCGAGAGCTTCTTGAACTTCTCCGACATCGACTCTTTGTCCAGAACACGCAGCACGGCGTTTTCGCCATGCACGGTGGGCATGATGGAGACGCGGAAGTCGATGAGCCGTCCCTTGTAGCGCACGCGGAAGCGGCCGTCCTGCGGCACGCGGCGCTCGGCAATGTCCAACTCGCT
>PLOT01000307.1 GCA_003142215.1 Granulicella sp. | reverse complement strand
GGGATCGTCGACGATGTGTTTGCGGTAGAAGGCGTAGGAGGTAGAGGAGAGCTGGTCGAGCGCGGCCTCCCACTGGGGGAGGATCTCGCCGGTGAGGAGGGGGATGTAGGTTGAGGGCAACTCGGAGGAAGACGAAATGCGGGGGTCCCTCGACTCCGCGCTTCGCGCTTCGCTCGGGATGACGGCATCTTGTAGAGAGTCGGCGGCTTGGTGCTGCAGGAGGGCGTCGGGACGGGCGAGGGCGTCGAGCGAGGCGGCGATCATGAGCTCGAGATTGCGCTCGGCCAGGACGACGTCGGCGTACTTCCAGTTGAGGACCTCGCCCTGCTCTGTGATGCGGAGTTCGCCGGTGAAGGCGTCCATGGGTTGGGCGAAGATGGAGCGGTGGGTGGGGCCACCGCCGCGGCCGACGGTGCCTCCGCGGCCGTGGAAGAGGCGCAGGCGGACGCCGCACTCGCTGGCCACCTGATGCAGCGCGCGGTGCGCCTTCCATATCTCCCAGGTGCTGGCGATCATGCCGCCATCCTTGTTGGAGTCGGAGTAGCCGAGCATGACCTCTTGCCGATGGTTCCAGGAGGAGAGTAGCGGCTGGTAGGCGGCGGATGTCCAGAGCTGGCGGCAGACGGCGGGCGCGTTGCGCAGGTCGTCGATGGACTCGAAGAGAGGGACGGGCTGCAGGCCGGGATCGGAGCTGTCTGGGCCGCCCGCCTGCCCGCCGCAGCCCTCGACGCGGATGCCGGCGAGGCGGGCGAGCCAGAGGACGTTGAGGACATCTTCGGCGCAGGTGGTGCCGCTGATGATGTAACGCGGGAGGGCCTCCGGGACGTAGATGCGCTTGAGTTCGGCGATGGCGCGGAAGGTGTTGAGGACCTCGCGGGTCTGCGGGGTGAGGGCGGGGGGAAGCTGGAGGGTGTCGGCGGGATTCTGTTGTGGTTCCCCCACCTTAGCGCCCAGAAGCGGGCGCGAAGATGGGGCACCCGGCTTCTGGGAAATTTCGGCGATGGCGGCGGCGTGGACGCGGGCATGCTGGCGGATGTCCAGCGCCTGCAGGTGCAGGCCGTAGGTGCGCGCCTCCAGCAGAAGCGGGTCGATGAGCGCCTGGGCGAGACGGCGGCCACGGTTCTGGATGAGGCTGGAGTGCAGGACGGTGAGATCGGCGACGAACTCTTCGGCGCGGGCGTAGGGCTTCAGCGGAGGGCCGGACGGGGGCGGGACGGAGATCTGCGGCGCTCCTCCGAGGCGCATCATGATGCAGCCGACGAGGAGGCGGACGGACTCGAAGGGGAAGCGGGCTTCGAGCTCGGTTTGGCCGGCGGCGCGGAGCTGCTTCATGTATCCGTCCAGCAGCGCGGCGAGTTCGGGCGAGATGGGGACCTGCTGGGTGGAGCTGGCGAGCTGGTCGGAGACGTTCTGCAGGCGGCGGCGGTAGTGGTCGAGGAGCAGGCCGTGGGCCATGGCGAGCGCGGTGCGCGTGGCGCGGGGGGTGACGAAGGGATTGCCATCGCGGTCGCCGCCGATCCAGGAGCCGAAGGCGATGAGGCGAGGCAACTCGGCGAGATCGGACTCGACGCCGTACTCGGAGGCGAGCGCGGCGGCGACTTCGGAGTAGAGGACGGGAAGCGTGGCGAAGATGGAGGACTCGTAGTAGTCGAGTGCCATGCGGACCTCGTCGCGGACGGCGGGGCGGGCCATACGGACGTCGTCGGTCTGCCAGAGGGCGGTGATCTCGGCGATGACCTCCTGCTCGAGGGATTCCAACTCAGCCTCGGGCACGGGGATGCGGTCGAGCTGCTGCAGCAGTGTGGAGATGCGGCGGCGCTTGGACATCACGGAGCGGCGCGCGACTTCAGTGGGGTGCGCGGTGAAGACGGGCGTGACGGTGATGCGGTCGAGCAGGGCGCGGGCTTCTTCCGCCGTGACGCCCGCGAGCTTTAGCGCACGCAGTGTGCCGCGAAACGATCCTCGCTGCGGGCCGGCGTTGGGGTCGAGCTGGTGGGAGAGACGGCGGCGCTTGCGGTGGTTGGTCTCGGCCAGATTGGTGAGCTCGAAGAAGAAGGCGAAGGCGCGGGCAAGCTGGTAGGCCGTGGCGTTCGAGAGCGACTGGACGCGGTTGAGCGCGTGGTGCAAGTGCTGTTCGGCGAGCGCGGCGTGGGCGTCGTCAGCAGCGGCGGCGGAGTTGGCGTCGGCTTCGCGGCGGGCGATGGCGGTGCGGCGCAGGTCTTCGACGGCCTCGTAGAGGGGAAGGCCCGCCTGCTCGCGAAGGACCTCTCCCAGCAGCGCGCCGAGCGAGCGCACATCGCGGCGCAGTGGAGCTTCCTTCAAGTCGCCGGTGGGGGCCTGAAGCTCAGCCAGTCGCTGCGGCCAGTCGGTTGGGGACCAAAGTGAGGCCATAGATTATTATGCACTGGACGCGGGGATAAGCTGACCCCACCTTAGCCGCGATAAAGCTGCGGCGAAGATGGGGCACCCACTTTTGAGGGAGAATCAAGATTCCAAAAACTTAGGGTGGGCCGCCCGCCCTACAGCGTGGCGGAGGCGGTCCTTCGGGGGCGGGGCGCGGGACGGATGGAACGGGCGGCGATCTTCTTGAGGCCGCGCAAGGCTTCGTTGACGGACTCGGAGTCGGGGAAGGTGTCGAGCAGGTCGGGAGCGATGAGGACGATGTCGGTTCCGGACTTCATGCGGTCGCAGTATTTGCCGCGAACGCCTTTGCTGAAGTCGAGGTTGGGGCGCGGTGCGAGCGGATCGAGTTGGCTAGCTTTGCTCATATTGTTCTCTCTCGGCTGCGGTGACGAGTCGGACTCCGATGAGCCGGACGCGAGAGTCAGTCTCAGTGTAAACGACGAAGAGGAGACGGCTGGCGCGGCCTGACGAAGAGGTCCGCGAGCCTTGGACGGTAGACCCACTCATCGCATGAAGCAAAGACGCGATGAATGGGGCACGGAGTCTTCGTGAGGTTCAAAGAAAAATCGTGAGTGGGCACCCGGCCCTTCCGGGGTGGATTTTGCGAATGGGGGCAACGAAAAAATGCTCAGATTCATCCTATGGTGTGAACCGGCAATGCCTTGACCGTGTATGTATTCAAAATTGCTCAGATTGTATCTGAGATCGAACCGTAGATTAAATGCATGCGTCCGAGTTGGGCCAATGCCCGCAAACAGTCTTATGAATTTGACATTGAGCAGAATTACGAATGGAGGATTAACACATGCATTCCAGTTATTCAAAATCAGTGAAACACATCCTTGCCTTGGCGCTTATTGGGATTTCTCCCATTGCGTTGGCAGCCCAGGATGCGGCACAGCCGCCTGTAAAGACGTACGCGAGCAGCGCCGCGTCCAATAATGCCGCTTCCAAGTGGGACATCTTCATAGGCTACAGCTATCTGGCGCCGAACGGAAAGATAAAGGGGATTCCGGATTCGGTCGCTGGCAGTACCTATGGCCAGATCGACTGGGGCTCGATAATGAGCATTACCCGCTACTTCAACAAGAATGTCGGTGTGCAGGTCGAGGGAAGCGAGCACATTGAATCGGAGGATTGGCCTGTCGGCGACAACAATGCATCCTACAATTCGAATGATGATTTTGCCGGCGCCTCGGCAGGTGTGATCTATCGCATCCCTAAAGGCAATTTCACGCCGTTTGGGCATGCTCTGATCGGTACCGAGCAGGTCGGTAGTGTTTATCGGGCTGACACCTGGGGTTCCGTGGTGACGGCCGGCGGCGGCGTGGACTACGAGACGCGTCTGTTTAACCATCATCTGGCGATTCGCATCTTCCAGGCGGATTATCAGTTCATTTACGCCGACTCCACGCCTATCCCCTCTCTTCGTTTGAGCACCGGCCTTGTGTCTCACATCGGCTCCTTCGCGCCGCCTGCGCCGGTGACCCTGGCGTGTGCCGTCAACCCGCAGTCGATCTTTCCCGGCGACCCGGTCACGGTAACGGCAACCGCCGGAAACCTGGATCCGAAGCTACATGTGGTCTACTCCTGGTCAGGTGAGGGCCCGACGGGGAACGGAGCAACGGCGACAGTGTCAACTGCAACGCTTGCGCCCGGCAGCCACACGGTAAACGCCAAGGTAAGTGAAGGCAAGGGCGATAGGATTGGCCTCAAGCCTGGCGAAGTTGCGAGTTGCTCAGCCAGCTTTACCGTAAGAGCGTTTGAGCCGCCGACCGTCAGTTGCTCGGCTAGCCCCAACGCCATAAACGCGAATGAGAGCAGCACGGTAACGGCCAGTGGGATAAGCCCACAGAACCGGCCGCTGACCTATAGCTACTCGGTTCAGTCTGGCTCCATCAGCGGCAACGGTGCGACAGCAACCTATTCCTCGGCGGGCGCTCCAGCAGGTCTTGTGGCAATTACCTGCAACGTGGCCGATGACAAGGGCAGCACTGCGACGGCTGTCGCCAACATCACAATCGCGCCTGCGCCTGTGGTTGTGGTTGAGCAACCATCGCCTGAGCAGGTAAGGCTTGAAGCTCGGCTGGCATTGCATAGCGTGTTTTTCCCAACTGCACAGCCAAGGGCAGCGCATCCCGAGGGCGGCTTGGTCGACAGTCAGCAACAGATTCTGAAGACTCTTGCAGAGGATTTCAAGGGCTATCTGGCAATCAAGCCGGACGCCCATCTTATCCTTACCGGCCATGCCGATGTGCGTGGAACGGAAGAGTACAACCAGGCGCTGACGGAACGCCGCGTAAATCGAGCGAAGCAATTCCTGATTGAACAGGGCATTGCCGATAACCACATCGATACGCAAGCCGTTGGCAAGGAACAGGAACTCAGCCAAGACGAGGTCAAGGACCTCATTCAGAGCAATCCCAATCTGACCGACAGCGAGCGGCAAAGGATTCTGAATGATCTCTCGACGATCGTTCTAGCCCAGAATCGCCGCGTTGATATTACGCTGACCACAACGGGACAACAATCGGTGAAGCTGTATCCGTTCAATGCTGAAGATTCAATCACCCTTCTGGACGAGAAGGCTGCGGGATCCAAGAAGCACACGCATACAAACACGAAGCACGTTCATGCCAAGCAGTAAGCACTGCAACTGAGACCATAGCAGAGGCCGCTTGAGTGGGGCCAGCTTGCAGAGGGTTACGCCCTCCGCAAGCTGGCCCCGCCCTATGCCAAGAGATATGGGTTCGCGATCGTTTCCAAGGATTCGGACTTTGCCGAACGCAGCGTACTGGAGAGCGGGCCGCCGAAGGTCATCTGGATTCGGTTGGGCAACTGTTCGACGCGGGAGATTGAAGCGCAGTTGCGATCCGCGCACGAGATGGTGCGGGCTTTCATCGAGGAAGATGAGGAGACATGCCTGCTGCCTGGGCGAGGGTAACCCACCCTTCGCTCGACCACCCCAGCGAGCCAAGACCGCTCGCCGGGGACCCCGGAGTCGCAGCGAAGAATGGGGCATCCACTTTTTGTGGGGGATCAAGATTCCTAAAACTTAGGCTGGGCCACCCGCCTGAATCCGGACCAACGCCGCAAGCCCGGACGAGCGACGCACTCATATTCGGAAGCTACGCTCTATTTTGCAGGCGTCCCAGCCGGTTTCGGAGTAGTTCCAGTCTTTCCAGCCGAGGCAGGGGAAGCGTTCGCAGCAAGGGTGCATTGCGCTATAAAGTTTGGCCCGGATTGGTAAATTTGTGCAGGGGTCGGAGGCGACTTGCCGTCTGAGCCACCTGTCTGTAGATAGGTCTGGTACTTCGTGAGCTCGGAGGAGACCGAGGCAACTCCCGCCTGATCGCTGCTAACATTTGTATTGACGGTGGCTGTGACTGCACCCAGCCCAGTTGTCCCACCCAATGTGCTGAATATCTTCGGAACTGTTGTTGAACCGGCAATTGTCGCCGCAGAGCCGACACCAGTAAACGCAGCCGAGGCAAGAACCAGCGCGAATTCTGCAGCGCCCCATTTCTTTTCGTCCTTGGTAAACAGCTGGCCATCCGCCGCGCATTCAGTATTAACTTCTGTTGAAACAGTCTGCGAACACAAATCGAACACTGGCGGAGAGGGCGGCGAGGCAATAGTGGTGGCAGGAGGGTAGGCTGTGCAGATCGCATTGACCGCGTCCCATCCTACTTTGTTCTCCTTGGCCGCCTCAGATTTTGAGGTATACCGGAACGTCCGCTTCTGCGCATCCTTCACCTCCTGTAGGCCCTGGATGTTCTGTAGCTCCTGTGATCGTTGGGCAAACTGGGTCTGTGCGGACGCCGCCTGTGCTGGCGACGCATGGTCAGTCTGCACCGTTGGGGCCGCTTGTGCAAATCCATCGTTGGTAGAAGCCTGCAAGAGAGCTGCAACCAGCAGCACTATAAATGCTCTAGAGCCATGCATGTTCCTTTTCATCGCCTTCTCCTCTGTGGTTATAAGGCATGATGTCAGATCCGTGCTCTAGCCCGGGCCGGATAACGTTGAATTAAAAGTGATAACTGTTTCTACCGCTCGCGGAACCCGGTGTCAAGCAGGAGCTGACGAGAGCGCGAGAATAGGGTCCAACCATGCATCAAAGCCCTCGGGCGGGTGGCCCACTTCTTATCGTACCTCATCTGAACTGGGTGCCCCACATCTCGACCCTGAGATGTGGGTTTCTGCGGCGGCACGATTCCACTTCGCAGCCGTCCGCTCGCCTCGTGTGGCGTGTGGCGCAGCCACTATAGCATTTTGGGTGAGACACAGAACAAGGCCCGGGGCTAAAGCCCATTCTTGCATGGGCCTCTATTCGTGGGGCTGAAGCCCCACGCTCCCTCCGAAGAACAGGCAACCGCAGGTCCTTCGACTCGCTCCGCTCGCTCAGGATGACAGCAACACAGCCAACGACCAAGACGAATGCGTAGGTGGATCACTACTTCTGGATGCGGGAGACGTCGCGGACGGCGCCGCGGGAGGCGCTGGTGGTTAGGGCGGCGTAGGCTTGCAGGGCCTGCGAGACCTTGCGGGTGCGGGTGGCGGGCTTCCATGCGGCGGGGCCCTTCGACTTCGCAGATTCACCCTTCGACTCTGCGGCTGCGCCGTTGGACTCGGCTGCGGTGCCGTTGGACTCGGCGGCTGCGTCGTTGGAGTCGGCGGTGCCACGGGCTTCCATGGCGGCGCGGCGCTTGGCTAGTTCCGCGTCGGAGATATTGACGCGGAGGATGCGCTTGGGGATGTCGATCTCGATGGTGTCTCCCTCTTCGACCAGGGCGATGGCGCCGGCCTCGGCTGCCTCGGGCGAGATGTGGCCGAT
>PLOT01000024.1 GCA_003142215.1 Granulicella sp. | reverse complement strand
GTTGGGTATCTGGCGCGCCAGACGGTGAAGCATCTGGTCGACGCCAAAGTGATCGGGACGGCGAAGGCAACCGTCTTGAACGAGCGGGTAACCGCTGCGATGGTCGAAGAACTGTCGCTGGAAGACCGCATCAACGATGAGGTCCGTGTCATCCTCGAGGCCTTCCAGCAAGACATGCTGCGCTCCGGCGCCAACTATCAGGAGATGTTCAAAAAGGTGAAGAACGAGCTGGTGCGCAAGTACAAGGCGGTGCTGTGAGGATCTCTGACGACAAGGTGAACAAGCTGGCCCACACCGTGGCCGACACGCTGGCNNACCATCCGCCAGGAGGCCCGCAAATCGCTCGAAAAACTTCTCGCCGAGGAGACCAAACTCGACGCCAGCGCGCGGCTCAAGATCGCCTCCCAGCGCAAGATCATCGTCGAAGGCTCCCAGGAGTGGGACATCCTCTACCGCAAGTACTACAACGACGAGGTCAAGAAGCTCGGCTTGTAGCCGCCGTCATTTATCGCTGTTTTGCTTAAGGGCACGGGTTTACAGGCTGCGGAAATACCCTTTCTTGCTTAAGGGCACCGGTTTACCCGTGCTGTAAATGGCTTCACAGCCAACGCGGCTTTAGCCGATGAGGCCAGTTTCTTCCGCAGCCACGGTCCTTGCGCAGCCACTTCGAGAGTGCGCAGGCGGCTCACGGGAGCGCAGATTAATTGCGATCGCGCTGGTTGATTGCAGGCATGAAGGTTGAGCCGCGCGCCGACGGCTGGTATAGTTGAACCTGCGCTGGAGAAAGCATCCTCCTGCGCGCGACGATGGCGCAATGTTGTAATGTGCGAAGATGGCGCAATGTTGGCTTGCGCGACGATGGCGTTATGGTGTAACTGGTTAACACGCCGCCCTCTCAAGGCGGAGAGTCCGGGTTCGAGCCCCGGTAACGCTACCAACCTTTCTACTTTGAAATAAATAAGTTACAATCCTTCCGGCAAGGACTCCCGAGAGGCTGAAAATCAGATGAGATACGAAAGGGATACGCCCGCAAATAAATTTGCGGGGCATATCTCTTTTTGACTCAAAGGGACGTTTTGGGCTATCTGAGGATCACGCGACCAGGCGCGCCCCTCGCAATCAGCCGCTCATGGATGTCTTGCCCGGTGACCGGCAATTGCGCCGGGACGGCAATATCCGTGTCGAAGGTAGCAAGAGGGTCGTATTCCAACGGTTGTGCCAGAGGATGCAGCCTATACAGGCGGTGCGCCCAGCCGCCGATCGCCACGACCTGGTCGAGTCACGGATGCAGCGCCTCGATCAGCCGCGCGAAGTCTTCGCTGTCCCGGTTCATTGCCGTTACGGCTTCTCCTTGAAGATCGCTGCCAGCGCACGGCGCCGAATCTCCTCGGACTGCGCCGCTCCGCGTGCCGGATGCGCGGCCACGTCGAGCCACACCTGAAGGATATCCGCAACGGGAACACCCTTGCGCAAGACGGCGGCACGGAAGACGGACTCGCGGAAAGCTGGGACACGAACATAGACATCCGGTGCGCGTTCTGCCCCTTCGGGCGAAAGCCCCAGGCGCGCCAGTACCTCCCGGTTCAGATTTTCAATGTAAAAGGATAGTGGAACTCCATGCACAAAGCCAAAACCCAATTGCTCGGCAGCGGCGAAGAGTCCTAGACACACCCTTGGTTCCGCCTCTCTGTTTTTGTCTGGATGGTCCGCATAATGGCTAAGGCTCTCCGACAATCGCCGCTCTCTTCCTTTGACGGACACAATCCAGCGCAGCGGCAGCTCCGGCAGGGCACGAAGATGTGCCGCCTGCCTAACCAGTCGATTCTGCGCCAGCGTCGTCTGCACCGCATCTACGAACTAGACGTGGCTCTTGGAACTGGAGTTCGCCGGGGTGAGGTATGCCCATCTGGACAAGGCTAATCTCGTAGCGGCCATAGCTCTGCTGAATCATAAGAAGACAGCTAACGCCTGAATGTATGATCGCCAGAGGTAAGCACTTGCCTGTCATTGGTATTGCTTCCCCCTCGAAAAGGGTGTGACCGCTATATGCTATAGTAGTCGCAACACCTAATCTGTATCCACGTCGGATGTGAGCGGAGCATGAGGATGCCTCCCTATATCATGGGTTCACGGCTTCTGTTTGGAGTATTCTTGCATCTGGAGGACGGTGTGGAAAACGTCTCACCCAAGTGAGGATAGCGAAGCTTTGTCTGAAACATCGCATCAGGGCATCGCTCAAGTGAGCAGTTGCATCCTGGACTCCTTCACGGATGGGACATGCATGACTGCACCCTGTGTGCCGAACTGGTTTGCAGTCTATACGTCTTCGCGGCATGAAAAGCGTGTGGATCAGCAACTGGAAATACGGGAGATTGAGCATTATCTGCCCCTCTACCGCACCCAGCGCAAGTGGAGCGACGGGTCGAGGGTCACCCTGGATCTTCCGCTGTTTCCCGGTTACATCTTTGTTCGCATCCAGCGGGCGCAGCGTGTTCGGGTGCTAGAAGTGCCGGGGGTGTTGGCAATTGTAGGCGGCACGGGGGGCGAACCGGCATCGCTACCGGCATCCGAGATTGCTGCGCTGCGAGCCGGCCTTTCTGAGCGCAACGCCCAACCCCACCCTCTTCTGAAGGTGGGGCAGAGGGCCCGCATTCGGTCCGGTGCCTTTGCCGGGATGGAGGGGGTTGTGCAGCGAATGAAGTACAGCTTCCGCGTCGTTCTCACATTGGATTCCATCATGCAAAGCTTCGCCGTGGAAGTAGACGGCGAGGATCTGGAGTTACTGGATTCCAATCAGCATTAACTCCCTTCCCGGCAACTCCTGCCGCGCAGCGGGTTAATGCTTGTATTAACAACAATTCATAGTGATGAGAAGCGGCAGTAGGTATACGATATAAGCACAGGAGAAACCAATGTCCTCCATACCGCTTTCCGTGCGACGCTTTAACGCGGAGCTTATACGGCATCGTGTTCTTGCCAATCTTCTGGACTTGGCTGCATTTGCCCTTTCCGGGTTTTTTGCATTCGAACTGCGTTTTGACGGTGCTGTGCCTGCGGAGTACTCCCACTCGATGGAGGTGGCGCTCGGCATCTGGGTTGTCGCAAAGTCGGTGGCCTTCGTCGCTGGCAAGCTGAATCGGGGGAATTGGCGGTATACATCAACCTACGATGCCGTGCGGGTTGTGGTCGCGAACTCGGTGGGATCAGTTCTGGGCGGAGTGGTTCTGTACGTTCTGCTCGGACCTTGGGGAATGCCGCGCTCTGTGTATATTCTCGATTGGCTGCTCTGCTGCTTGTTGACTATGGGGGCAAGGCTGACCGTTCGCATGATTTACACCTCCCTTAGGGCGAGCGATGCGGAAGGGGTGCAGACGAGGACGCTGATCTACGGCGCAGGTATATCGGGGCAGGCATTGCTGCGGGAGTTTCGTCAGAATCAGTCTCTGATGTGCGATGTTGTGGGTTTCATCGATGACGATCCGTTGATGGCTCACTCGATCTTGCAGGGGAAACCGGTGCTCGGAACCGGAGAAACCCTCGCAGAAACGGTGCGAACGCATGCCGTCAAGAGAGTGCTGGTTGCGGTTCCCTCAGCGACTGGGCCGCAGATGGTGCGCATTTTGAAGCTGGCCCTCGATGCCGGAGCGGAGTACAAGATGGTGCCGGGTTTGGGGGACCTCATTCAGGGNNCAGGACAGCATTCTGGAGCGCATCGAGGGAAAAGTCGTCATGGTGACTGGCGCTGCCGGCTCGATCGGATCGGAGCTCTGCCGGCAGATTGCCCGGTTCCACCCGCTTGCCCTGGTCGGCTTCGATGCGGCGGAAACTCCGCTCTTTCACCTCGGCAGGGAGATGGGCAAAAACTTCCCCGATCTGAAGTTTCACGCGGAGATCGGCGACATTACCCGGCCAGACACACTACAGCGGGTCATGCTTCACCATCAGCCTTCAATCCTCTATCATGCTGCAGCCTACAAGCATGTCCCAATGATGGAGCGGCACGTCTTTGCCGCTGTCGAAAACAACATCTTCGGCACCTGGCAGGTTGCCCGCGCTGCGGTAAAACACGGGGTGGAAGATTTTGTGATGATCTCCACCGATAANNATCGGCGCATTCCAGAAGGAGTACGGCACTAAGTTTGTTTCAGTGCGCTTCGGCAACGTGCTGGGGAGCAATGGAAGCGTGGTTCCAATCTTCAAGGAGCAGATTGCCGCTGGCGGACCGGTGACTGTCACCCACCCGGAGATGCGCCGTTATTTTATGACCATTCCAGAGGCGGCCCAGCTTGTATTGCAAGCGTTCTCGATCGGTAAGGGCGGAGAGGTCTTTGTCCTCGATATGGGAGAACCGGTCAAGATCGTGGACCTCGCCAGAAACCTCATTCTACTCTCCGGACTTCAACCGGATCGGGACATCAAGATTCAGTTTACCGGAGTGCGCCCTGGGGAGAAATTGTTTGAAGAGTTGAACCTGCAGAATGAGCACTTGGTTCCGACGTTGCACAGCAAGATCAGAAGCTATGTCTGGAATCACAATCTCGATGCAAAGCAACTCAAGGAAATCATGCAGCGCCTGCAGGGAATTGTGGAAGAACAGGACGTTGCCAGCCTCATGCTGCTACTCAAGGAACTGGTTCCGAACTACAGTCCCGGATCCAAGATGCTGAAGGCCGCCATGCAGGGCCAACCGAACCTTGCCAAACCGGCCAGAGTTCAGGTTCCTTCCGGGCAAGTTGAGAGAGTTCTCTCGGCGAGCCTCACGCCGGCAACTCGAATCAATTAATATTGCTGCTCAGAGTCCCCGCACAGGAGCACGATGCAGTCGCAGAGTGCGGTCTTTGTGGGTTGTCTGGCATATCGCCGTTACGCAGATGCGGAATAATTAATTCATCACTGGTGTCCGGTTTAATT
>PLOT01000004.1 GCA_003142215.1 Granulicella sp. | reverse complement strand
CTCGATGCGCCTGCTGGCTGGGGTGTGCGGACTATTCACGATTTTTGCCCTGACGCCGGTGGTCGTCGCCCAGCAGTCCGCCGCTGTTCAAGGCGGCAATGTCTCCGTCGCGGCTCCGGCTACGGCTGCGCCCCTGGCCAAGACTGGTCTGGCCGTCAATGCAGCGGCAAAGCCAGCCGAGGAGCAAAAGGCGGCTGCGCCCGGCAAGCCAGGCAATGAAGGCATCAAGGTGCACGGCCACTGGTCCATCGATGTCAAGAATCCCGATGGCACGCTGGCAAAACACGTTGAGTTTGAGAATTCGCTGGTCTCTCCAGGCCAGGGAGACCAATTGCTCGCAGGCCTTCTGGGAGGATTCTCAGTACCTGGCGATTGGGCGATTCGGTTGGTAAGTCCGAGCATCTGTAGCGAAACAGTTTACTGCCTGATTTTTCCGACCCTGAATGGCCCTTTGGCCATGCCATCCTGCGCCTCAGGAAGCAATAACGGATGCGCGACCGGGCTGACGTTAGCCTATGTTGCGAGCACCACCACAACGGGAGCGGCCTTTAAGATGAGCGGCACTCTCACTGCCTCGGGTACGGGAAACATTACAAGCGTTGCAACAGTGTTCTCTACCTGTATGGAAAACGTGAACTATTCCAGCGCGGCGACCTTTAGCCCATCGAAATGCATCACCTCAGAGACCACGGGCTTACCCAATGCGATGAACTCGGACACATTTACCGCTACAACCCTGACCACCCCGTTGGGTGTCGTCCCGGGCCAGATCATTCAGGTCACGGTCACCATCAGCTTCTCTTAACTTCTTCGGCACAACGGTTCGGGCGAAGTGGAAGGGAGAGCGGCGATGAGAGACAGAATCGGGTTTGCGGCAGTTCTGAATGGGGTGCAGGGACAGCGCCGGAGCGTGGGCGAGGCTCGCTGTCGTCGTGCCGGTGCGTCTGTGCGCGCAGGTTGCGCGTTGGCGCTCGGTCTGCTGGCGGTGGGGATGGCTGCGGTCTCTGCCTCGGCGCAGACGCTCACTGTCTCCAACCAGGTCTTTCCGCTGACGCAGGTCGGGCACAGCACGTCGCAGGCCGTCACGTTCACCTACAGCGACGACCTCTGGCTCAACTCGGTCCTGATCGATCCGGCGTATAGCGAGTACGCGCTGACCGGAGTGAGCTGTGGAATCGGAAACTATCTCCCGGCCGGAACACCCTGCACACTTACCATCTCCTTCGCGCCGAAGCTGCCGGGCTGGGCCAGCGCGCCAGCGCCCATCGGACGTTCCGCGCCGGTGCAGATCGGCCTCTTCGACTCCGATAACAGTGCCACGGTGACAGTGAGCTTTGCCGTAACCGGTACCGGGACAGGGCCGGTGGCGGCGATGAGCCCTGGGCTGATCTCCGACCTCGTCGGCAGCGACACCGCGGTCGAGGATTATGTCAACACTCCCTACGGTGGCGATGGAGGCCCAGCCAGCGCGGCGATCTTCTATAACCCGGCGGCGATGGCGGTGGACGGTTTGGGCAACATCTATATCGCGGACACCTACAACGACGTGGTCCGGGTGGTCTACAAGGGCGGCACGCAGCTTGCCAGCCTGATCGCGCTGGAAAATTCCGGCACCGTCGCCGTGGTGGGCAATATCTACACGATCGCGGGCGAAGCGCCCACATATAGTCCTACTTACTCGAACAATTTCGGTTTTGACTCGGACGGCCTTCTCGCCACGCAGTCCCGGCTGGCCAACCCGCAAGGCATCGCGGTGGATGCGGCGGGAAATATCTATATCGCGGACGGCAGTCAGGCGGTGCGCATGGTGAACGCCACGACGGGCCTCCTGAACACGGTTGCGGGCATGCCGCTGGGCAACGCCGGCTACTACACCGGCGATGGTGGCCCTGCCACATCGGCGCAGCTCTACAATCCGCATGGCCTTGCGGTAGACGGCTATGGAAACCTCTATATCGCGGACACCCAGAACAACGTTATCCGCGTGGTCTATACAGGTGGAACGCCGCTGGCCAGCCTGATTCATACGGAGTCCGGCGTAACAGCGACGGCAGGTAATATCTACACCATCGCGGGCGGGCAGGGCAGTACATCTTCGAGCAGCGACGGACCGGCGATCTCGACCAGCCTGAACCAGCCGAACGCNNACGACGGGTGGATGCAGTAAGCGGCACGATGAGCTGGGCCTATTGGGGGCAACAGATCAACGGTATCGCGGTGGATGCCTCCGACAATATCTACTTCGGATTGATAAACACTTGCGCGGTGAACCAGTACAGCTTGCTGATCTCGTTGCCGTACGCGACGACCACGGTCGCCGGGAATGGCAGTTGCGTCGCCTCGGGCGATGCGGGCAACGCGACGACCGCCGGGCTGAGCGGCGTGCAGGCGATGGTCGTCGATGGCACGGGAAGCCTATACATTCTGGAGCCGGATGGCGTTCGGTATGTGAATGCATCGGTCACCAGCCTCGCGTTCCCGAACGCGAACTTCGGGGTCCAGGACCCCCAGCAGACGGTCTCCATCGCGGATGCGGATATTCAGAACTATCCGCTCGGATCGACCGCTCCGAGTACGATGACCCCGCTGACCGAGAACACGGGAACCACCGGGCTGGTGGTGACGGCCCCGTTCCAGGTGGTTGCGCCCACCTCGCTGCCGGCCGGCACGGTGGATTGCGGAACGCTTGCCATGAACCTGACTCCGGGGCAGACCTGCCTCGCCGCGGTCACGGTGCAATCGACTACGGATGGCCCTGTCTCCAGCTCCGCAACGTATCCGGACAACAGCGTCTCGTTTGCCGGCGTGCCGCTTGCCATCAATCTTTCGGCGACCATCTCCGGCACAGCGCCGACGGTTACACTGACCGGCGGGCCGCTCTCCTTTTTGGGTGTTCCCAATACGGGAGCGAGTGCTGCGCAGAATCTGACGCTGACCAACCTGAGTACGACAACTCCGCTGGCCATCAACTCCATCGTCGCCTCGGGGGCCTTTGCCGCGACGAGCAATTGCGGAAGCACGCTGGCGGCTGGGTCCTCCTGCACCATCAGCGTGACCTTCACCACGACAACGACGGGGCTTCAGTCCGGTATGGTGACGGTGCAAGACGACGCGACGACCGGGAGCGGGGTACAGACGGCATCGCTCTCGGGGAACGGGGCCTATCCCACGGCCACGCTGACCGGTGGCCCACTCAGCTTCACGGGGGTGGTTCAGATGGGCTACGGCACCG
>PLOT01000107.1:4236-36312 GCA_003142215.1 Granulicella sp. | reverse complement strand
GCCGGATCGATCCCCTGCTTCTGCGCGTAGTAAGTCTTGGTGAGCGCGCCAACCATGGCGTGCGGCGACTTGCAACTGGAGAAGTGCTGGATCATATCGCCGTGGAACTTCTCCATGAAGTTGACCCAGCCGGGGCAGCAGCTTGTGATCAGCGGCAGCACGCCCTTGCCTTCCAGCAGGCGCGATTTGAACTCGGTAGCCTCTTCGATGATGGTCAGGTCGGCGCCGAAGTTGGTGTCGAAGACCGCCCTGAAGCCCATGCGGCGAAGCGCGGCGTAGATCTTGCCCGTCAGGTTCGCGCCCACCGGAAAGCCAAAGGCCTCGCCCACGGCCACGCGTACGGCGGGCGCAATCTGCACCACGCAGTATGCATCCGGGTCCTCCAGCTTCTCCCACACCTTCACCGACTCGTCGTACTCCACGATGGCCCCTGTTGGGCAGTGCGCGGAGCACTGGCCGCAACGCACGCAGGGCGAGTCCCACAGTGGAATGTCTCCGGCGGCGGCGATGCGTGTCTCAAATCCGCGGTTCAGGAAGCTCAGCGCCCACACGTTCTGGTCCTGCTGGCACACCTGGATGCACCGTCCGCAGGTGATGCACTTGCGCGAGTCCAGCACAATGCTGTGCGTCGAGTCGTCGATCGGGTGTTCCGGAACGATGCTGTCCAGCCCTGCCCACGTCAGCCCGAAGTCGGCGGCCAGGGTTTGCAGTTCGCAGTTCTGGTTGCGCAGGCAGGTCAGGCACTCGTTGGGGTGCCGCGACAGAATCAGCTCCAGCACCGAACGCCGCACATCGACGATCTCCGGCGTCTCCGTCAGGACCTCCATCTTGTCTTCGACGGACGTGCAACAGGCGCGCAGCATCTTGCCGTTGTTCTTAATCTGCACGATGCAGATTCCGCAGGCCGCCGTGGCATCCAGATCGGGATGCTTGCACAGCGTGGGAATGCGTACATGGACCTGGCGCGCGGCGTCCAGAATGGTGGTGTCCTTGGCGACTGCGACGGGCAACCCGTTGATCGTGGCGTGAATTGTATTGCTCATGGCGGCTTTTTCTCGATCCGTAGTGGTCAGGCTTTAGTGGTGGCGACCGGCAGCAGCCGCTCGGTGAACTCATGCTCGAAATGGCGAATCGCGGACAGCGTCGGGTTGGGTGCGGTTTGGCCCAGGGCGCAGAGCGATGCCTTTTGCATCGCCTTGGCGACCTTGCGGATCGTCTTGATGTCCTCCGCAGTCCCCTTGCCATCTACGATCTTGTTCAGCAGATGCAGCATCTGCGTCCCGCCGATCCGGCAGGGAGCGCACTTGCCGCAGGACTCATCGACGCAGAAGTCCAGATAGAACTGGGCCAGTTCCACCACGCTGTCGTGCTCGTCGATCACGATCATGCCGCCGGAGCCCATCATGGATCCAAGCTGCTGCAGGTTCTCGTAGCTCACCGGTGTGTCGAACTGGTGCTCGGGAATCATGCCGCCCGAGGGCCCGCCGGTCTGGATCGCCTTGATCTTAAGGCCGCTGTCCGTGCCGCCGCCGATCTTTTCGATCACATCGCGCAGCGTCATGCCCATCGGCACCTCGACCAGCCCATTGTTCTTGCTCTTGCCGGTCAGCGCGAACAGCTTCGTCCCCTTGGACTTCTCCGTGCCGCGCGACGCAAACCACTGCGCGCCCTTCTGTAGGATGATGGGCACGTTGGCCAGCGTCTCCACGTTGTTGATGCAGCTTGGCTGGTCCCACAGTCCCTTCACCGCGGGGAAAGGCGGACGCGGACGCGGCGTGCCGCGCTTGCCCTCGATCGACGCGATCAGCGCCGTCTCTTCGCCGCACACAAACGCTCCCGCGCCGAGGCGAATTTCAAAGTCGAAGGCCCAGCCGGAGTCCATCACGTTCTTGCCGATCAGTCCGGCGGCGCGCGCCTGGCGCAATGCCTTCTCCACCCGCTCCACGGCTAGCGGATATTCGGCGCGAATGTAGAAGACGCCATTGGTTGCGTTCATGGCGCGCGCTGCAATCAACATGCCCTCGATCACGGCGTGAGGATCGCCCTCCAGCACCGATCCGTCCATAAACGCGCCGGGATCGCCCTCGTCGCCGTTGCAGATGATGTACTTCACCTCCGACTCCACATTGCGCGTCAGGTCCCACTTCAGTCCGGTCGGGAACCCCGCGCCGCCGCGCCCGCGCAAGCCACTGGCCAGCATCTCCTTGCATATGTCCTCGGCGCTCATCGTCAGCGCCTTGCGCAGCGCTTTATAGCCGTCGCGCGCAATGTAGTCGTCCAGCTTCTCCGGATCCATCTTGCCGTTGTTCTCCAGCACCGAGTACACCTGCATGGCGAAGAACGGATCGCTCAGGTTCAGAGTGTGGCGTTCCAGATCGCCGCCCGGCTTCTCGATCTTCTTGCCCTCCAGCACCGGAACCACAACCTGGTCGACGATCATACCCGCCATCTCCGGCTTGATCTCGGAGAAGAGGATGTCCTTCTGCGTTTTCGAGGTCATGCGCACCAGCGGGCCCTTGCTGCAAAGCCCCATGCATCCACTGCCGTTTACCTGTACTCTGGATTCGAGATGTTTGGCCTTCAACTCCGCCTTGAGCCCGGTGATGACACCCAGGGCCTCGGACGATTGACAGCCTCTGCTCGAGCATGTGAACAGGCGCACATCGAACGCTTGCTGCTTGGCAAGCTCCGCNNTGGTTCGATCGGTTCGATTGAAAAAAACTCCCGCTGGCGGGTGTTTATTCGGCGAGAGATTCATGGTCGGCTTCGGCCATGGGCTTGTCGATCTGGATGCGCTCGATCACATGATGGCTGTCATTGGTCTTTAGCTTGGCGTAGACCTTGCCGTTCACCGAAACCAATGGCGCCAGACCGCAACAGCCCAGGCAGCGAACGGCCTGCAGGTGATACTCCTTGTCCGGCGTGCTCTGGCCTTCATGGACGTTCAATTCCTTTTCCATCCCGGCAAGCAGTTCGGCAGACCCCTTGATGTGGCACGCCGTGCCCAGGCACACCGAGATGACGTACTTGCCCGGTGCCTCCAGCTTGAAATAGTTGTAGAAGGTGACCACTTCATAGATGCGCGCCAGGGGCACGCCCATCTCGCGCCCCAGCCTCATGGCCGATTCGCGCGGCACATAGCCAACCCTGCTTTGCAGGTCGTGCAGCGCCATTATCAGGCTGCCCCGCTTGTTCTTCCACTTGTTTGCGATCAGGGTGATCTCGTCTTTGGGGTCTGCCGCGGCCTTGGGTGCCGCACCCTTCACTGTCGTTGCTACATCAATGGGTGTGCTCATCGTTCCTCGTCCGCCGCGCTTTCCAGGCCTTGCGCCCCAGGGAAGGATGTCCTACTTGGCGTACCTTCTGCGGCGCACGGCCTATTGCGGGGAAATACTATGCTGTTTACTGTATGTTTCAGCGGTATTCCCCGCGAATCCAGGCGCCACTCCTGTTGGTAACAGCTAGCGACTGCGGAAACAATATCAGTGCGGGTTAAACGGTGTATGTGATGGCCGTCATACTACCCATTTATTTTTGTGTGTTAGAGAAAACGCGCAACTCCCCGGTTTGCCGCGTAATCCCCTGTGATTCACAGAGATACTCTCCGCCGCCGCCCGATTATCGGCCTCTCCCCGCAAATCCCCGGAGAGGCGTCTTCGCATCCTACGATCAGCTCAGTGTGCCTTCGCGTCAGCCAGCGCCCGATAGCGCGCCAGCGCATCGGGAAACGGCTCCAGCGCCCGCGCAAAGATCCCCAGGCTGTACGCAATCGTCAACCCATAGTTCGTCATGGCGACTCCCGCGTGCTGGCATTGCAGAATGCGGCTCAGCATCTGCCGCCGGTTCCACATGCACGCTCCGCAGTGGACCACCAGCTTGTAGCTGCTCAGGTCCTCGGGAAAGTCGCGCCCCTGCACCGTCTCAAACTCCAGCTTCACCCCGGTATATTGCGTCAGCCAGCGCGGAATCTTCACCCGCCCGATGTCCTCGCCGATGGGGTGGTGCGTGCAAGCCTCGGCGATCAGCACCCGGTCCCCGCTGCGCAGCCGCTCGATGGCCAGCGTCCCCTCCACCTGCGCCGTCAGGTCGCCCTTGAAGCGCGCCATCAGAATCGAAAAGCTGGTCAGCGGCACATCGACCGGCGTGTCCGCTGCAACCTTCAGAAATGCCTGCGAGTCGGTCACCACCAGCTTGGGCGGAGTTTTCAGCCGGTCGAGCGCACTCCTCAGCTCGCGCTCTTTGACCACCATGCACAGCGCGTCGCCGTCCAGCAGGTCGCGGATGGCCTGCACCTGGGGCAGGATCAGCCGCCCCTTGGGCGCTTCTTTGTCGATGGGCACCACCAGAACCGCCAGTTCGCCCGGCCCCACCAGATCGCCAACAATCGCCGGCGAATCGATAAAGTCCGCCGGGGCCAGATCCAGCAGCGCCTCGCGCAGCTCCGGCAGCCCCACCCCCGTAATCGCCGACGCCAGAACCACGCGCAACTTGCTTGCGCGCAACCGCTCCACCAGCGCCGCATCCGCAACTGCAAAGTCCGTCTTATTAATGACCACAATGGCCGGTGTCTGCCGCGTGGCAAAATCCGCCAGCAGCCCGTCTTCAAACTCCCCCCACACTCCAGCCTCCGCCACCAGCACAGCAATCTCCGTCCGCTCCAGCGCCTGCCGCGTCTTCTCCACACGCAGGGCCCCCAGCTTTTCAGAAGCGCCCAGTCCCCCTGCTTCGTCGATCCCCGCCGTATCGATAAACAGCACCGGCCCCAGCGGAAGCAACTCCATCGGCTTCTCCACCGGGTCGGTCGTCGTCCCCGCCACATCCGACACAATCGAGACATGCTGCCGCGTAATCGCGTTCAACAGACTCGATTTGCCCACATTGCGCCGGCCAAAAAAACCGATATGCAATCGCAGTCCCTTGGGCGTAGTGCTCATTTTTTTGACTCCTCAGCGACTCTGCGCTCAGGCGAACCCAGCCGGCAGACCGCCTCCGGACTGATTGCCTCGTCGAACTCCGCCGCGTTCATCCAACCCAATTCTG
Organism: Granulicella sp.; assembly: GCA_003142215.1. Classification (GTDB taxonomy): domain Bacteria; phylum Acidobacteriota; class Terriglobia; order Terriglobales; family Acidobacteriaceae; genus Edaphobacter. Next base: position 31,272 of record PLOT01000107.1, on the reverse strand, counting down.
TAACAACTAAACGCAGCGTCTTCCCCTGCTCCTTTGCCAGCCGAGCAACCTCGCCCGCGCGCTCGTATCCCAGCGTAGGAACCAGCGCGGTCGCCGCCGCCGTCGAGTTCTCCACATGAGCGCGACACCGCTCCTCGTCGGCCTCAATCCCATCCACGCAGTAACGCGCCAGCAGATCGTCCGCCCGCGCCAGCACCTCCAAATTCTCCAGCAGGCAATCGGCGATCAGCGGCAGAAACGCATTCAGCTCCAGGCTCCCCGCTGCGCACGCCACCGCGATCACGCTGTCGTTTCCCATTGCCTTCATTGCCGCCTGGGTCGCGGCCTCGGGAATCACCGGGTTCACCTTCCCCGGCATGATCGACGAGCCCGCCTGCCGCGCCGGCAGACGAATCTCCCCCAACCCCGCGTCCGGCCCCGACGAGAGCAGCCGCAGGTCGGTACAAATTTTAATCAGAGAAACCGCGTGCGCCCGCAGAATCCCCGAGACCTCCGCGAAGACGTCCGTGTTCTGCGTCGCCTCGACTAAATTTTCCGCGCGCGCGAATCCAATCCCGGTCAGCCCGCGCAACTGCTCCACGGCGCGGAAGATGAACTCGCGCGGCGCGCCCAGCCCGGTGCCGATCGCCGTCCCGCCCAGGTTCACCACCCGCAGCCGTTCTTCGCATTTATAGATGCGCCAGCGGTCGCGGTTCACCGCCTCGGCATAGGCGCTCATCTCGCGGCCCAGCGTCGTCAGCACCGCATCCTGATACTCGGTCCGCCCCACCTTCACCACATGCGCGAAGCGCCGCTCCGCCCGCTGAAACGACTCCTGCAACGCAACAACCTTCTTCTCCAACTCATGCAGCAGCCGGATCGCGGCCAGTCTCAGCGCAGTCGGGTAGGTGTCATTTGTGGACTGGTGCAGATTGATGTCGTCCAGCGGAGAGACGCGCCCGTACTCGCCATGCTGCAAGCCCAGAATCTCCAGCGCGCGATTGGCCAGCACCTCATTGACGTTCATGTTGGTGCTGGTTCCCGCGCCGCCCTGTAGCGCGTCGACGACGATCTCACCCGCCAGCTCGCCCTCGCTCAGCTCGCGGCAGGTCTGCTCGATCGCGTCCGCCTTAGCCGCGTCTCCGGCCCACGCGCCCAGCGCGCGATTGGTCAGCGCACAGGCCAGCTTCACCGCGCCAAAGGCCCGTGCCAGCGCCGGATGCACCACGCGCCCGGCCAGCGGAAAGTTCTCCAACGCCCGCGCCGTGTGAATGCCGTACCGCGCCTCCACGGGCAGCGCGCGCGTGCCGAGTGAATCTTCTTCGCTGCGTTCGCGCTGGCTCATTCTGTACTCTCCCGCCGTGTCTCGCTGCATCCTCTATTGTCGGTCCAGATTGCCCGATGCGCCAATCATCGCATGGTCCGCCAATCTTGCGCTGTGACCGGCGTCTCAGCTATCGCCCCGCCTTTGCCTTAACATAAGAGACGACAACTCACACGGAGCACCCATGAAGACCGCCATCGAAGTCATGCACTCGCGCCGCAGCATCCGCGCCTACACCCCGCAGCCGGTCGACCGCCAGATTATTGAAGAGATCGTCGACTGCGCGCGCCTTGCCCCCACCGCCATGAACGACCAGCCCTGGGAGTTCGTCGTCCTCACCGAAAAATCCTCCCTCGCGCGCATTCCGCAGCTCCTCGGCCACGCCGAGTTCATCGCCAACGCCGCCTTCTGTGTCTTGGTCCTCGCGCGTCAAACCTCCTGTGCGGTGGAAGACTGCTGCGCCGCCACCGAGAACCTTCTTCTCGCCGCCGAAGCGCACGGCCTGGGTGCCTGTTGGGTCGCCGGCGCGCCGCAGCCCTACGCCCCCGCCGTCGCCAAGGCCTTCGGCGCACCTGCAACCCACACCCTCATCACCATCGTCTCCGTCGGCCACCCCGCCGAGTTCCCCTCCATCGAAAAACGCCCCCTCGCCGGCCTCCTCCACTGGGAGCACTTCTAAGTACTTGCCTGGAACTGTTTTCGCCGTTGTTTGTTCTTGCCGTCATCCTGAACGCAGTGAAGGATCCCGATGCATTCGTGGACGCCACTGCTCTCCACACCTTTCTCCCTCAAAATTCCCGCCTTTGCCTCGCCCCTGTGACCCATATCACTGCGAGCCGTTATCGCCGCGTGTTATCTCTCAATACAGCGTCGCTTGCGATACAGAAGCGCGCTCGCAGCCGCGAGACAACCCCGTGACTGGCCTGCCAATCCGCAGGCGGCGCAGCACCGTCCAACCGTGCTGAGGAGCTTCGATGACAGCAGTTGCCGAACAGGCTACCTACATCAACGACCAGGCAATCTTCGATTGCCTCAGCCATACCGCGCAGCCCGAGCCCGCCCGTGTCCGCGCCATCTTCGACAAGGCCCGCGAGATGCAGGGCCTCACCTTCGACGAGGTCGCCACACTCATCGCCTTGCAGAACCCCGAGCTGACCGAAGAGCTCTTCCACACCGCCCGCGCCGTCAAGGAAGAGATCTACGGCTCCCGCGTGGTTCTCTTTGTGCCGCTCTACATCAGCAACCGCTGCGCCAACGAGTGCAGCTACTGCGCCTATCGCGCCAGCAATAAGGAGTTGAAGCGCGTCACGCTCTCGCAGGAAGAGATTGCCGCCGAGACCAAAGCCATCGAAGAGCTGGGGCACAAGCGAATTCTTCTGGTCGCCGGCGAGGCCTACCCGGACCATAACAGCCTGGACTACATCTACAAGGCCATCGAGACCATCTACGCCACGCACAGCGGAAACGGCGAGATTCGCCGCGTCAACGTCAACATCGCGCCCCTCTCCGTCGAGGACTTCCGCAAGCTGAAGGCCACCGGCATCGGCACCTACCAGTGCTTCCAGGAGACCTATCACCGCGAGACCTACGCAAAGGTCCATCTCCACGGCAAGAAGTCCGACTACGACTGGCGCGCCACGGTGATGGACCGCGCCATGGAGGCCGGTATCGACGACGTGGGCATCGGCCCGCTCCTCGGCATCTACGACTGGCGCTTCGAGGTGCTCGCCATGTTGCAGCACATCCATCATCTGGAAGAGCGCTTTGCCTGCGGCCCGCACACCATCAGCATTCCCCGTCTGGAACCCGCGTCGGGCACGGACTTCACAGCCACCACTCCGTGGAAGGTCTCCGACGCCGACTTCCTCAAGCTGGTTGCAATTCTGCGCCTCGCCGTTCCTTACACAGGAATGATTATGTCCACGCGCGAGACGTCCGAAATTCGCCACAAGTGCTTGCAGCTTGGCATCTCCCAGATGTCCGCGGGAAGCCGCACCGATCCGGGCGGCTATGAGCGCTCAAAGGGAGACTTTTACAAGGCCCAGTTCGCCGTCGGCGAAACACGCCCCACCGACGACATCGTCCGCGAGATCGCCGAGATGGGCTTTACCCCCTCCTTCTGCACCGCCTGCTACCGCCTCGGCCGCACCGGCTCCGACTTCATGGACGTGGCCAAGCCCGGCGAGATCAAGTACCACTGCGAGCCCAACGCTCTCTCCACCTTCACCGAGTATCTGGAGGACTACGCCAGCCCCGAAACCAAGGCTGCCGGCGAGAAGCTCATTCTCACCCACATCGCCGAGATGGACGACAAGCAGCAGCGCATCGCCAAGCCCATGATCGCCGCCGTGCGCTCCGGCAAGCGCGATGTCTATGTGTAGGAGCCGTGGCATGTTTTAAAAGCGACGAACTGGGTGCCCCATCCATCGCGGCAACATCGCGATGGGGGGATGGAATAACGTTTGTGCTAGGGCTGTTGCCGTTGTCTGTTTTTGTTCGTCATTCTGGCGCAGCCAGAATCTCCGTATTTCGTCGTTGCTTGTTTTCTCGCAGCGAGACAGGTTCCAATTCCACTCGGAGTCGCTGAGATGCCTCGTTTGACCCACGAAGAGATCCTCCACTGGCTGCGCGAGTCCGATCCCGCCGCGCTGGCGACTCTCTTCGCCCGTGCCGATGAGGTCCGTCGCACCCACGTCGGCGACGACATCCACCTCCGCGGCCTCATCGAGATCTCCAGCTACTGCGTGCGCCAGTGCCATTACTGCGGCCTGCGCTCCGCCCGCTCCATGCCCCGCTATCGCATGTCGCGCGAAGAGATTCTCGCCGGCGCGCGCTCCGCGGTCGACCTCGGCTTCGGCACCGTCGTCCTGCAGTCCGGCGAAGACTTCGGCATCGAGGCCGCGTGGCTCGCCGAGGTCCTTCGCACCATCAAACAAGAAACCCCGCTCGCCATCACCCTCAGCCTCGGCGAACGCCACTCCGACGAGCTCCGCCTCTGGCGCGAAGCAGGCGCAGACCGATACCTTCTGCGCTTCGAGACATCCGACCCCGCGCTCTACGCCGCAATTCATCCACGCCGTGGCTCGGCCGTCAGTGACCGCGTCAGTCTGCTGCGCGAACTGCGCGACCTCGGCTACGAGATAGGCAGCGGAGTCATGGCGGGAATCCCTGGCCAAACCTATGAAATGCTCGCCCGCGACATCGAGCTTTTCGAATCTCTCGACCTCGACATGGTCGGCATCGGCCCCTTCCTCTCCCATCCCGACACGCCCCTCGGCGCGCCCAATGCACCTACCGCCGGCGCGGATCAGGTCCCCAGCAGCGAGTGGATGGTCCTCAAGGCCGTCGCTCTCACCCGCCTGGTCTGCCCGGAGGCGAACCTTCCCAGCACCACGGCGCTCGCCACTATCAATACACTCGACGGCCGCGAGCACGGTCTCCAGAGCGGAGCCAACGTCTTCATGCCCGTCCTCACCCCCGCGCCCTACCGCCAGATGTACCAGATCTACCCCGGCAAAGCCTGCATCGACGAGGACGCCACGCAGTGCAACACCTGCCTGCGCGCCCGCATCGAGAGCCTCGGCCGCACCGTCGGAACGGGCCCCGGCGGCCGCTTCACCCGCACCGCCAGCCACTCCCTCCCAATCCTCCGCAGCCAACCCCGCTTCATCCCACGGAAAAATTCTCCCTCGCCTCTTGTGGTCCTGCCGTAACCACTCTACCTGCAATGCCGCGAGATTGTGTCGTGCCAGCCGGCGGTGTACATGCCAATTCTCAAATGGTATTGACTGTTCGAGCCGGGTTCGATCGTCCCATCCAGGCTTTGCCATGCCAGCAACCGTGATGCTCGTCATGGTTGCCAGCGCCTGCCCGGTGAAACAATATCAAGGGAAGGCCGCGTGAGCACGCTCGTTAATGTCCCAACAAATACGGAGGGTGAACAGGCTGAGTGGAAGCCTGCGGCGAATCCGTGGATGATCGCGGTATCGGTGATGATCGCGACCTTCATGGTGGTGCTCGATTCCTCGGTTGCCAACGTGGCACTGCCGCATATCGCGGGAAATCTCTCAGCTTCCACGGATGAATCGACGTGGGTCCTGACCAGCTACCTCGTCTCCAACGCAATCATGCTTCCCGCCGCCGGATGGATCACGCGGCGCATTGGGCGCAAACGTCTGTTCATGATTTCGATCGTGGTGTTTACCGGGGCCTCGCTGCTATGCGGGATTGCCATCAACCTGCCAATGCTGATCCTGGCGCGGGTCCTGCAAGGCTTCGGCGGCGGCGGCATGCAGCCCCTGGCCCAGTCCATTTTGCTGGAGAGTTTTCCGCCGCGCCAGCATGGCACGGCGATGGCGGTCTACGGCGCGGGAATTGTGGTTGCCCCGGTGATCGGCCCGACTCTGGGAGGATGGATCACCGACAGCTATTCCTGGCGATGGATCTTTTACATCAATCTTCCGGTGGGTTTGCTGGCCCTGATTATGGTCAACCTGTACATCGAAGACCCTCCCTACATCAGGCAGGCATTTCGAGGCGCAATCGACTATCTCGGTTTCGGGTTGATGGCCCTATGGCTGGGCACATTGCAGTTGCTGCTGGACAAGGGACAGGAGGCCGACTGGTTTGCCGCGACCTGGATCCGGTGGATCACTGCAATTTCCGTAATCGCATTTGTAGTATTTATTATCCGCGAATTCACGGACCCCGAGCCCATTGTGCAACTGCGTGTGCTCGCCAACCGCAACTTCTGCGTAGGGACGTTGATCACTGGCATCTACGGCTTTGTGCTCTATGGAACTACGGCCCTTTTACCGTTGTTTCTGCAGACCCTGATGGGCTATCCCGCGCTGGACAGCGGTCTGGCCGTCAGTCCACGCGGCATCGGCTCGCTGGTTTCCATGATCGTGGCCGGGATTCTGGTCAAATATGTCGACGGGCGCCTGATGGTTGCAGCCGGTTTCGCCATACTCGGCTACTCCACTATTATGTTGAGTCATATCAACCTTGGTGTCTCCATGGTGTCGATCGTCATCCCGAACGTACTCAACGGATTTTCCGGAGGCCTTATCTTTGTTCCCATGACCACCATGGCCATGGGCAGGCTGCGCAAACAGGAGATCGGCAATGCGTCCGGCATCTACAACCTGATGCGAAACCTTGGGGGCAGCATCGGCATCTCCAGTGTCACGACCATGCTGGTGCGTGGCTCGCAGACCCATCAGAACTTTCTGGCGGCCAACATCACGGCGGGAAATTCCGGCGTACTTGCTATGCTTCATGGGATGCAAGCAAAATTGTCCCTGAGCGGGACGGATCCATACACCGCCCATCAAAAGGCCCTGGGGGCGCTCTACCAGAACATGCAGCGGCAGGCGTCCCTGCTCGCCTATATCGATAATTTTCGATGGCTGGGGTATCTCGCGCTGCTCTGCGTACCGCTTGTCTTGTTGTTTCATGGCGCGCGAATGCGCTCGCAGGATACTCTGAGGGGCAACAGCGGGTGAGGGGTAGCAGACGGCATGGTTTTCTAAAAGTGGGAAAGGATGGCGGCATGTTCAACGTTTTGACGATTGCAAGAGAGTACGGCAGCGGGGGCGCAGACATCGGGCGCAGGATAGCAGAGCTTCTGGGCTGGGAGTTTCTGGACAAGCAGATCATTGAGCGTGCCGCCGTGGCGGGGCAGGTACGGTGCGATTGGATCGAGGCTGCCGACGAAAAGTCGCGTTCCTGGTGGAAGAACGCGCTGCAAGGCTTCGAGATGTCGTTGACAGTGCCCGTTTCGTCACTGGATTACGACAAAGTGCAACAGGCCACTGCGCGAGTGATTCATGAGGCCGCCAGAGTCGGCAACTGTGTTGTCATCGGGCGCGGTTCGCAGTGCGTATTGCGGCATAGTCCACATGTTCTTCACGCGCTGGTGTATGCACCGCTGGCGGAAAGAGTGGAACGGATGAAGCTCCGTCATCCGCGCGAGCATGACCTGCGGGCACTGTTGCAACGCATGGACTCCGATCGCGCGCACTATACGCAACACTATTTTGGCAGCGATTGGCTGGATCGCCGGCTCTATCACCTTTGCGTCAATAGCACGCTGGGACTAACTACCTGTGCTGAACTGATCGCGAAGTCATTGCACTAACACCGTAGTACCAGGACCTCGCCCCGCAATTGAGCCGCTCACCCCTATTACAATAAACATAAGACCTGTTTTTCCCCTTTCGCATTGTGTCAACATCCAGCATTCAAGAATCCGCACCGCAACTGATTCCAGATAACCAAGTCACGCGTCGCATCCTTCCGGTAGTCGGCTTTACTTTTGTCGCCTACTTCACAGTCGGCGTTCCTCTTGCGTTACTGCCCACGTATGCCCACCTGCAATTAGGCGTCAATGCCTCCATAGCTGGGCTTCTGGTCAGCATTCAATACATCGCCACGTTTGCCAGTCGCCCGCGTGCAGGGCGCATGGCAGATACGCGCGGCCCACGACAGACTGTCCGCTATGGCCTGCTCTTCTGCGCCGCCAGTGGATTCTTTCTTCTCCTTGCCGCTCTGCTCAAGCACTCCTTCTGGTTCAGCATCGACAGCCTTGTGCTCAGCCGCCTGGTTCTCGGCGTCGGCGAAAGCATGACCTCCACGGGCTCCACCATGTGGGGCATCGGCCGCGTGGGCAGCGAGCGAACGGCTCGCGTCATCTCCTGGAACGGAGTCGCCAACTATCTTGCGCTCGCCATAGGCGCGCCGGTTGGCATCCTTCTCGGATCGCGCTGGGGATTCGCCGGTGCCGGTCTCCTCATCCTTCTTGTCTGCATTGCAAGCTATGTCGTCGCAACTGGCTTGGCGCCGACTGCTCCGCTCAAAGGCCATCCTGCACCTCTGCCTCTGCGCCGAATTCTCCTGCGCGTCACTCCCTACGGCCTTGCACTCGCTCTCGGAGGCATGGGATTTGGCATCATCGGCACCTTCATCACTCTTTACTTTATCCATCGCGGTTGGCAGGGAGCAGCACTCTCACTCACCATCTACGGCATCTCGTTTATGGGCGTGCGTCTTGTCTTCCCCGGTGTCATCGAGCGCTTCGGAGGATTTCCCGTCGCCATCGTCTCCTTCATCGTGGAGCTGGCTGGCCTTCTCCTGCTCGGATTCGGCAACTCTCCTGGAATGGCCTACGCGGGCTGCGGGCTTGCTGGTCTCGGCTTCTCCTTTGTCTTTCCAGCACTAGCCGTCGAGGCTGCCAACGTCTTCCCCACATCGGTGCGCGGATCGGTGCTTGGTGTCTACTCCGCCTTCATCGACCTCTCCTTCTTCCTCTCCGGCCCCATCGCCGGTGTCATCATCCACCTCTATGGATACCTGGCAGCCTTCCTTGCCATCGCAGGCGCAGTCCTGCTGGCTCTTACTCTCTCGATATGGCTGGCCTTTTCAGCAAAGCCACCCATCATCGCTTCCACCGGCGCGAGATCGCGCGCGTGAAGCCTGAAGCACGATTACCAGTTGAGTTTGAGGGCCATCTGAATGCGCCGGCTGGCGGCTGCGGTGTCGTAAAGGCCAAAGCCCGGGCTCGAGAGGTTCAGGAAGTTGGTGCCCGAAACCGAGAGATACGGATTGTTGAACGCGTTGAACAGGTCGGCGCGATATTCAAGGTTCCACGGGCCGGAGTTGAGCAATCCTCTTTCGAAGACGCGGATGTTCTTGGAAAAGGTCCAATCGAAGTTGATGAACTTATTCAAGCGGACCGTGTTTCGGCCGCAGTTTCCATTGTTGCCGAGCAGAACCGGGATGTACTTCGTGTTCGACGCCGGGTTGCCCATGGTGAACGAGCCGCCAACGGCGCAGTTGGGCCGGGAGTTATCGAGGCCCGAGACTGTATTGCCGTCCATATTCGCGTCCGGGATTCCCGCAACCGAGCCCGTGATGACCGTGAACGGTAGGCCGGACTGAAACTGGTTGACGGAAGCAAACGTCCAGCCGCCGAGGATGTGCCCTTCGATGCCCTTTTGGTTGCGGAAGACGGGAACCTGCCAGACGTGAGACAGAACAAAACGGTGACGGACATCGAAGTCGGAGTTCCCGCGCTCCGCTCCGGGATTGAATTGGTCCTGCTCGAAGTTGGTATCCAGTGCGCCCTGGGCCGGGGTGTAATCGGAACTGTTGTCGATGGAATGCGACCATGTATAGGAGGCGCGCAAAAGCAGCCCATGGGTCAGACTTTTCGACACAGCAGCTTGCAGCGAGTTGTACGTGGAACTACCGGTGTCGCTGATGTAGCTGACGTCGTTGAAGCGAGGATCGATGCGGGGATTGCCCGGCCCATTCTCGGAGGCATAAAACGCCTGGAACTGTGTGAGCCGATTGGCTTGATCGGCAGCGCTGGCAGCCGGAGCGGGACGGTCCGCCGGCAGCGTCGAGTTGATCGGCTCATAGGTGGTGAGGGCCGACCCGCGCGACCCAACATAGGACAGGTCCGCCATGATCGACGCTGCAATGCGAACCTCAACGCCGAAGCTGTATTGCTGTTCGTAAGGATTGCGGATGTGGGGGTTCTCAGAGACTACGCTGCCAAGGTTGGTGACATTGTTGAAGCTGCCGGCCTGTGCGGCCAAAGTCGTCTGCAGTGGAGCTGTGCCTGCCAGGAGGTTGGCGAGGATGTTGCTTCCGGTGAAGCTGCTGAGCGTGCCTGTGTAATCGGTGGGCGGCGCGGTTCGGCCAGATTCCAGGCCGTTGAAGATGAGCGAATCGTAATAGATGCCATAGCCGCCGCGGACCACAAATTTTCCATTCTCAGGGTCCCACGCAAAGCCAAAGCGCGGCGCCAGCAGACCGGGATGCGCGTCGATCAGAGGATTCTGCGTGTTGAAGACGCCGAGCGGCCCGCTGCCCAGTTGACCGATCTTCCCCGTCCCTGCGATGTCCAGCACCGACTGCTGATGGTTGGCGTCGCTCTGGCTGCCTTGATATTCATAGCGCAGGCCAAGATTCAGGGTCACGGGGGGCCTCAGCTTCCAATCGTCCTGCACGAAAACGCCGTTATAGTTTTCACGAAACCCGCGGTAAGTGTTGCCAAACTCCTGTGTGTAGCTGGCGATCGTGCCAGCCAGAAAGTCGTTCACCGAGGTGAAGGTGAATGCGCCCAGGGCATCCGTGTAGTTGAGTGAGTTGTCTTCGATATGGCGCAGATCGAAGCCGGCCTTCACGATATGCCGCCCGTGGACCCAACTGTATGCGTCGCTCAATTGATAGACGTTGAAGACGCGCCCCTGGGGCCAGTAGGACACCGTGCCGAAGCCGACCAGTCCGGTGACGTTGAAGCGTGGCGTCGCCGGCTGAGTAAGCGGTTCAAAGAGGGCGCTCGACCGTCCGTAGGCAAGACGCAGCTCGTTTGTGCTGTTGGAACGCGGCGTCCAGGTGTCGGCGATCATGGCATTCCTGCCGACCGGATCGAAGCTGGCGTCGTCCTGAGGCAGGGAGTAGTTGGAGACACGTTCGACGTATGTGCCGGAGTTGCTGTAGAAGCGCAGAGTCAGGTAGTTTCTGGCGGAGAAGGAATGATCGGCGCGCAGCAGATATTGGTTCCCGGTTGAAGGATTGGGCTCGGCGATGGAGGACGTGCCGATGAGCGGGTCGCTGGTTGCGGCCGTGGGAAGAGGGAGCAATTGCAGCAGGTCTTGAACCGTGGGCGACGTAACGGAGCTGCGAGCGGCTGCGGTCGGCAGGTCCGCCACCAGTGTGGTGCCTGCGCCATGGGTTGACCGGCCCTCGTACCCGGCGAAGAAGAAAGTTCGATTGCGCAGGATCGGGCCGCCGAGGGTGAAGCCGTAGTAGTTCTGGACCAGGGGGTCAGGTCTGCCCGTGGTGTCGAAGTAGTCCCGCGCGTTCAATGCGGCGTTCTGCATAAAGTCGTATGCGGTGCCGTGCAGCGAGTTGCTTCCGCTTCGGCTGACCATGACGATCTCCGCTGTGGATTTCACCCCGTACTCCGCGGCCCAGTTGTTGGTGAGCACCTGGAACTCGCCGAGCATGTCGGGCGTGGGTTCGGTTGCAAGCGCGACGCCGCCGAACTCCCAGTCGTTCGCGTCCGTATAGTCGAGCTGAGTGGAGGTGGACTTGGAGCGTCCACCATTCGCGTTGATCTGGCCAGCCTGCGCGCCATTGATCGTGGTGAACTGCCCTCCGCGAGGATTGAAGGTCGGCGTGGCCCCGGAAGCAAGAATCACCAGACTGTTGATGTTGCGGTTGAGATTGGGAAGTGTGCCAACCTCGGTCTCGTTGTAAGTTACGCCTCGCAAAGGATCGGAGGCATCGAGCAGTGGCGCTCGATCCGCCTGGACATCGACGGTGGTGGACGCTTGTCCAATCTGTAGCGTGAAGTTCTGTGTGGTGGTTTGGCTGGTGGAAACGGCGATATCGGCGGATGGAGAAGCAAAGCCCGTCGCCGTGACGCGAAGTCGGTATCGGCCTGGAGGTACAGCAGTGAATGAATAGAGGCCACTGGGGGTGCGGGGAAAGGTGCGGTCCTCCCCTGTTTCCAGGCTCTTCATCTCAACCGAAGCGTTCTTGACCAGCGCTCCCGATGGATCCAGCACGGAGCCTTGAACCAGTCCCGTGGTGTACTGCGCCAGGCAGTGAGAGGAAATCAGAAGCAGAATTGCGATCGCGAACCATCTCGCAAGCATGAATCTCTGCTGAACGCATGGCACAAATTTGCTCTGGCGGCCTCTTGAAGACTGAGGTCCACTGAGTTCCAACAACTTTCGACACATCACAATCCTCCGGGAAATACGGCGATGCCCGGCCCGCGCCTGAGCGATCGGTTATAGTTTTCAAAAAGGTCGCCAAAAGTCTGTGGCGCCAACGTTGCAGCAATTCGATCTGGTGATTTTGAATCCGGTTCGGAAACTGGGGACACTTCCATGTCCACGTTTCCATTCCAGGGATTTCAAAATGGGGTGGTTCCCATATTGTATTCCCAGGCACGGCTCCAAAAGGATGCTCGACGTCATCACATCGATTGACCCTTTTGAAACACCACAAGTGCTTTAGAAACGACGCTCGCAATCCCAGAAGGCTTGCCAAAGCGCAGGGTGTATCCCATGAAAACAAGACGATGAATGGGTCCAGTAGCGCTGTTCCGCATGGTGTGGGCTAAGAAACGATCCACAGGCCTCACTCAACGCCGAGACCCCTCAACCATCGGTCCCGAATGACCGTTGCGTCTCGATCGCGAACCGCGGCAATGTTGGGTCTACCGTTGCCATCTGGTTTATGAGCTTTGAGTCGAAACATTCTCCCTGCCTATGGGTTTGCACTGATAGCTGCACGGAACCAGGGCCGGGCATGGCCTATATACTGACCGCACGGAAGTCTCTCAATACAGGTTCGGGCGTGAGTTGAATCAAGTTGGTGCGGCATGAAGCAATTCTGGATTGCGGCAACGACGATGGCGTTCCTGGCTTCGGGAACGGCGCGCGCCCAGAAGACCGCGGCCTCCGGGATAGACCCAATATTTGAAGCGCCGACGGCGCTGGCTCCGCAGAACCGCATTGACGAGCTGGTCTTCGCGCACTGGAAGCAGATGGGCGTGGAGCCCGCGCGTCTCTCGTCCGATGCAGTGTTTGTGCGGCGCGCCTATCTGGACGGGATTGGCACCCTGCCGACAGCCGCCGAGGCACAGAAGTTTCTCGCGGACACGGACCCGCGCAAGCGCAGCCAGTTGATCGACGAGTTGCTGGAGCGCGATGAGTTTGCCGACTACTGGGCCATGCGCTGGAGCGACGCGCTACGCATCAAGGCCGAGTTCCCCATCGAACTGTGGCCCAACGCGGCGCAGAGTTATCACCACTGGATTCGCGAGTCGCTGCACGAGGACAAGCCCTACGACGAGTTTGCCCGGGAACTGTTGACGGCAAGCGGAAGCAATTTCCTGGTGGCCCCGGCCAACTTCTACCGCGCAATGCAAGACAAGGCCCCAAAGACGATTGCGCAAACCGTCGCGCTGACCTTCATGGGGACGAAGGCGGAGAACTGGCCGCCGGCAAAGCTGGACCAGATGGCGGTCTTCTTCTCCCATGTGGGATACAAGCCGACGCGGGAGTGGAAGGAAGAGATCGTCTTCTTCGACCCGGCGGGCGAGGAGGGTGGCGTCAAGCGGACGGCTGCGGAGCTGGCAACCGTAAGCCTGCCGCGGGTTGCAGTTCTTCCCGACGGAAAGCGGGTGAGGCTGGATGGGGATGAGGACCCGCGCAAGGTCTTTGCCGACTGGCTCATGACGCCCGGCAATCCGTGGTTCAGCAGGGCGATTGTGAACCGCGTCTGGTTCTGGCTGATGGGCCGCGGGCTGACCGCCGATCCGGATGAAACGGGACCGGGTGCCACGGTGGAGAACGCCGCGCTGCTCAACTATCTGCAGCAGGAGCTGGTGCGTTCGCACTTCAATCTGAAACATATCTACCGGCTGATCCTGACCTCGGAGACCTACCAGCTCTCTTCGCTGCCGCAGGGCGATGCGGCGAAGAGTCGCGCGCATTTTGCATCGTACGCACCGCGCAGGCTCGACGCCGAGGTGCTGATCGATGCGCTCTGCCAGGTGACGGGGACCAGCGAGGACTATTCCAGCGCGATTCCCGAGCCCTTCACCTTCATGCCGCAGGGACAGCGCGCCATCAGCCTGCCCGATGGCAGCATCACCAGCGCGTTTCTGGAGCAGTTCGGCAAGCCTGCGCGCGACACCGGGCTCGAAACCGAGCGCAACAACACATCTACCGACGCGCAGCGGCTGCACATGCTGAATTCGTCGCATATCCAGAAGAAGATTCAGCAGGGCACGGCGTTGCAGGACCTGCTACGGAATGCGAAGAGCGGCGACGATCTGATCGACTCGCTCTATCTGACGATTCTTTCGCGGACGCCGTCGGCGGAAGAACGCGCCATCGCCAAACAGCGCCTGCAATCGGGGCCGCGGCGGGACGCGGTGACTGACCTGGCCTGGGCCATGATCAACAGCACGGAGTTTCTCTATCGACACTAAGCGATTTTTACCGATACGTTCTAAGTAGTCGCAGTCGGAAGGAACAATGCCATGAAGAAGGATGAGATATACGGAACAGAACCAACGGTCCGCTCGTTGACGCGGCGCACTCTGATGCAAGGCTCATTTTTGAGCGCGGCGGCTTTGATGGCACGCGGCTTCAGCCTGCCTGCGTGGGCTACAACTCCCGCTCCGTTGGTGACGACCGGCAGGGCAAAGTCCGTCATCCAGATATGGATGTGGGGTGGCCCGGCGCATCTGGACACATTCGATCCCAAGCCGGAGGCCGGCTCCGACTATAGCGGCCCTCTCGATCATCCGATCGCCACCAACGTCAGCGGTATCCAGATCGGCGAATTGATGCCGCTGCTGGCTAAGCAGGCTGATAAATACTCGCTGATTCGCAGCATGACGCATGGTCTCTATGCGCACGAGACAGCGTCCTACACGGTGCAGACGGGGCGGCTGAGCGGCGGCCACGATGTCTTCCCCAATGTCGGCGCGGTGGTCTCGCTCTTCAAGGGAACCCGCGCCGGATACACGGGACTCATCCCGCCCTACATCGTGCTGACGGAGCCGCAGGGCCGCTTCGCCGAAGAGGGTTTCATGGGCCAGCAGTACAAGCCATTTGCCACGGGCGGCGATCCGAATCAGGCGCGCTTCGCGGTCGAGGGAGTGGTCGTTCCCGGCGTCAGCGACCAGCGCCAGAAGGACCGCCGCGCGCTGCTACATCAACTGGATTCGCTGGGCCATGCATTGAAGGACGATCCGCAGATCGCCGCGCTCGATGCCACAGAAAAACAGGCTTATGAGCTGATCCTCGGCGACGCGGGCAAGGTCTTCGACCTATCGCAGGAGAAAGACGACCTGCGCGACCGCTACGGAAGAACCACCTTCGGGCAGTCCTGTCTGGCCGCGCGCAGGCTGGTGGAGAAAGGCGTCCCGTACGTCACCATCAACTACAACGCGGGTTGGGACACGCATAAGCAGAACTTCCAGACCATGCGCCGTCGCCTGCCGGAGATGGACAAGGGTTTGTCCACTCTCTTGCAGGACCTCTCGGACCGCGGGTTGCTGGAGAGCACGGTAGTGTGGTGGTGCGGCGAGTTCGGACGCAAGCCAAAGGTGGACTGGGAGGCCCCGTGGAACGGCGGACGCAATCACTGGGGATCGGTCTTCAGCGCACTGGTGGCGGGCGGCGGATTCCAGGGCGGGCGCGTGGTCGGCTCGTCCGACGCGCGTGGCGAAGAGGTGAAGAGCAGGCCCGTTTATCCGCTGGATCTGATCGGCAGCATCTACCAGCAGATGGGAATCCCGCCGGATGCGCGCCTGCCCCATCCCGAAGGACTCGACGTCACCACGATCCCCTCGAAGGCCGAAGGTCTGCCAATGGCCGGATTACTGAAGGAGCTGGTGTGATCTTGCGCTGCAAAAATGCCTGCGTCATGAGCCTGCTTGCCTGCTGCGCAACTTTTGCGTCGGCACAGCAAGGCGCGCCTCATGCTGGCTATGTCTATCCGGCGGGCGGAGAGCAGGGCACCAGCTTCGAAATGGTGGTTGGCGGCCAGTTCCTGAACGGCGTCAGTGGCGCGCTGATCACAGGCAATGGGGTGAGCGTCTCTGTGCTGGAGTGGGTCAAGCCGATCCAGCCCGGAGAGGCCAGCACCATGCGCGACCGGCTGAAGGTGTTGATGGACAAACAGAAAGGAATAATTGCTCCCGCGGTAAGTCCCGCTAATAATACGCCGGTTAATTCTCCGAATAATACGGCAACTATTACGACAAATAATCCCAGTCCGGCAAATAGTTCTGCGAATAATGCTGCAAATAATGCTGTAAATAATCCGGAACCCGCGGCAGCGACCGGATCTTCCGCAATGAAGCTGACCGGCGCGGAGTTGGGCGAAGTTCGCGATCTGCGCCAGAAGTTGCTGCTCTTCCAGAAGCGTACGGCCAACGTGTCCATCGCGGAGAAGGTCCGGCTGAAGGTCACTATCTCCTCCGATGCGCCGGCCGGACAGCGCGAACTGCGACTGGCCGCGGCCAATGGCATCACCAATCCGCTGTACTTTATCGTGGGCCGGCTGCCGGAGTGGAGCAAGCCGCCAGCCGGAAGCGTGACCCAGAGCGACCTCGACGAGCAACTGAAGCAGCCCAATAAAGGCACGACGAATAACCCTCCACCAACGCCCGTCGTCGAGCTGACAACGCCTCTGTTGGTCAACGGACAAGTCGCTCCGGGCGGCGTGGACCAGTATCGCTTTCATGCGCACAAGGGCGAGCGCCTGGTGGTGCAGGCCAGCGCTCGCGAACTGATTCCCTACATCGCCGATGCGGTTCCGGGCTGGTTCCAGGCCTCGCTGACGCTCTACGACGCCAGTGGCAAGGAACTGCAATACGCAGACCATTACAGTTTTCATCCCGACCCAGTCCTGCTCTACGAGATTCCGGCCGACGGCGAATACACCCTCGCGATTCACGACTCGATCTATCGCGGTCGCGAGGACTTCGTGTACCGAGTGGCACTGGGCGAGATTCCATTTGTGACCGGCATGTTTCCCCTGGGCGGCAGGGCCGGCGCAAAAACGCCAGTGGAGTTCACCGGATGGAACCTGGGCCAGTCGCGGATAACCCAGCATTCGCGCAGCAAAGACAAGGGCGTTGAGTTGCTTGCACCGCAAGGAGTGGAGCTGGACGCGCGGCCCTTTGCCCTGGACACTCTGCCCGAGAGCGCTGCGAAGGACCAGATTCATTCGCGGGCAGATGCGCAGAAGATTTCGCTGCCAGCGATCGTGAATGGGCAAGTGA
The DNA here is from genome assembly GCA_003142215.1 of Granulicella sp. GTDB lineage: Bacteria > Acidobacteriota > Terriglobia > Terriglobales > Acidobacteriaceae > Edaphobacter. Next base: position 14,137 of record PLOT01000107.1, on the reverse strand, counting down.
ACCAGCCCGGCGAGTGGGAGTACTTCCAGTTCAAGGGAAAGGCCGGAGACCAAGTCGAGGCCGAGGTCTATGCGCGCAGGCTCGATTCGCCGCTCGACTCAATCCTCGCGCTGACGGACGCCAGTGGCAAGGTGCTTGCCTCCAACGACGACTTCGCCGACGAGAGCGCCGGCCTCATCACCGATCAGGCAGACTCGCGCATTCTGGTTCATCTTCCCGCCGATGGCAGCTACTTTCTGCGCCTTGGCGATACGCAGCGGAACGGCGGCCCGCAGTATGCCTATCGCCTGCGCGTGAGCGCTCCGCAGCCCGACTTTGAACTGCGCATCACGCCTTCCAGCATCAACGCACGCGCTGGATCGGTCGTGCCGATCACCGTCCACGCACTGCGCCTTGGCGGTTTCGACGGCGACATTGTGGTCAAGCTCAAGGATGCTCCTCAAGGCTTCCAGCTCAGCGGCGATGTGGTTCCCGGCAACCAGTCGCAGGTGCCGATGACGCTGAGCGTTCCCCTCCAGGGCGGCAACCGCACCAGCCATCTGTCGCTGCTAGGTTTCGCCACGGTCGGAGGCAAACAAGTGCAGCGTAGCAGCCTCCCCGCAGACGATTGGGAGCAGGCCTTCTTCTATCACCATCTGGTGACAACCACAGAGATGCTGTTGACGGTGAGTGGACAGCAGAGGCGTCCCGCGGGATGGGCCGCTTCCTGGGACCATCCACTGGAGTTGCTGCAAGGGCGCCCCGCAATGGTGAGGTTCGATCTGCCGCCCGCTCTGAACGGACAAGTGAAGTTTGAGCTGAACGATCCGCCGCCGGGCATCGCGATCAGCCGCACAACGCCTGTCGAGGGCGGAGTTGCCATCTACCTGATGGCGGACAAGGCTACGGCTGCCTCTGGGCTGCGTGGAAACCTGCTGATCTCGACCATCATTGAGCGTCCAAACCCGCAGGGCAACGGAAAAGTTGTGTCCCAGACTATGTTAATGCCGGCGCTGCCCTTTGAAGTCTTCGCAGCCGGGGCCCAGCCAGATGCAACCCATGACTCCGCTGCGTTGCAACAACCGAAGTAACACGATTTTCTACGGGAACCACGAAGGGAACCGATGACCATGCTGCTTGACCTGGAAAAGCCAATAGAAACACACACGCCGATTGCCCGCCGAGCCATCACCAACCTGAACGCGCTGGACGAAGCATCCGATTACGGCAGCGCCTTCTCCCGTGGCCTGCGCCTGGACTTCAATGGCATCACCATGCTGCTGATCTCCGGCACGGCCAGCATCGATGAACACGGAAGATCGGTGCATATCGGCGACTTCAGTGCGCAACTGCGCCGCACCTTCGACAACATCACCGCGCTCCTGGAGGTCGAGGGAGCCACCTGGAAGGACGTGGTGCGCACGCGCTGTTTCCTGCGCGACATCGACCGCGACTATGCCGACTTCAACCGTGGAAGAAATGACTTCTATCGTGAGCAGGGACTGAATCCATTCCCGGCTTCTACCGGGATTCAAGCAAAACTATGCAGGCCGGAACTACTGGTGGAAATTGAAGCCATGGCTATGTTCCACACAAAATAAGTAGAGCGTCAGGAATCAGCAGACCTGCGGCTTGTTTCAAGTCGTCATTCTGGCGCAGCCAGAATCTCAGTATTTTGTTTGTAGCGCCTCTACATCTTCAGCAGATCAGCTCTGAATGGACCGGCGTTCCGATCGCTCACTAGCTTCTAAGCCTCTTATTGTGATTGATTTGGTTATGGTGGGCACAGCAGGATTCGAACCTACGACTTCCACCGTGTGAAGGTGGCACTCTACCGCTGAGTTATGCGCCCGGCACGCGCCTGGAGCCCATCCGGCATCCGGCAACACCGTACCTATCCAGCATACACGGGGATGCCCCGCTACACTAGACGCGGTTTCACGGATCCTGTGGCCTGGCCAGGATCGTGCAGTGTGGTTTTCCTTGAGGGAAAACCACGCGAGCGACGAGCGCCCCGGAACCGCCAACTATGAAACCGCTCTGCCGCGGCAACTTCCACCAATCCAGCTCACGTGCCCGCCAAGTACAATAGGCAAGCCAGATGTCCCCTCCGCCGCAGAATCCGCCCGGTCCCCACCCCCCGTCGTCCCATCCCGCCGGAACGCCTCTTCACGGCGCTCGGCACGTCCTCGCGGACGACCGGCCCGGCGACCGGCCCGACGACAAAATTCAGGCGGATTTTGACGCGACAGCGCAACCTCACGACGAAGACGGGGTTATGGAAGATATGGCAACGCTGGCCGTCAACCCGGGTCTTCTCGATGGGGTCCTACAGCCATCTGTCGCGCAGGGATCGGCGCACTTCCCAGAGATGGAAGACTCCGCCATCATGTTGGAGCTGCGCGATGGCAATTTGTCCGGCTTCGATTTTCTCATTCAGAAGTACCGCAGGCCCATCGTCAACTTCATGTACCGCATGGTGCACAACCAGGCCATTGCAGAGGAGCTTGCCCAGGAGGTCTTCCTGCGTGTCTACCGTTCGCGCCAGACATACCGCGCCGAGGCCCGCTTCAGCACCTGGCTCTATCGCATCGCCACCAACCTCGGCGTCAACTACGCCCGCGACACACGCCACGAGCGCGCCGCCTCCACCATCTACCTCGATCAGGCGGACCCCGACACCGGCCTTGCGCCCGACGTCGCAGATACCACCATTAGCGCCGAGGACAGCCTGCTTCGCCGTGAACGCATGAGCGCCATCCGCCAGCACGTCATGGCGCTCCCTGAACGCCAGCGCATGGCCGTCCTCATGCACAAGTACGAGGGCATGGACTACAAACAGATCGGTGACGTCCTCAAGCTCAGCGAGTCCGCCACCAAATCATTGCTCTTCCGCGCCTACCAGACCCTGCGCGAGAAGTTGAAGGAGTTTATCTAGAGGAATATTTTGTTGATGACGACTCGCCCCCTATTTGCAGGGCCTGCTTTCGCAGGAGTTCGATTGAACGGATGAACGGCGGTTGAACTCGCCGCCCGCTTTACACAGCAAGACGCGCAAGGCTGCTACAAGATGCGTCGCCGAAGGAAAGGAACAACCGCGATGAACTGCAAACTCTGCCATGCCGCTCTGCCCAATCTGTTGCTGGAGACCGCCGCGCCCGAAAACGCCGCCGCACGCGACCACATCGCCGCCTGCGCCGCCTGCGCGCATCAACTCGCCACGCTCCAGGCCACCATCTCTCTGCTCGACTCCTGGCAGGCCCCCGAGGTCTCGCCTTACTTCGACCAGAAGCTGGCCGTCCGCTTCCGCGAGGCCCAGTCCGCCCCCTCCGACGGCTGGTTCCAGCGGCTCAGAACGCGCCTGCTCTTCAATACCGGCCGCCACCTCCGCCCCGCGCTTGCAGGGGCACTGGCCCTTGTGCTCGTCGTCGGTGGAGGCAGCTTCGGCATCGCCACCTTCCAGCATCCTCACCCGGTTCAGGCTTCCGCGGTCGTCAACGACTTCCAACTGCTCGACAAGAACGAGCAGGCGCTGCAACAGATGGATCAGCTCCTCCAGGACGACGCGCCCGCCGCAGACAGTGGCGCCACATCTCATCGGATATAAGTACGTCCTCGCGGATACTGGCTGTCTGCCTTGCAATCGCCTCTTCCCGCAGGCCGCGGAAGAGAGATTGCAGATTGGAGAAATGAGCATGGAAAGATTCAGGCCGGAAAGGATGCTAAAAAATCTTCACAATTCTCGTCCTTCGCAGTAGACTTCCAGTTGCAGCAAGGGGGGCCGGGGAATGTAAATGAAAATGGAATAAGATCCCATCCGGAAGGATTCCGCCCATACAGCATCGCCCGTTCGTTGTTTTGCTTCCGCCAGGCGCAAGAAACTCATCATGAAATTGCATCTTCCAATCCGGTTCTGTCTTGGCACGGCATTCGTTCTGCTGTTTGCCGCCGCGCCGGCGCTGGCCCGCGGCCCCAAACCTTCTCCGCTACCCCAGCCTGCCCCCAGGGCTTCGCGTTCCGTGCCGGATCGCCCCGCCGCCAGACCCGCCCAGAATCAGGAACATATTCCGCAGTGGATGGCCAACCACAGTAATCTCCCACTGGCCGAGCAGCAGCGCGCACTGGAGGACTTGCCTGGCTTTCACGAGCTGCCCCCGCAAACCCAACAGCACTATCGTGACCAGTTGGCCCGGTTCAACAGCATGACTCCGCAACAGCGCGCCCGGATGCTCGAACGCAACGAGGCCCTGGAGCACATGACTCCGCCCCAGCGTCAGCAATGGAACTCCGCCATGCAACAGTTGAGCACTCTTCCCGCCCCTCGTCGACAAGTCGTGGTCCGTGCCATCCTCGACCTTCGCGAGATGCCATCCGAACAGCGCCAGTCGACCCTCAACTCCCCCGCATTCCGCGCCCAGTTCTCCGAAAGAGAGTGCTTCATGCTCTCCACCGTCCTCACCGCCGAACCCTACATCCCCCACTCGCTCACCCCAGCCCCCTGAACCCGCGTCCCACCTGCCTCGCTCTAAATGCTGACGTTGGTCTTCCCTTGCTTCACCGGCGGAGTCACCATTGCGCTGGTGTCCTTCAGCGCCGCGATGTCCCGGTCGTACCGCCCTGCAATCGAGTTGCCCCGGATCGCCGCCATCTCCTCCAGCATCTTCATGCCGTCCTTCAGATAGCTCATCCGGCTGCGCTCGTCGTGTCCCCACGTCACCGGCACCTCGCGAATGTTGTATCCCAGCTTGCGTGCGATAAACAGAATCTCCGGGTCGAACCCCCACCGTTCGATCCGCTGCAACCGGAAGATCGCCTGCGCCGACGCCCGCGTGAACGCCTTGAACCCGCACTGTGTGTCCTTGAACGGAAGCCCCATCACCGTCCGCGTCACTCCGTTGAAGCATCGCCCGAAGAACCGCCGGTACAGCGGTTGGTGGATGGTCTGCCGTGTGCGGTCCATCCACCTCGATCCGATGGCCACGTCCGCACCATCCCGGATCGCCGTCAGCAGCCGTTCCGCCTCTTCCATCGGTGCCGACAGGTCCGCGTCGGTAAACATCACCACCTCGCCTGTGGCCTGTAGCAGCCCATTGCGCACACTGTAGCCCTTGCCGCGATTCCCTTCGTTCTGTATCAGATGAAGTCGCGGGGTCCGCGCCATCCAGCCGCGCACAATCTCCACCGTCCGGTCGGTCGAGCCGTCATCGACCACCAGCACCTCGGCGTCCCATCCCTGCCGTTCGACGCACGACATCACCCGTTCCAGCGTCTGCTCGATGCGCGCGCTCTCGTTGTACGCCGGAATCACAATGCTCAACTGCGGAGTTGCCATTCATTCCCCAATATCTTCATTCGTCGCCCGCATCCATCCCGCGGATACGGCCAGGTCCGCGGACAATGCAAAGTAGTATTTTGTCCTGCTGCAACCTGTGTACGATTCAACCACCAGATTAGCCGCACAAACAGCGTTCCACCCATTTTTTCATGGGGAAACCGGATTTCGCGTACCTCGCCCCCTCCGCAAGCCAAAACTTCTTACCCATCCCAAGGGGAAAAATAGTCTAAACTGCAAATTATGCCGGAAGAGTTCACCACCCCGCCGCCCCAGCCGCCCACCGCCTCCACTCCACCCGCCGCTCCGCCCGTCGCATACGCTCCGCCCTACGCGTACGCTCCGTCCTACGCGCAAGCCGCGCCCTACGCGCAACCATCGCCCTGGCCCGCCTACCCCCAGCCGCCGCGCCGCCGTCACTCCGCATGGTTCTGGGTCTCCATCCTCGGAGGCTCCCTTGCCGCCGTCGCTCTTGCTCTTCACCGCGCTTCGTCTGGTCCATCGTCAAAAGCGTCAGCGGCGACTCCTCAGCCTCCATCGACGGATTCAGCGGCGGCTCGAAGATCGGCGTCATCGACATCGACGGTGTCATCCTCGACGCCGACAAGGTCGACACCCAGATCCGCAAGTTCGGCGACGACTCCTCCATCAAGGCCATCATCCTGCACATCAACTCCCCAGGCGGTGGCGCCGCCGCCAGCGCAGGAGATATACAACGAGGTCGTCCGCGTCCGCCACGACAAGAACAAGCCCATCGTCGCCTCGGTCGAGTCCGTCGGCGCATCCGGTGCCTACTACATCGCCAGCGGTTGCGACAAGATCTACGCCAACAACGCATCCGTCGTCGGCTCCATCGGTGTCATCATGGAGTGGACCAACTACGGCGACCTGCTCAAGTGGGCCAAGCTCAAGAACGTCGTCATCCACGCCGGCACCCTCAAGGACGCCGGCGACCCAACCCGCGAGATGACCCCCGAGGAGCAGGCCTACTTCCAGTCCGTCGTCGACAACATGTACGGCCAGTTCGTCCATGACGTCGCCACCGGCCGCCACTCCACGGACGACAAGATCCGTCCGCTGGCCACCGGCCAGGTCTGGACCGGACAGCAGTCCCTCCCCCTGGGCCTCATCGACAAGGTCGGCGGCTTCCGCGTCGCCCTCATGGACACCGCGCAGCTCCGTCGGCATCAAGGGAGAGCCCACCATCGCACGCCCAGCCAGCGATAAAAAAGGCCTCCTCGCCGCCCTCTCCGACGACTCGGACAGCCTCTTCCCCAACCCCTCCAAGCTCCTCGACCAGGCCCCAGGCTTCTACTTCATGTGGAAGTAAAATTCGCTGTTCCAATCTAGAGGCGATCTCCAATGCCAGTGTTATCGACCTTCCGCGTCCCCAGGATCGTGTGGCCCATCCTTCTGCTTGGCCTGGGATACGCCGGATATTGGCGCTTCGACCATGTCTTCATCAGCCCCGGCCTCAAGGAGTCGCTCACCGCCGCGGTCGATCCCGCCAACACCGAGAGCGATACCCTGGCGGATCTCCGCAATGCCCAGTCGCAGATCCACACCACGCGCGACGCCGAGGTCGAAGCAATGCTGCAGCGCGCCGTGCTCCTGATGCAAAGCGCGGAGGCGGCCAGCCAGCCAGCCGGCGCCAGTGGCAACTCAGCAGAACTGGACAAGTACATCGCCCTCCAAAGGCATTACAAACAACGGAACATGAAAGTCCCACAGAGCCTCACAGACTACATCCAGCGCGCAACCCAGGAAGAACAGCAAGCTAAAAATAAGCCCGGCGCAGCCGAAGTACTCGACCAACAGGTCGCCCAGGAAGACTCCGCCCAGGCGGCGCACCTGTTCCAGCAACTCCGCGCCGCACTCGGCCTTCCCCCCTTGCCCGCAAAGTAACCGCCATCCTCAAACTCCGTCATCCCGACCGGAGCAACCCAAAACTGCCGTCATCCCGACCGGTGCGTCACACTCACTCCGTCATCCCGACCGGAGGCGGCGCACTTTGCCGCCGCAGTGGAGGGACCCCCGCATTTGTTTTGGTTGTTGTTTGTTCTTGTCGTCATTCTGGCGCAGCCAGAATCTCCGTATTTGCCCTTGCCGGGTGACCGCTGCCGGGTGCCCCATCCTTCCGCAGTCTCACCGCGGAAGGGTGGGATGCAGCTCCCCCTGTTTTTGTCTTTCGGAGGGAGCAGGGGGCTTCAGCCCCATGAATAAGGCCAATTGAATCAAGGGGCTTTAGCCCCGGGCCTTTCCTTACCCCAAAAACCCCAGCAAATCCGCTTGTCAAGACCCTCGACCCTCCAATTTCCCCGTAACTAATTCCATCTAAATTACTTAATAGTTAAAAATAGTTGGCATACTAGTTTCCTCAACCTGCTATAATTTAACTAGGATCAGAAAAGAGGAAAGGCCCAGGGAATTAACCCCTGGGCCTTTCCTCTTTGTTTTCTAATCGATATCCATTAAGTCCTTTTTTTGTCATACTTTACAGTGCAATATTTCCAACTCGTTGATTGCAAATAACTTAAGTCCAGACTTTTTTAACTTTTTGAGGAGAATCCATGAAACACAAACTTTGCTCCGCCTCCAAGTCCGACGGAACCCCCTGCCGACACTTCGCGCACGCCCGTCTTCCCCACTGCCATTATCACCACGACCTCGAGCTGCGAGCCCGCCGACGCCTGCGAGCTCTCAGGCCCCATACAATCCGCCTCGGCTCCCTCCCGGATCGTCCCTCCATCCTGCGCGCGCTCAACCGCGTCATCCAGGCCATCGCAGCCGGTTTCCTGCCGCCCAAACAAGCCGACGCGCTCCTCCACCGCATCCACCTCGCCTCCGTCAGCCTCCCCCCCATGACCGCCGCCGCCGCGCAATCTTGCTGCCGCAACCGCAAGGTTTGAGATACATCCCACATGCAGCGCGCAGTGTGATCGCAGTCGCCGCAAGGAAGGCCCGAATGACGGGAGCAACCGAAACCAGCCGAATCTTCGCCTTTTATACGTCTCGCGCGCTTAGCGCGTGCTTAACTTGCATTTTTTGAATACTTTACGCTATTGCCACCAGGGGGGGGGTACCTCAACAGCAGCTCAGAAGAACCGCTACAATCCGGCAACTGTTCTACTGCGGAGAGAGGGGCAGCGTCTCAGGCATCATCGGCGGCATCGTCGCGGCCAGAACCTCCAGAGTCTCTTCTTTCAACTCCGGAAGTTTCTCTTCCAGCGCAATCTGCAGTACCTGGTCCATCTGCTCGACAAAATGCAGCTTCATCTCGGTCTTCAGCAACTCCGGCATGTCGGCCATGTCCTTGCGGTTGTCCTCGGGCACGATCACCTCGAAAATTCCCGCGCGGTGCGCTGCCAGCAGCTTCTCCTTCAGTCCGCCGATCGCCAGAACCTTGCCGCGCAGCGTGATCTCGCCGGTCATCGCAATGTTGCGCCGCACCTTGATCCTGGTCAGCGCACTGGCCAACCCAGTTGCCAGCGTAATTCCCGCCGACGGCCCGTCCTTCGGAATCGCGCCCTCGGGAACGTGGACGTGAATGTCGACGTGGCGATAGAACTCCCTGCTCAGCCCCAGGTATTGCGCGCGTGAGCGGATGTAGCTGAGCGCCGCCTGCGCCGACTCCTGCATCACCTCGCCGAGCTGCCCGGTGGTCGTCAACTTGCCCTTGCCGTCGAGAATCTGCACCTCGGTCTGCAGGATCGTCCCGCCGACCTCGGTCCATGCAAGGCCGGTGACCAGGCCGATCTCGCTCTTCTCATGCACCTGCGAGTCGCGGAACTTCTCTACGCCCAGCAGTTCGCTCAGGTTCTCGCCGGTCAACAGCTCGCGATGCTTTGCCCCGCTCTCCACCACCTTGCGCGCCACCTTGCGGCACACATTGCCGATCTCGCGCTCCAGATTGCGCACTCCGGCCTCGCGCGTGTAGCCGCGAATGATCGCCCGCAGCGCATCGTCCTCGAAGACGATCTGCTCCTCGGTCAGCCCCGTGCCAACGCGCTGCTTGCGCACCAGGTACTGCTTGGCGATCTCCATCTTCTCCAGCTCGGTGTACCCATGCAGCCGCAGAATCTCCATGCGGTCCTGCAAGGCGCTGGGAATGGTGTGCAGTACGTTTGCCGTCGTCACAAACAGCACGTTCGAAAGGTCGTACTCCACGTCGAGATAGTGGTCCTGGAACGAGCCATTCTGCTCCGGGTCCAGGACCTCCAGCAACGCGCTCGCCGGATCGCCGCGAAAGTCCGAGGCCATCTTGTCGATCTCGTCCAGCATGAAGACCGGGTTCTTCGTCCCCGCCTTCTTCATCGACTGGATGATCTGCCCCGGCAGCGCACCGATGTACGTCCGCCGATGCCCGCGAATCTCAGCCTCGTCGCGTACGCCGCCCAGGCTCATGCGCACAAACTTCCGCCCCGTGGCCTTGGCGATCGACATTCCCAGCGAGGTCTTGCCCACGCCGGGAGGCCCGACGAAGCACAGAATCGATCCCTTCGGATTCTTCACCAACTGGCGCACCGCCAGGAACTCCAGAATCCGCTCCTTGATCTTCTCCAGCCCGTAGTGGTCCGTATTCAGGATCGT
>PLOT01000107.1:0-4108 GCA_003142215.1 Granulicella sp. | reverse complement strand
TCCATCTGCCGCTTCACCCGCGATTGGATTGTGCGATCCATGTTCAGCTTCTCGATGGCCACATCCAGCACATCGCCCACGCGCGCGAGGCGCGTCTCCGGGTCGAAGACATCCAGCAACTGCTGCTTCTCGTCGATCGAAAGCTGCAGGTTGGCCGCAATCGTGTCCGCCAGCTTGGCCGGCTCGTCCATGCGCACGCCCGCTGCCATTGTCTCGTGGTTCAGCGACTGCTGCAGCTTCACATACTGCTCAAACAGAGTGTGAACGCGCTGCATCATCTGCTCAACCTGAGGTGTCATTTCAAGATGCGTCTTGCCCGTGCGCACGGTCGCGACAAAATATCCGTCCTCGTCCGACACCTCAACCGCCCGCGCCCGCTCCATGCCCTCCACCAGCACCTTGATATTGCCGTCCGGCATGCGCACGCTCTGGACAATATTTCCAATCGTGCCGGTCTCATAGATGTCATCCACGCTCGGCTCATCCACCGAGGCGTCGTGCTGGGTCGCCAGAAAGATCTTCCGGTCGCCGCTCAACGCCTCCTCCAGCGCACGCACGCTCGATGCACGTCCCACCACAAACGGAGTCATCATATGGGGGAAGATCACCATGTCCCGGATCGGCATCATCGGCATCCGTCGGACTTCACCGTTCAAAACGGTCTTGGATTGGTTTGCCATGGTTCTCTCCGTAAAACGTGCCATCCGCTGCCGCAGGATGCAGCCCGCGGATATCGCTTCTCAGTGATTGTAATGCCTGTGTGCCAGTTCTTCCTCACACCCTTTGGTAACTCGGCAACAATCTGCACGCGCCCGCCTCGCCAGCAGGTCAGACCACGTTCAGAACGATTTGCCATTGACCCGAAAAGGAGGTGCAGAAGCGACAAGGGCCGATACGCGGTCTACATCCCGCAGGTAGATTGTATTGTTCGATCCCAGGCTCTTCGATGGCAGCAAGGTCACCGTCCGGGTCAGTGGGTCGTAGGAGTACGGACGGAAGCCGTTGTGCAGCAGGCAGTCATGAACTGCGCGCTCATTTGCGCTCATTGCCGTGTCGTCGCCATTCATCTCGACAATCAGCCCAAGAAGAGAAGGGGAACGAAGCGTCGCGGCGGCTCCCGCCAGCACCTCCGACTCCCAGCCCTCGACATCGATCTTGATCAGGACCGGCGAATTCCCGTTCAAAACTGTATCCAGAGCCAAAACGGGAACCTGAATGGAAGGTCCGATCCATGCATCGTCGTCGATCACATGGTTCGTCGTGTCCTGGTCTGCCGTGAATCTAAGCGTTGCCTGCGTGCGGCCCAGACCGATATTGTGTGGCTCAACCTTATCTACGATGTTGTTGACACGCAGATTGGCGCATAGCTTGTTGAAGGTCTGGGGCACCGGTTCAATCGATACAACGCGCGCTCCAACAACGCCCGCGGCCAGCACCGTGTAGACACCGACGTTTGCGCCGACATCGACGAAGAGGTCATCGGCTCGCAGCAGGTGCAGCAGGAGGGAACAATCGGCAAAGTCGCTCAGGCCTGTATAGACCTGTTGCGTCGCGCCCGTCATTCCTGGAGAGACGATCAGAGATGTCTGGTTGACAAAGGGGACCAGCACCGCTCCTGGCACGAGTCGGCTGCCCACCTGCCACCTGACATACCTCACAACAGCTCCCCAGCGATTGGAGGCGTTCAAAGGATGTTTCAGGATCGCGCGAAGGGTTCTATACAGTGCCATCATAGGAGGCCGCAGGCTTCGAACTTACAGGTGCGATGCGCCACATTTCACGGGTTCACAATCGACGATAGCCCACTCGGTTGGATCGGGAGAATGCCACCAGGAGCGCGTCGGTTCACCGCTGCCTTATCCAGCCTTTTCCAGCAGCGTCAGCAGCGTCAGCGAGTGCTTTTTCACCATCTCTGCTGTAATCGTCAGGTCGCCTGCCTTCTTGTTGCCGGGCACATAGTACATCAGATCCAGCATCAGCTCTTCGAGGATCATGCGCAGCCCGCGCGCACCCACCTTCCGCTGCAGGGCCTCGCGCGCGATCTCCTTCACCGCGTCGTCGGTGAAGGACACCTTCACGCCCTCGTAGTCGAACAGCTTGGCATACTGTTTCAGAATCGCGTTCTTCGGCTTGGTCAGGATCTCGATCAGTGCCGACTCATCCAGCTCGTCCAGTATTCCCATCACTGGCAGACGGCCCACAAACTCCGGGATCAGTCCATACTTCAACAGATCCTGCGGCTCCGCCTGGCGCAGCAACTCGCAGTCCCGTTGCGCCCGGATCGGCGTGACATCGCCTTCCTTCGCATCCGGGTCCGCAATCGCGCGGAAGCCCAGCGTCTTCTTGCCGACTCTGCGCCCAATCACCTTCTCCAGCCCCACAAATGCCCCGCCGCAGATGAACAGGATGTTGGTCGTGTCCACCGCCGTAAACTCCTGGTGCGGATGCTTGCGCCCGCCCTGCGGTGGAACATTTGCCACCGTCCCTTCCAGTATCTTCAACAGAGCCTGCTGCACGCCCTCGCCCGAAACGTCGCGCGTGATCGAAGGGTTCTCGTCCTTGCGCCCGATCTTGTCGATCTCGTCGATATAAATAATTCCGCTCTGCGCCCGCGTCACATCGCCTTCGGCCGCCTGCAGCAGCTTCAGGATGATGTTCTCGACGTCCTCGCCCACATACCCGGCTTCGGTCAGCGTTGTCGCGTCCACAATCGCGAACGGCACATCCAGCATCTTGGCCAGCGTCTGCGCCAGAAGTGTCTTGCCTGAACCCGTCGGGCCGACCAGCAGAATATTAGACTTGGTCAGCTCCACATCATTGCTGCGCGAATCGTTGCCGCGAGTTTTGTTCATCTGGACACGCTTGTAGTGGTTGTAGACTGCCACCGCCAGCTTTTTCTTGGTCTGTTCCTGCCCGATCACATACTCGTCCAGAAACGCCTTTACCTCTTGCGGCTTGGGAAGCTGCGCCGGCGCAGTCCCCGGCAGCGCGTCGCCCCGGTCGTCCTCCAGGATCGAGTTGCACACACCCACGCATTCGTCGCAGATGTAGGCCCGTGGATAGTCGGATGGCGACGAGATGAGCTTCGCCACCGCGTCCTGCGACTTGTGGCAAAACGAGCAGCGAAGCGATTCGTCTGAACCGCGGGACGTTTTCATAGTTGCAGCAACTCCTAGGGAACTATTGAAAGTCTACACCTGAACCACGCTCCGCCCCACTACACGGAAGTCACCGAGATACCCCCTTCTGGGTACACACTTCCGTACCGGGAGCTGAAAGCTCCGAGTTCCAAATCTGACTGAATTGTCATTCTGCCCCTGTGAGCGATCAAAGGGAAATAATTCCCGAATCTTCCAGTTGCTAGAACCTCGCAATTCGTACCATGAAAGTCATGCCTCAAGACAGGAAACCCGATCGTTTGGGCACGGGTTTCAGTTCGCAATAGTTCAAGACCTAAGTTCGCGGCCTGTCGATGATGTCGTCGATGATTCCATACTCCTTCGATTGCTCCGCAGTCATGATGAAGTCGCGCTCCACGTCGCGCTCGATGCGATCCAGCGACTGGCCGGTCGACTTGCTCATCAGCTTGTTGGTGATCTCGCGGATGCGCAGAATCTCCCGTGCGTGAATATCGATGTCGGTTGCCTGCCCGCTCAGCCCGCCCATCGACGGCTGATGGATCAGGATGCGCGCATTGGGCAGCGCGAACCGCTTGCCCTTCTTGCCCGCCATCAGCAGAAACGCGCCCATCGACGCCGCCTGCCCGATGCAGAACGTCTGCACATCGTTTTTGATGTACTGCATGGTGTCGTAGATTGCGAGGCCTGCCGTGATCGAACCACCCGGCGAGTTGATGTAGAGCTGAATGTCCTTCTCCGGGTCCTCGCTGGTCAGGAACAGCAACTGCGCGATGATGACGTTGGCTATGTTGTCGTCGATCGGCGTGCCCAGAAAGACGATGTTGTCGCGCAGCAGACGGCTGTAAATATCGTAGGCGCGTTCGCCCCTGCTCGTCTGCTCGATCACCATCGGTACTAATCCCATGTTGTTCTCCCTCTTGCTCTCGGTTTTGCTGACTTGCCGAGCTTCCGACTCGCCGACTATAGCA
>PLOT01000127.1 GCA_003142215.1 Granulicella sp. | reverse complement strand
TTCCTCGTCAAGAAGGGCCTGTAGTCCGTACAACATCCGCTTCGCAAACCAAAGAGGGCATCCCGCAAAGGATGCCTTTTTTTGTTTGTCATTCCGTAGAGGTTTTCTTCTTCATGCAAACTTTAGGAGGCTCAGTTTGGTAGTCTCGATTTTACCTTTCAAGCGCGAGTAATAGGCTTGATGAAATTCGAAATCCTTTCGACCCTCCTTCCGACATTTGTTCTCAATGATATGCATAATCTTGAGTTTGTCTGTAGTTGAGGTTTTGATTCCGAAGATGATTCCCTGAAGATCTTCGAAATTGTATTTGAGTTTTCTTGCTGGCGGGTCTGTAGAGTCAGTGATGTATGTAAGCCTGAACTCATTTTCGTGAGCCCAGTCTTTCAACTTTGTTGTGATTGCCCTATCAAACTGTTTCCAATATTGTTCACGCCATCTATCGGATTCCGACAAGATGCCTTGGACTGAATAACTTGCGTTTCCAGCAGAATCGTAAAACCAGTAACGAAGCATTGGCCCTGTTAGCCGCCCAAGGGAACAGAAAAAGTCTATTTCTATAAATTGTGGAACATATTCAACCTTGCAGAATTCATGTGCCACATCGCCATAGACAGGAGTTGACCCGCTCTTGTCGCCCCTACATCCACAAATTTGGTTTAGTTTGAGGGATGGTGCGCCACTTGAATTTGAACTTGCTTTAAATTTGAGGCAGATTCCTTTGTGCCCATCGCCGTAGTTTCCCCACATTGCAGCCTGAGTGTGATCTTCGACAAAACATGCTGTATGACATTCTCGATACAACAACTGTTCCAGTTCTTCCACATATTTCCGCGTAAATTCTGACACAACAAACTTCCAAGCAGTAACGTATCTCAATGAAGTACCGTTGTATTCAGAAATAAGGTTAAATTGCATCGCAACGCCTTCAGCCGATGCAGTAAGAACTTCAACGATACCGGGTTTGTCCGGATTATCCCGTTCTAGCAGACTCCATTTGTTCAATATTTCGCAGCACGGAATCGGCTTCAAACTCGCAGCACGGACAGGATCGTCTTTCGGCCGCACAGGTGAACAGTTGGCTTCTTCCATGCCTGTCAGTACGGCATTCAGCGCATGGAGATGCACCATTCGGAGATATGTGGTGAGTTCGTCGCGTCTGATCGAACTGTTGCGGGAAGCTAACAATGCAGGCAGATTCGCAATGTCTTCATGCTGAAAAAACATCTGGCAAATCTTGTCATACAACATGCCGAATTCGGGGGTTGGGAAAGTCCCTTGATTTGCAAAAATGAAGCATTCACTATCAGCGAAGATATGATCTGGGGATATGTACGGGCCAATGGCTGTATGCATCAGGCAAAGCATGTAATGTTTCAAAAGATTGGACCAAAGTATCTCGTCGCCTCTCCAGACAATGTCCTTGAAGCCATCTAATGGGTCGTTCAATTCTTTTGGAGATGCAAAGAAGATTTCTTGCTGCTCAAGTTCATGCGATCCGTCGAGCAGCCTATCTGTAGATCGGAACCGATAAAAGAATTTCTCCATGCGGTCAGAATACCCTTTGTCGGTTGACGAGTGCTCAATTTGTCTCACGCGGCGGCAGCGGCGTGGACTTCGAGGACGGTGCCTTCGAGCTTTTGCAGGGTGGCGACCATCTCGAAGAGGTTGCGCGCCTGCGGGTTTCCCTCCGCGCTGAGCATCCGCATCAGGCTCTTGGGCGACTTGGAGAGGGCGCGGTAGAATCAGTAGAGGTCATCCGAATGCAAGAGAGACTAAAGACCCTTCAGGAACTCGAAGCTCTCAGCGAGCAGGAGAGAGTGGAGTACTGGGTCAGCCGGACGCCCAACGAGCGGCACGCGGCCGCTTGGGAGATGACCAAAGAACACTACCGCAAGTTGGGCCTCTGGCACGAAGGGATGCAGATGGACAAGGCCATCACCCGCCGCATCGTCGGAAGGGACGCGTGGCGTGCCGCCGAAGAGTCCGACATCGGCTAGTCCCACGAGCGCGTCACAAACCGCGTCTCCCGATACGCCAGTTCGGTCTTTCCTCGTGGGCAATCGCAGATCCTGAAAATAATTTCCCCGTTTTCCGCCCAAAAACAGCGTGTCAAGCCCCTCAACCCTCCAAATCTCCATCAACCAATGCAATATCAGCCACATAGCCAGAAAAAATAGTTGGCATAGTAGTTATGCCCCATCCTGTAAAATAGAAGTAGTAGAGAAAACAAGGGAAACCCCGGCAGCGCGCCGGGGTTTTTCATGCCCGAAACCGCACCACGGAGGAAACCATTTATTTTCTTATTGATAGCTATAAGTAACCCGGAATCAAACCTTTGCAGGCCCAAACTCGCATCTCGTTGGTTCCAAAGACGTTAGTAAGCACGCAAAAGAGGGGGGGTACCCCCCTGCTCTCACGCGTGGCCGTAAATTGCCTAAGCCGTCTTGCCCTTGAGAAGGTCGAGCGCCTTGGTCAGCGGCTCATCCACCTGCGCGCCGGGCTTCTTCNNTCCAGCCCGGAGGCCACCAGAACATCCGGCGTCACGCCGTCGTCCTGTAGCTTCTTGCCGTCAGGCGACTCGTACTTGGCCACCGACAGGATCAGCGCCGCGCCATCCGGCAGATCGAAGGTCTTCTGCTGGGTGCCTTCGCCGAAGGTCCTCTCGCCCACCACGTCGGCGCGCTTGTTGTCCAGCAGCGCCGCGGCCACCAGCTCCGCCGGCCCCGCCGTCCCGCGGTTCACCAGCACCACCACGGGCGCCGTTGCCTGGATGGTCTTGGCCGGGTCGGCCGTAAACACCTGTTTGGGGAACTTCTGACCCTCCAGCGTCGCGATGGTCCCGCTCTTCAGCAGGAAGTTGGCCAGCCGCACCGCCTCCGCCATGTCGCCCGCCGCCACATCGCGCAGATCCAGCAGCACCTTCTTGTTGCCTGCCTTCTGCATCCCCTTCAGCTTGGTCTCCAGCTCCGAGACGTGGTCGTGGTCCAGAACCTCCGGCTTCAGGTAGAGGATCGACGCGTTCTCGTACAGCGACTCTGCAACCGGAGGCGGCGCCTGCAGACTGCGCGTCATGGAAATCTTGTCCGGCTCGCTCCTGCTGGAGCGCACCACGCCAACCGTCAGCGTACTGCCCGGCGCGCCCTCCAGCATCAGCCGGATCATGGCCAGCGAGATGTCGCGCGTGTCCTGGCCTTCGATCGCCTCCAGGATGTCGCCATCCACCAGGCCGGCCTTGTCCGCCGGGCCGCCCGGCACCACCGACACCACGGTGGCGTAGCCATAGCGCTTGGAGACGTTGATCCCCGCCTGCGCGTTGCCGCCCCTGTCCGCCTTGTAGATCTTGTAGTCCTCCGGCGACAGGTAGCTGGAATCCGCGTCCAGCGACTCCAGCAGCCCGCGCAGCGCGCCGTTGGTCACCGCCGGAATGTTGGGGTCCGTCACATAATCCGTCTGGATATGGCGCAGCACCTCCGCATATACCTTCATCTGGTTGTAGGCACCGTCCTGCCCCGTCGCGGCAGCGCTCACGCCGTTGGAGTTCACCCCCAGAAAAACCGTCAGCACCAGGGCAACCGACACCGCGAGCAGCAGAATCTTCGGAATCTTAGGCATATTTCGCAGCATCTCCACGGGGCCGGTCTCTTGCGCGAACTCCGGACTTCCCCAGGCCGCCGGTCAGGATTAGACGCACCCCGACGGCTACCCGATAGCCAAATCATATACCGCCGCAGCGCGCGCCGCGAATCGCCTGCTTCGCACAAGGCCATGCCTCCGCGGTTTTACGATACCCTTAACTCCATGTACACCCGTATCGATCCAGACCACAGATCAGTCCCAGTCCTTCTGGGAGTCGTCTCGATGGTCTGTGTTGCGCTGCTGCTCGCCTGTGACGTCTTCCCGACGCTTCTTCCTGCCAACCTGCACGGCTTCGTCGAGGCAACTCCGCTTGCCCTGATCGCACTCGTCTACCTTCTGTACCAAAGCGTGCATCGGCCTCCATTGAGGGAGTGGATCAAGGCCATCCTGCTGGCCGCCGCCTTTCTCTTCTGGTCGGCCAACCAGTTCTGGCCAAACCCCCATCAGGCGACGATCTTCAACGATCTCGCCATCGCGCTCTTCGTCCTCGATGTCTTCCTGGTGATTATTGGCTGGCCGTCAGCCTCTCCCGACGAGTCCTTCGCGGAGACCTACTCAAAACCGGACTATCAGCCAACTCGTCCCGATCAATCAGACCAGTCAAGCTCGAAATAAGTCCGCAGCCGTTCCAGGCAGCGTCCGGGTACGGCTTGCAATTGAGAGTTGTACCGCTGGAACAGTATGATAAAGACCGCGTTGCTGTTGGTCGTGTTCTGGGGATCGAAGGGAGTCAAGCCAGATGCCAAAGGGCAAGGAGTTTACGGTAACCATTGAGGACAAGCCGGGCGCGCTGGGAATGTGCTTCCTCGCTCTGGCGGAGCGTGGAGTGAACATCCTGGCCTTTCAATCGTATGTCGAGGAGGGCGAGAGCCTGACCCGATTCCTGGTGGACGATGTGGCCGGGGCCCGCGCGGTACTCGGCGGCCTGAGCATGATCTTCGAGGAGACGGAGGTCGCTATTGTCAGGGTTACGCACCGTCCGGGCGAGTTGGGCCGCGCCGCCGCGCGACTGGGCGCCGGCAAGATCAATATCGACTACTCCTACTGCGGACTGGAGCTAGGATCGACGCAGGAGATCGTGGTCTTCGGGGTCGATAATGTGCCCCGGGCCGCAAGCCTGCTCGACGAGATGGAAGCCGAATCGGCCTGATTCGCCGATCGCACCTTTCCTGCAAGACCAGTCTTTCTGGTTCGTGCCGCAAGATGCTTCCATCTTGATGGAACTGGGGGCGGTGAGTGGAATCGAACCACTGACCTACGGGTTAGAGTCGTACAAGACCTGCTGATTCTAGAGGGAATCAATAATTTAGCTCAGCGAAATCCGGCAGAATCCGCAACCCCCCGCGCAACCGAAAAGGTCCGCCGTCGTGTACCGAAATTTCATCGTGATCGCGTTGCTGGAGTACTGCCGATGTGGTCGGCACGCTTGAACCGTGCTCAGCATCATGCGCGGCATGGCAGCCATGGGCCAGAGACACGAGCGGGCGCATGGGGTGGGGAAGTACTTCACCTCGTTCGAGCAGAGATATGGGGTCAATTGAACACACCCGGATGCACGCGGCGCATTTTGGGCCTTAGTGCGCGGTAAAGTTCGTCTGGGTAGTATCGGAGTTGCCGTTGGTGTCCACGACTGAAATCTGCCAGGTGTATCCCGTCCCACTGGTCAGAGCGGAAACCGAGGGCACATTGGGATTTCCAGTGACATCGTTGCCGCTGGTAATCCAGGGGATGGACGTAGTGGAGCTGGTTAGTGTGCCGTTGTTGTTCGGTATCTGCCAGATGGTCTGGCCGCTACCCTGGGGAGTGAGTTGGAACTGATAGGTGTAGCTGCTTGCGCTAGTTGGGTCAGTCCAGGTAAATGTGGGCGTGTCGGTCGAACTGGTACCGGTGGGTGAGGTGAGGGTGGCAAAGGCGTTCATCACGCCAGTGACCGCGGCGGTCAGGTTCGCGGTTGTGGCATCGCTGTATGTGATGGCAAAGGTGTAGCTATCGCCGACGGCCGGAACGACGCCGCTATTGACGTAGTACACGAACCCACTACCGCCGCTGCAAGTGTTGTTGTTGACTACGGCACACACGGAGATGTCCATGGGTGTAATCACGTTGGCGCCGTCGGCATTGGTGCTGGAGCTCAGACTGACCGCAACCGGCAATTTGAGAAGCCCATTCACCTGAAAGCCGAGAGTGTAACTGGTGCCGTTGCTCGACTTTGTCCCCGCTGTATTAACCGTGGTGGTCGCGGAGCCGGTGGGCAACGTCAGGTTCAGGTTGGTCGTGGGACCCGAGATGGTGGTGACGGTGTTGTGTTGCTGTTTCGTGATGTTTTGCAGGTCGCCTGCATCGATCGCGCCGTCGTTGTTCTGGTCGAGGATGCCGACGAAGAAGTAATTGGAGCCGTTGGGGACCTGGATTGTGTACGCCTGCGCGCTCACCGGGTTTGCAAAGCCCTCGCCATAGAAGTTGCCCGTGCTCTGGTCGAAGAAGCCAACCCCCAGAGGCCCGGAGGGGGTGACGCCGGTAAAGGTGACCGCGCCAGAGACCGCGTTGCCGCCAGTGGGATTGGGCGCGCTGATGGTATACGGCCCGACGACATTGGAATAGTTGCTTTGTGCCGTCCCTGCCGAGGTGCCAAAGGCGCGGAAGTAGAAGCTGCCGCCGCTGGTGAGAGAGGGGCTTGAGGTGGTATTCAACATCCACGGACCTGTCTGTGAGCCTACAGCCGGGAATGTCTTGCTTCCGGCGACGACGGTGAACGCCGGAGTGGTGCTCCATTGCAGGGTGTAGGACGTAGCCGTCTCAATAGAGTTGCCGTTAGTGTCCGTAATCGTGATTGGATTGTACGCGAGCATGGCACCAATATTGAATCCGCCTCCTCCTTGAAGCACGGGAGTCGAGGTGCCGAGAGTGACCTTTGCGGGATCGGTGAGGGTGACGTCCGCTCCGGAAACATTCGCGGAGGTGACAAACACGTTGGATCCAGTCGCGACGCCCGACGGGCTAGCAGCGTTGACGACGCCTTTGCCCAGGGTCGAAGGATCCATGAACGCACGCAGGGTGTAGGTGCCCGGCGGGACCCCATGGATGGTGTATGCGCCCTTGGTGGAGATGCTGGTTCCTAGTGAGCCGTTGTTTTGGCCGCCGCAGTTCTCGGCGTACAGTGTCAGATAGATCTGGCCGGTCTGCAACCCGGTGTAGGACGCCGTGCCGGAGACGTTATAGCCCAGGGCGGCGCTGAAGTTCGCGGTGGTGATGTTGCTGCTAGCCACGGTGACGCTCTGTGTGGCGGGATAGAAGACGGAGGTTGGGCCGGCGATCGTGGGGGTGATGGTGTAGGGCCCGTTGGCAATGCCCGTAAAGGTGAAGTTTCCGTTGCTGTCGGTGGACTGGGTCTGGATGATATTGCTGCCCTGTTTGAGGGTGAGCGCAATCGTAGGTATGGTGGTCCCGCAGTTGTTGTTATTCGTAATCGTGCCGCCGATGTTGTAGGTGGTCGAGACGGCGATGGTGTACTGGGTTGGGCCGACGGTGGTGCCTGCACTGTCCTTCACCGTGACATTGAAGGTTACCGTGCCGGTTGTGGTGGGTGAGCCGCTGATGGTCAGTGTATTGCCGCCGCTGTTGGATGAAGTCAATCCGTTGGACAGGCCCGTAACCGTCCAGGTATACGGGCTTACGCCGCCGGTGGCGTTGATATACCCGGTGTAGCTTGCGGTGGTGGTGGCAGACGGCAGAGAGGTGGGATTGGGGGTGGGCAGGGCCAGTGGCGCGTAGACCGTGACGGTGAACGTCGCCGATGTCTTGTTGCCTAGCGAATCCGTCACCTGGGCGGTGAAGGTGGCGCTACCCGCCGTCGGCGTACTACCGTAGATGGAGGTGACACCGCTGCTAGTGTTTAGACTCAGGCCGATCGCCGTCAGAGTGTTGGTTCCAGTAATTGCCCAGGTGTAGCCTGTGCCGCTGCCGCCTGACGCTGCCAGGGTCTGGCTATAGGCAGTACCCACCGTACCGTTGGGCAGCGTCGTGCCGGTGGTCACCGTCAGTGCGTTGGAGACGGTCAGCGACGGCGTGATGGTAATGGTCTGCTTCTGGTTCGTGGCGCTGTCGGTGGCCGTGACGCTAATGTTGTTGGGGCCGTAACTAGCATTCGGCGTGCCAGCGAGCAGGCCGGTGTTGCTGAGCATGAGGCCAACGACGTTGGTTGGGCTCATGGTCCAGGCGATGGTGCCCGTGCCGCCGGTGGCGAGGAACTGATAGCCGGTGCCGTTGTAGGCCGAATTTACAAATCCCGTTGGCAGGGTTGGTGTGGATACGGCCAGCGTGACCGGGTTTGCGATGAGGGTGACGCTGGCGGAGATCGCAGTGACAGGCGTCGATGCGCTGTCCGTGGCCTTGAAGGTATAGACGGTGCCACCCACCACGGTCGGCTGGGTTGGTGTACCGACGATCTGGTTGCCAGAGATCGAGAGCCCAGCGGGCAGTGTGCCCCCCGAGTTCACCGAGTAGCCGATGGGGCCTGTGCCGCCGGTGGTTGTCAGATTGATGGGCGTGATGGCCGTGCCGACGGTGTAGGTCAGCGTGCCTCCTGTGGGCGCAGTCCATGTCAGGGGCGCGGGGGCGATGGCGATGGTGTAGGTTCCTGAGGTCACGGAGACGGGGGTCGTCGCCGAGTCGGTCACCTTGACGGTAAAGGAGTAGGTGCCCGCAGTGGCCGTCGGTGTTCCGCTGATGGCGCCCGCGTTGCCGATCGCGAGCCCTGTGGGCAGTCCGGTGGCAACGAAGGTCTTGGTTCCGGTGCCTCCGCTGGTTGCAATGGTTGTGCCTGCGTAGACGGAGCCCGTCATCCCTGCGGTCAGCGCGCCGGCTGCCGTGGTGATGGTGAGTGCCGGATTCACCGGGATGGGCACGGTTATGGCCGACTTGGTCGTATCTTTGATGCCGGTCGCGGTCACGGACACGATGGAGGCGGTTGTTCCCGTCGCGGTGAGTGTCGTCGCAGGCGCGTTGCCGGTGGCGCTGGATGGGCTGACTGTGCCTGCGCCAGTCGCGGCAAAGGTTGCGCCCGAGGCGCTGCCGTCATTCGCAACCGCCGCGGCCAGCGGGAGCGTCTGGCCGGAGTCGAGCGTGATGCCCGTGGTCACAGTCGTGAACGTAATTCCAATGGGGCTGAGCGTGATGGTTGCGGACGCAGACTTACTGGGGTCCGTCACGCTGGTGGCCGTCACCGTTGCGGAGGCAATGGAGCCAATCACGGCTGGCGCGGTGTAGACGCCGCCTGTGGTGACTGTGCCGGCACCTGTGCTGGGACTGACGGTCCAGGTCACGCCCTTATTCAGCGCCGTATCGCCGGTGACTGTAGCGACAATTGTCGTGGAAGCGCCGCCGATCACGGTCGCCGTGGTGGGACTGACGCTGACTGCAACAGGCGTCAGGGTCACGGTGGCTATCGCGGTCTTGGTGGTGTCGGTCTTGCTGATCGCGGTGATGGTTGCTGAAGTGGTGCCCGACGGCACCGGCGTTGGCGCGGTGTAGACGCCGCCTGCGGTGATGGAGCCTACCGAGGCCGTCCAGGTCACGCCCGGGGTGGCACCGTCGTTCGACACTGTTGGGGTGAAGGTCTGGGTCTGGCCCGCCACCATTGTGGCCGTCGTCGGGCTGACCGCGACCGAGACGGGATTGAGCGTAATCGTCGCGGTGGTTGTCTTGGTGTTGTCCTTGATGCTGGTGGCCGTCAGCGTCACGGTGGTGACCGAGCTGATGACGGTGGTTGGCGCGTTATAGGTGACGCCCGTGGTGGAGGAGGCGGTGAACGTGCCCACGCCGGAGCCGATGCTCCAGGTGACGCCGGAGTTGGAGGAGTCGTTGTTGACCGAGTCTGTGAAGGCCTGCGATCCGCCGGTGCCCATGCTGGCGGTGGCCGGACTGATGGCGGCCACGCTGATCGGGGTCAGCGGGATGGTGATCGTCGCTGTCTTGGTGTTGTCCGTCTTGCTGGCGGCGGTAATCACTGCGTTGGCCGTAGTCACCGGCAGGGGAGCGTTGTAGGTCACGGAGGTGCTGGTGACTGCGGTGAGCGAACCGCCGCCGTTGGTAATGCTCCAGGTCACGCCCGCATTCAGCGTCGCATCGCCGGTCAGTGTCGCGGTGATGGCCTCGGTTGCAGCGCCGGCAATGGCCGTCGGAGTTGTCGGAATGGTGACGGTAATCGGCGTCAGGGTGACGGTTGCGGTGTTGGTCTTGGATGTGTCAGTCTTGCTGGTTGCGGTGATGGTCGCCGTGGCTGCGCCCACCGGGGTTGGCGCGGTGTAGACGCCTCCCGTGGTGATGGTGCCGACCGAGGCGGACCAGGTGACGCCAGCACTCGGCGTGACGTCATTCGATACTGTGGCGGCAAATGTCTGGGTTGCGCCCGCTACCATTGCGACCGGCGTGGTGGTGATGGCAACGCTGACCGGCGTAAGGATGACGGCGGCGGTGGCCTTCTGCGTGGCGTCGGTCTTGCTGGTTGCGGTGATGGTGGCCGAGGCTACGGCGACCGGCGTTGGCGCGGTGTAGACGCCGCCCGCGGTGATGGAGCCGACCGAGGCGGACCAGGTGACGCCCGCATTCAGCGCGGTATCGCCGGTGACTGTATCTGCAAATGTCTGTGTTGCTCCTGCCACCATGGCGACTGGCGTGGTGGTGATGGCAACGCTGACCGGCGTAAAGGTGACGGCGGCGGTGGCGGGTACGGTGGTATCCGTCTTGCTGGTCGCGGTGATGGTGGCGGCGGTGGCGGGTACGGGCGCAGGCGCGGTATAGACGCCGCCTGAGCTGATGGTGCCCGCTGAGGCTGTCCAGGTCACACCTGCGCTGGCCTAATCATTGGAGACCGTTGCGGTAAACGTCTGCGTCGCGCCCGCCACCATTGTGTCCGTCGCCGGGGTGACCGCAACACTAATCGCCGGGGGAGCCGAACTGCCACTTCCAACCATTAGAGCTAATGCTGCTAAACCGGAGAATACGCGCGAAAGCAGGCGGACGTTTGACCTGGGGGCCCCAATTCTTCTGAAACGTTTAGACAACGACAAGCTATCGACAAAAAATGTATAGAGGACTGTAGATCAAAAGAAAGCAGAGCGCAAGTTATAATCCTCCTTTATTCCACCCATACATAAAGAGGACATAGTTGTTGATGGGACGTTGGGAAAGAGCGTGCGATGTCTTTTCTTTCGAATGAGATGGGCATGCCGGTTCCTTTTTCCGTGAACAGTGCCTCACGCAAAATGCACAGCGACCCCCGAAGGGGGCACTATGGGTGTGCAATCGAGAATGAGAGATGACGGTCAGGCGAAGCTGAATCCGCTGCGGGCGATGGGGAGGGTGCGGATTCGCTTGCCGTTGGCAGCGAAGACGGCGTTCGCGATGGTGCCCCACTATGGTCATTTGATCCCGGGCGCGAACGTGTCCTTTGTGGATCGCCTCGACCGGAAACCGTCAAAGAAAACCTCACGGAAGCCGCAACAATCCGCAACACCCGCGCAACCAAGGGAGGCGCTGGCAACCGAGGTGCCAGCGTATGTTATTGATTTAGTTGGTGGCGGTGAGTGGAGTCGAACCACTGACCTACGGGTTATGAGTCCGTCGCTCTAACCACCTGAGCTACACCGCCAAGTAAAAAAAATGAACCAATTCTGAAAAATGTAGATGAGCCAACTCGGGAAAACGATGAGCCATCTGGACCCGCCATTGTGGTTGCAACTGGCAGGAAGCGTGCTCGAACCCCAGCCCGCAGGACTCCAAAGCACAACTTAGCTATGATAC
>PLOT01000315.1 GCA_003142215.1 Granulicella sp. | reverse complement strand
TAGGGCTGCACTCAGAATGACAAGTCAGGAAGTGGGTTCATCCACGTTGATTCTGCGTCAGCCGCGGAGTTTGGCGAGGAGGTCGGTGGGGTGGACGGGCTTGGCGAGGATCTCGAACTCGTGGCCATGGAGGCGTGCCTTCTCCAGCAGATCGGCGGTGGCAGCCTGGCCGCTGAAGAGCAGGATCTTGCAGTGGGGCATCTTCTGGCGGATGGCGATGGCGGCCTCGATGCCGGTGATGCCGGTCATGATGACATCTGAGATGAGCATGTCCGGCTGGAAGCTGTCGAGCGCCTCGATGGCAGCTTCTCCGCTATAGACGGCGCACGCCTCGAAGCCGGCCTGGTTGAGGATGATGGCCAGCGTGTTGGCAATGACCTGTTCGTCGTCGGCCACGAGGACCTTGCGTTTAGGCGGTGTTGCGGCGGTCGCTTCAGTCATGCGGAGTGTCCCCAAGTCGGATGGAGTGAGAAAAATTTGCGCATTGCTTCTCCTCGCGCCCCAACAAATAATTCTTTGTGTGCCTTTGTGTACATGTCCAATCATACGCCGCATCGAGCACGGGAGCCGGGCGACGGGGTCCATATTGTTCCCGAAGGGTGAGCGGCGCAGGCGCAGGCGACCTTCGCGATGCGGCTGCATGTCCAACCCTGAGGCTTGTTTACAGCATCTCACGAAGGGAAACGCACAGGGCTTGATTTGGTTCAGGCCGCTCGAATCGATCCACAGAGAATGTGATGGGAGAACGGGAGAACGACCGATGGCAGTAATGATGCAGGCATTCTACTGGGACGCGCCGCGGCAGGAGAAGAAAGAGCACGAGTGGTGGAACTTTGTCGCCGAAAAGGTGGAGGAACTGGGGCACGCAGGGTTCAACGCGCTGTGGCTGCCGCCGGTGAACAAAGCATCGAGCAACACGTCGATGGGCTACGACCCGTACGACTACTTCGACCTGGGCGACTTCGACCAGAAGGGCGGCAAGAAGACCTGGTACGGCAACCGGGCTGAGCTGGAGGCACTGATCGCAAAGGCGCATAAGAACGGCGTGGGGCTCTACGCCGACATGGTGATCAACCACAACGGGGGTGGGGACGAGGAGGAGGTGAACCCTCTGGACGGCGAGAAGCGTTGGACGAAGTTCAACCCCAAGAGCGGGATATTCGCCCGCAACTTCAACCATTTTCACCCCAGCCGCTACGAGCAGGTGATCCTGGAAGGCGAGAACTTCGCGGGTTACCCGCATCTGTGCCATCGCAATCCGGAGGTGTATGCGGCGATGTACCGCTACGCGCGGATGTTGATCGAGGAACTTGGCTTCGATGGCTTTCGATTCGACTACGCCAAGGGATTTGGCGCGTGGATGATCGGGCTGCTTGCGAAGTATCTCTACGTCAAGGATGGCAAGAACTTTGTGCCGTACGTGGTGGGCGAGTACTGGTCCGGCGCCGACGACATCGACGGCTGGCTGAGCCGCGTCGCAGAGTTTACCGACAACCAGGTCGCGGCGTTCGACTTTCCCCTGCGCTACAAGCTGAAGGACGTCTGCGACAAGCCGAGCTACGACCTGCGCAACCTGACCGATGGCGGCTCGGTGGTGATGAAGCGGCCGCGCCATGCGGCGACGTTTGTGGACAACCACGACATGGGCACGAATGCCATCGTCAACGACAAGCTGATGGCCTACTCGTTCATCATGGTGCATGAGGGCTACCCGTGCGTCTTCTGGTACGACTACTACAACAATGGCCTCGCGCGGACGGGAACGCCGAACGGCATCGACGCGCTGATTGAGGCGCACCACAAGCACGCGGGCGGCGACTCGCAGATTCTGCACGCCGATCCCGACCTCTACATCATGCAGCGCGTGGGCTGGAAGGACGAGAGCGTCGACCAGCCGGGGCTGATCTATGTGCTGAACAATCTGGGAGACAAGTGGAGTGGCACATCGGTGAAGACCAAGTGGGTCAACCAGAAGTTTGTGCCGATTGCGTGGGACGGGCACGACGAGGCATGGCCCGATGCGCGCACCACCGACGGCGACGGCAACGCCGAGTTCCCTGCCCCGCCGCGCGGCTACGCCATCTACGTGCCGGCGTAGAGCGCGCGGAACTTCAAATAGAGCGATCGCTTCAGCATGGCTGATGCAGGCTGCCGCTCTCCCAGGTGCCCAAATGCGAGGCACCTGGGGCACCCGCGTAGAGCCTGGGGCACCCGGCGCGGAACTTCAAATAGAGCGATCGCTTCAGCATCCTTCGACTTCGCTCAGGACAGGCTCTGAAGACGTGCCCTTGCGATGCTGTATTCTTCTTGGAGCATTGCGGAGGGCGTGTCAGGACCTCTGCGTTCCGAGGTCCTCCGATTGCGCAAAGTTGTTTCCGTCCCGCTTAGGGCTGTACTGGTCCCGCTCAAGGCTGCACTGGTCGCAGTTTTCGCCGCGCTTGTATGTTTCTGGGGATGGGGCTCGCCGGGTTGGGGCCAGGCGGTTGACGGGGCCGGCGGAGTGGGCCGGGTGCAGAGCTACGGCTTCTCGTCAAGCTACAGTAATACTTCGAGCCACATTCTGATCGGCGAGGCCGGCCAACGGCGCATCTGGACACTGGGCGCGGAGTACACCCACCTGATGCACCAGGGTGCGCGCTACCGCCTCGACTACGAGGGATCGCTGATGCCACTGTTCGAGGAGACCGACCCGACGGTGACCGGTACGATCTTCACCTACGCTGGACAGAACTACATCACGACGCAGACGCCGGTGCGCGTGGTCTCCGTGACCCATGAGCAAGTGGGCAGCATACCCACTGGCGGGGGTCTGGGCGTTCCTCTGTACGCGCTCTTCGGACGGCAGGACACCTACGCCGCTGGCTTCTCTCCACTGGGCGCACGGATCGGCGCGCTGCCGCGGTGGCGCGTCCAGCCTAGCTTTGCCATCGATATGGGCTTCGTCGTCTCGGCACGCGATATTCCGGTGGACGAAGCCGACCAGTTGAACTACATGTTCTCGCTCGGGCCCGGCGTGCAGTTCTTCACAGGTCCGCAGGCGTCTTTTCGCGTGGAGTACATCTATCGTCACATCTCGAACGCGCATCAGGGATATGAGAATCCCGGCATCGACCAGGGCGTCGTCCGCCTGACCATGAGCCACCGCTGGTAAAGGACACGCTGGCCAATGTGAGTGCGTGGCCGTGCGCGATGCCCGGCGAAGCGCCGTGCGGGAATGCTAATCTAGAGCTATGAAATTCGGTGTTCTGGTCTTTCCCGGCTCCAACTGCGATCAAGATACGCACCACGCACTGGGCGCGGTGATGGGCGCTCCGGTGACGTATCTGTGGCATGAATCGCACGACCTGGAAGGCTGCGACGCGATCCTCGTCCCCGGCGGATTTGCGTATGGCGACTATCTGAGGACCGGGGCGATCGCGCGCTTTGCCCCCATTATGCAGAGCGTGCGGCGATTTGCCGACGCGGGCGGACTGGTGATGGGGATATGCAACGGATTCCAGATCCTGTGCGAGGCCAGCCTGCTGCCCGGCGCGTTGATGCGCAATGCAGGCCAGCATTACGTCTGCCGCCACCTGCATCTGCGGGTGGAGACGGCGAACTCGGCGTTCACCAATGGGCTGGTACGCGGGCAGGTGTTGCAGATGCCCATCGGGCACATGGAGGGCAACTACTTCTGCGACGCGGAGACGCTGGCTGCGCTGAAGCGCGACGACCGCATCGCATTCCGCTATGCGACACCGGCTGGCGAGCTGACCGCGGAGGCGAACCCCAACGGATCGCTGGAGAACATCGCGGGTATCCTCAGCGAGGGACGCAATGTGCTGGGCATGATGCCCCACCCGGACCGGTCGAGCGAGGCCCTGCTTGGTTCGACCGATGGGCTGCTGCTCTTCCAGTCGATGGCGCGCAGTCTGGCCACGGCGTAAGGCGGTCAGCCGCAGAACACGCGCGGCGGTGATACCCTTGCGGGTGCAATGGTAGACATTCATCATCATCTGCTGCACGGGCTGGACGACGGGGCCGACAGCCTGGAGACCTCGGTCGAGATGGCGCGGCAGGCTGTGGCCGAGGGCATCACGCATGTGGTATGCACGCCGCACGCGAACAGCTACCACGACTTCGATCCAAGCGTGAACGCGGCCAGGGCTGACGAGTTGCGCGCGCGGCTGGCCGACGAGAAGATTCCGCTGACGCTGGGCCTGGGATGCGACTTCCACATGTCGTTCGACAACGTGAAGCGGGCGTTGGCCGATCCGGCGCGATTCAGCATCAACGGGCTGGGCTATCTGCTGGTGGAGGTGCCGGAGTACGGGCTTCCGCCGGGGCTGACCGAGACCTTCTACCAACTGCAACTGGCCGGGATGACGCCGATCCTGACCCATCCGGAGCGCAACCCCACGCTGCAGAACGATCCCGAGCGGCTGATCGAATGGCTGCGCGGCGGCCTTCTGATCCAGGTGACGGCGGACTCTCTGACCGGGCACAAGGGCCGGCGCGCCGAGCAGATGGCGTTCGAGCTGCTGGATAAGCGCTGGGTGCATTTTCTGGCCACGGACGCGCACAACACCACCAAGCGCCCGCCGCGCATGCGCGAGGCATGTGATCTGGCAGGAAGGAAGTTCGGCGCGAGCTATGCGCACAGTTTGTGCGTTACCAATCCGATGGCGGTCTTCCTGGGCCATGAGTTCGAGGTGGAAGAGGAGCCGCGCGGGCTGGAGGAAGAGATCAAGATTCCCAACTGGTGGCAGCGCATGACGGAGCGGTTCACAAAAAAATGAGCCTATCTACAGACATCCTTTACTAATGCCGCTTGTAGGCGCTGCTTAAATTGGTCTACAGTTTCTCCATCACGCGCATGCTGTTGTTTAATCTTTCCCGTATCCCGAATTATGTTTTCAGGCGTAACAGAAAGCCTTATTCCTTGCGGGCTGTAAAAGACATTAGCGGAGGCTCTTGCGTCATGATCCAAGTACAATAAATATACTTCCCCTGTTTTGTATGGATCCACTCCGTCAACCTTTACCGTCAACCTTTCGCCAGCATCAACAACTGTGCCGCCAAGGTGAATAACATCTACATTGTCACCAATAGTAACAGTATCAGTAGCAGTAGAAAGACCTTCTTTGACCAGCTGCTTTACCGTGAAATGATAGCGAGTAAATATAGTAGATTTGTTCTGAGATAAATGCACCTCTGAACCAGTCATGGTTGCTACTACGATTGCGGAGCTATCACAAGCTAATAGATGTAGAAAATATTCGTTAGAGTCTTGATATAAAGGCTTTACATCGGAGTCTCTAGGTCCCCAACCACCATTAGATGAAGACACTGTATATCCCTTTGAGCCATCAGGTTGTAGGGGAAAATCATGCAGAGTGTGATACTTCCATCCAAGAAAGTTCGGATATATCTCCTCTGTCCTCGCATAGTCACCTTCGTTCGATATATTCGTCTGAGGTGCACTGGATTGGCATTCGGCGATTCGAGGCAGCAACGCGAGGAAGCAACTAATCATTATGAGATAGGACAACCGTTTCATCCGTATTCTCCTAACTGTCGAAGTACCTTGCCGCAAACATACTCCACAACAGTCAAAAAACGAAATATGAAACTGCGGTTAACGCAACGCTACAGGCCGAGCCCGCCATCGACGGCGAGCAGTTGGCCGGTGATGAAGTGGGGGCAGGTGGCGAAGAAGAGGACGGCGGCGGCGACGTCCTCGGGGGTGCCGTTGCGGCGCATCGGAGTCTTCTCGGCGAAGCGGACGTACTCGTCGCCGATCTCACCTTGCACGATCATTCCCGGCACAACGCAGTTGACGCTGACCTCGGGCGCCCAGGCCTTGGCCATCGTCTGCGAGAGCATGTGCAGCGCCGCCTTGGAGGCGCAGTAGTGGGCGTGCGTGGCCCACGGGTGAGAGCCGCCCAGCGAGCCGATGTTGACGATCCGCCCACTCGCTGCGCGTAGATGCGGATACGCTGCCTGTGCCACGAGGAATGGCGCGCGTGTGTTGGTGGAAAACATCCGGTCCCACTGCTCGGGGGTGATGTCTTCGAGTGCGGCCTGCTCGAAGAGGCCCGCGTTGTTGACCAGGATGTCGAGCTGGCCGAACTCCTCGATGACGGCGGCGACGGACTGGCGGATGCTCTCGGCGTCGGTGAGGTCGGTGCGGACGGCGAATGCATCGACGTCAAACGCGGTGAGCGCGCGGACGGTATGTTCGGCTTCGGGTTGCGATTCGCGATAGGTGATGGCGACGTTGGCGCCGGCGGCCGCAAGCTGGAGCGCGATGGCCCGGCCAATGCGTTTCGCCCCGCCAGTGACCAGAGCGATCTTGCCCGCCAACGGGGTGGATGCGTCGCGGAGTTCCCTGCTGTCAGGCTCTGGCATCGCGGGCCTCTAGGGCTTCGGCGTGGTGGTGGCCGCGGGCGGCGCGACAGGAGTTGTTGCGGGAGTTGCAGGCGTGGCGGGCTTCGTCTTCGGACGGACCGGATCCTGCACACCGGGCTTCAGCTCGGATGGCTTGCCGTTGTTGTCGATGTAGGCGGAGACCTGCGCCTTGGGCCGCTGCATGTTGATGAGAATCTGACGGCTGGCCTCTTTGACGACGTAGTCCTCGGCGAAGGTGGCGAAGCCGTCGGCGATGACT
This sequence comes from Granulicella sp., assembly GCA_003142215.1. GTDB lineage: Bacteria > Acidobacteriota > Terriglobia > Terriglobales > Acidobacteriaceae > Edaphobacter. Next base: position 2,515 of record PLOT01000315.1, on the reverse strand, counting down.
TGGATGGTCACCTTGCTGCCGGTGGGGATAACGTCGATCACGGCTTTGCCGTCGGGGTCGGTCTTCATCTCCAGATTGCCCTCGTCGGTGCCATCCTTGGTGGGGTGAAAGACAACGGCTGCGTTCATGATGGGCTTCTTGTTGAAGCCCTTGAGCACGGTGACCTCGATGCGCGAGGTGTCGGGCGGTGCCTTGTACTTGCGGCCATGCTTCTCCGGCGTGGAGGTGCCGTCTTGAGCGCGGGCGTGCAAGGGTGCGAATGAGACGAGCAGCGCGAAGAGGCAGAGAGCCATGGCGAAGGGGCAAAGGAGAAAGGCGCGGCCGGAGTGGATGCGGAGTGGGTTGCGGAGCAGCATCTGGTCATTTTACGTCAGAAGGACGGCGTGGGTGGGTTTGGAATGGTGTGCCGAGCATTTGCGGTCAATTTGACGCAATATGAGTGACTTTCACTCAGGTTTCACGCGGAATGGCTTGACAGACGGAGCGAGGTGGCATATTGTTGGCAATCGAGGGGCTTGAGTGCTAAAGGGCGCTTTGGGCCGCTCGAACCCGGAACGGATGCCTGGCGGATGTACCGAGGCTCCCGCTGTCCGGACTGGTTTCTGCATCCAATCAATCAGACATCAACTATCAACATTTTTTGCAACAAGGAGAGATTCGCAATGGCAAAAACAAAGTTTACCCCCTTGCACGACCGGATTCTGGTCCGTCGTCTGGAAGAGGGCGAGAGCGTTCGCGGCGGCATCATCATTCCGGATTCAGCCAAAGAGAAGCCACAGCAGGGCGAGGTCATTGCCGTGGGCAAGGGCAAGTCCAACGACGAGGGCAAGGTCTTTCCGCTGGACGTGAAGGCGGCCGACACGATTCTGTTCGGCAAGTACTCGGGCACCGAGATCAAGCTGGACGGCGAAGAGTTCCTCATCATGCGCGAAGAGGAAGTTCTGGGCATCGTCAAGAAGTAGGTGCTTCGCACCGTTCTCGACCGCTTCGCGGTAAGTACAAACAGAACCTCTGGTTCAGCAACATAAAAATTTTCGACCGGACAATGAGCCGGGTACAGGAGCAGCACAATGGCAAAACAGATTCTGCATGGAGAAGACTCGCGGCAGGCAATCCTGCGCGGGGTCAACATACTGGCCGATGCGGTGAAGGTCACGCTCGGCCCCAAGGGACGCAACGTGGTCATCGAGAAGAAGTTCGGATCGCCGACCATCACCAAGGACGGCGTGACGGTGGCCAAGGAGATCGAGCTGGCCAACGCGACCGAGAACGTGGGCGCGCAACTGGTGAAGGAAGTGGCGTCGAAGACCTCGGACATCGCGGGCGATGGCACCACGACCGCAACCGTGCTGGCGCAGGCGATTTATCGCGAGGGCGTCAAGACTGTGGCGGCGGGCGCGAACCCGATGGCGCTGAAGCGCGGCATCGACAAGGCGGTTGAGGCCATCATCGGCAAGCGCGACGAAAATGGCGTGGTACACGGCGGCGCGCTGAACAAGCTCTCCAAGCCTGTGACTGGCGACATGATCGCGCAGGTTGGCACGATCAGCGCCAACTCCGACGCGCAGATCGGCTCCATCATCGCCGAGGCGATGAAGAAGGTGGGCAAGGACGGCGTCATCACGGTGGAAGAGTCGCGCACCATGGAGACGCAGCTTGAGGTTGTCGAGGGAATGCAGTTCGACCGCGGCTATCTCTCGCCCTACTTCGTCACCGATGCAGAGCGCATGGAAGCGGCACTGGAAGATCCCTACATCCTGATCTACGAGAAGAAGATCTCGTCGATGAAGGACCTGCTGCCGCTGCTGGAAGCCATCGCGCGCACCGCGAAGCCTCTGCTGATCATCGCCGAGGACGTGGACGGCGAGGCGCTGGCGACGCTGGTGGTCAACAAGCTGCGTGGCACGCTGAACGTAGCTGCCGTGAAGGCACCCGGCTTCGGCGACCGCCGCAAGGCCATGCTGCAGGACATCGCAATCCTGACCGGCGGCAAGGCGATCACAGAAGACCTCGGCATTAAACTCGAGGGCGTGAAGATCGAAGACCTGGGCACAGCCAAGCGGGTGACGATCGACAAGGACAACACCACGATCATCGACGGCGGCGGCAAGAACGGCGAGGTTGAAGGACGCGTGAAGGAGATTCGCGCGCAGGTGGAGAAGACCACCTCCGACTACGACCGCGAGAAGCTGCAGGAGCGGCTGGCGAAGCTGGTCGGCGGCGTTGCCGTCATCAAGGTCGGAGCAGCCACCGAGACCGAGATGAAGGAGAAGAAGGCGCGCGTCGAGGATGCAATGCATGCAACACGCGCGGCTGTCGAAGAGGGCATCGTCCCGGGCGGCGGCGTGGCTCTGGTGCGTTGCACAGCGGCTGTGGACACGCTGATCAAGACGCTGGAGGGCGACGAGAAGATCGGGGCAACGATCATTCGCCGCGCACTGGAGGAGCCGCTTCGGCTGATCGTCTCGAACGCCGGCGAAGAGGGCGCGGTAGTAATCGGCAAGATCCGCGACTC
>PLOT01000168.1 GCA_003142215.1 Granulicella sp. | reverse complement strand
AACCGGCTGGACAGCGGCGAAGATTTTGGCGCGATCGCGATGAATTTTTCCGAAGACCCGAGTACGGCCTCGAGCGGCGGCGACATGGGATTCGTGCCGGAGAGCCAGTTGAAGACCGATCCGACGGTGGGGGCGGCGATCCTGAAGCTGAAACCCGGGCAGATGACCGATGTCTTTCCGCTGATCGACGCGCAGAGCAAGAAGGCGGTGGGCTATACGATCTACAAACTGCTGGAGAGCGAGCCGGCCGGGCAGCGCGAGATCTCCGATCCCGTGGTGCAACAACATATCCGCCAACTGCTGCACGATGGGCGGTCGCAACTGCTGAAGAACGCATTCTTCGAGATGCTGCGCGACCAGGCGAAGGTGGAGAACTTCTTCGCGGAAGAGATTTTCAAGAACGACGCGAAGTAGGGGATTGCCAGAGGGGGACCAGAGTAACCGTGCGCGCATTGTTGTCCAGCCAGAGCAGATTGACTGCTCTGAAGGGTGGATTACCAATCAGGCACTGTGCATTCGATAGCGCGATTCCGGCATTGACCCGCGCTTTTCCGCCTCTCCATACTGGAGTGTGGGGAGGTGTCGCCATGGCCAACGACGATCCCAGGCGCTGGGAGCAGCAGGTGCGCGATGCCGCGGTACGCGTGGAAGACGATCTGCGCCGCGTTGTGACCTACATCAACGATCAGGTAGTGCCGGACATCCGGCGCAATGGATCGCAGGCGTTACGCGCCGCCGCGGGGGAGTTGCAGAAGCTGGCCCAGCGCATGGACGATCGCCGCGCCGCGGCAGATGGCGAGAGCCCGCCTGCCCCAGAGCCTCCCGCGCCGGAGAAGGACAAGCCACAGCCTTGAAGCGCATCGCTCACCTCCGCCTCAGTGCCGCCGCGCCTGGCTGGGCGCTTGGCAGAAGACTGGGTTGGGCGCTGCTTGCGGCGCTTGTGCTTGGCCTTGCGGGCTGCCGCCACAAGAACAAGACGGTCCCATATCAACCACCGCCGCCACTGACCTCGACCGTTCGCAGTGCGGGTGCCGCGCGTCCAAGCCAATCCGGCGCAAGAAGCGCGAATGCAGGGAGCCGAGCCACGCCCAGCGTGGCCGAGGGAACGACAACCACCGCTGCGCAGCCGGCCCTGCCGCATGGCAAGCCGGTGTCCAGCGAGGTTGGGTTGGCTAGCTGGTACGGGCCGCCCTACGCCAACCGCACGGGGGCCGACGGCACTGTCTACAACCAGAATGCAATGACAGCCGCGCATCGCACGCTGCCCATGGGATCGATTGTGCGGGTGACGAACCTCTCGAACGACCAGTCGGTTGTCGTGCGCATCACCGATCGCGGGCCTTTCGTCGGGGACCGAATCATCGACCTCTCACTGTCCGCGGCCAAGGAGACCGGCGTCTATCGAGCTGGGATTGCGAAGGTACGCGTGGAGGCCTACGCTCCGCCCGTGCATCCGGGCGTCGATCCAGCCGGGAAATGGTGCGTGCAGATCGGCGCGTTTCTGGATGAGGCGGACGCGATCAAGCTGAAGAACAACCTCATGCGCCGCTACTCGACGGCCAAGGTGATCGAGTTCGCCGGGCCCACTGGCCACTGGGTGCGCATCAACCCGCTCAAAGCCGACAAGGCCACCGCCAGCCAGATCGCAAGCGGCATCCACGTCCCCGACCCCGGCGCGCTGCCGTATATCGTTCGCCTCAATTAGAGCCGCGGACCGAGGCTCACTTGCCGTGTGCCTGCGCAGCGGATGCATCCAGCGCGGGGGGCGGGTAGTAGGGCAGCTTCTGCTGCTCCTCGGTGGCGCGCTTCACGCCGATATCGCCGAAGAGCAGGCTTGGCGCGATGGTCGTGACTGGAACCGCGCCCAGTGTGTTGGAGACATACTCGTCGTCGCCAGCCGCGACGATCTCCGAACGCAGGCTGCGATTGTCCAACTCATCGAAGACAGCGCCACGCACCAGCTCGCGGCTGCCGTTGGGATGCACCAGGTAGAGCAGCCGCGGCGCCAGCTCTCCGCCGAGCGTCTCCACGGCGTACACATCGCGGCCCTGCTCCTTTGCCATCGCAAGCAGGCGCGCGTTCATCGCGGCAGCGCTCAACGGCGCATTCGATTTGAAGAGCATCACGCCCTGGCGCGAGCGTGCAGCCTGCCCGACGGCGGCGCGGCCGTGCCCGTTCGACGCGGGAAAGTCGCGCACCGGCGTGCGCCCGATGAGATAGTTCTCCAGCTTGCCGTTGCCCGCAACGTCGACCGCCTGCGCCGGTACGCCATCGTCGTCCACCGCGTAGGCACCGAGCAGCGCATGACCGGCAAAGTTCGTCATCAGCGGATCGTCGGTTGCGTTGAGGAAATCGGGCAGCACGCGCGCATGGAAGCTCGAAGTATAGATGCCCTGGGTGCGCGCGGTGGTTCCCATCCCGGGCCGGTCGGCCTCGACGTTGGGGATGAAGAGCCGGTCCATCACGTCGGCGGCCGCGTCGCCGCTGAAGAGCACGGGGCCGTGGTAGTCCTCGGCGGATACGACCGGCGCATTGCGCAGCGCATCCAGGCTTTTGAGGTCGTCGATGACGCGCTGGCGGAACTGCGGCCACGTCTCCATCTCACTGGCGGTCACGGCAGTGGTGCCGTTGTTGCGGGCCAGTTGCATGCCGTCGGCTGCCTGCCCGCCTACACTGATGCTGGCGCTGTAGCCCCCGTATCCCTGGCGCACAACCGTTCCTTCGGTGTTGACCAGATAGCGGTTCACCGCCAGACCGCGCAGGCTGGCGGACGAATACTGCACGTTAGCGGCATTGGCGCGGACCTCCGGATCGCTGGCGTAGAGGCCGCTGGCGTCCACGATGCGCCGTTTCCACCCCTCGCGGTCGATCTCGAGCGGAACCAGCGGGCCGATGGATGTGACTGCCCGGGCCGGAGCAAAATCCTTCTCGGTGGGCGGCGTCTCGAATTGCTTCAGCGCGGCCTGTTTGGCGGAGTAGGCGCGCAGGGCGTTCTTGTACGCCTCGTCGGTCGCATTCCACAGGCAGGAGCGGATGGCCTCGGGATTGTTGTCCGTCGGCGCCAGTGCCACGGTGCCTTCACCGCGGCTGCTGCTGGAGTCCGTTGTGTAGCTGCCGATGCGCACCGTGACACGCACGATTCTCTGGTGGCCCGCCACCTCGCGCACCAGCGCTCCGAAGTTGGCCACCGCATCGTAGGTGCTGAAGTCGTCGAGGCGGTACTCGATGAAGTAGGGCCGCTGCATTCCGGGAAGCACCAACTGGGCCTGTTCGCGGTCCAGCTCGGACTGCATGGCGCGCAGAATTGGGTCATCCTTCGCTAAATCCTGCGGAACAGCAGAATATGTAACTAAAGTTGCGCCAAATAGGATGCATGAGGCAAAAATCCCAGGAATAACCCCCTTGATTTGTAACCATTGAAGAAGCATATTCATTAGTTTGCTCCTTTTTGCGATCTCAATTCGGCTGCCGGAGCGCCCGGTGGAGGAAGAATGGGCGGACGCGCCGAGCCCTGCGCCTGGCGTTGCGTCTCAATCTGGCTGACAAGCATCGCCGGGGCAACCGCGCTGACCGGAATGCTGCCCGACTCCGCGCCGCATATTCCGTTGAATATCTCCTGCTTGTCGCCGGTGGCCATAATGCTGTTGAGCGCAGCCTGCGGCGTGCCGACGATGCTGACGCCGCGCACCAGCTCGTCCGGGCGTCCATCGACATAAACCCGGTAGACAACCAGCGGGATCACCTGGAAGGCCTGCGGCGAGCGGCGCGTGGTGACGGCGAAGCCGGAGGAGATGTCTTCGAAGTAGAGCCCGTAGGTCTTACCCTGTTTTTTTGCTTCCGCGATGAGCATGTTTCGCAGCTCGTTTTCCGGAACGGATTTCGACGAGGTGACGATGAGGTTTCCCTGGCGGCCGGTGGGCATGTGGCCCGATTCGGAGCGGCCGTGGCCGTTCGACTGCGCGACGCTGGCGATGGGCTGGCGCGACATCAGGAAGGTCTCCAGCACGCCATTCTTGATGAGGTCGACGCGGCGCGCGGCCTGTCCCTCGTCGTCGAAGTCGTAGTGGCCGCTGAGCGAAGTGCCCTGGAACGTGGTGAGCGTTGGATCGTCGGCGACGCTGAGGAACTCGGGCAGGATGGGTTTGCCGAGCATCTTGGTGAAGGTCTCTCCCTCCTCGTCGCCGCGCTGGCGCTGTCCCTCCAGGCGGTGGCCGAGCACCTCGTGGAAGAAGACGGCCGAGGCGCGTCCGCTGAGAATCGCCGGTCCGCTGAACGGCTCGGTCACTGGAGCCACGCGCAGCGCCTCCAGATTCTTCGCCATCTCGATGGCCTTGTCGGCAATCGTCTTCTGGCCGGGCAGGCGGGCGGCGGATTCGGCCTCGAAGGTCTCCACGCGGAAGAGATCCATGCCGTCGGCGGCGCGTGTCCGCGCCATAATCACCAGTCGCGCCACATGGCTGGGCGTGGCCACGCGCGCGCCCTCGGAGGAGACGAAGTAGTCTGTCTCGTTCGACGCCTGAAACTCGACCTGATCGGCAAATACGTCGGGAAACTGCGCGAAGAGCTTGGAGATTTCGCGCAGGCGCTGCTCCCACGCGGCGCGGTCGACGACCAGTGCGGGCGCGGGCGGCAGCAGGTCCGTCCGCGGCTGTTCGACGCTGAAGTCCGCCGAGGTGTCTTCCTCTTTGGCGCGCACCTGCTGCTCGGTCTTGACCTTGAGGTAGCCGTCGAGCGCGCGGGCATAGCCGCGATTGGTTGCGTACCACAGTGAGCGCGCAATGGCGTCGCGGTCGTCGGTCAACGGAAGCGGCAATGTGGTCAGCGCGCTGGTGCGGTGGTCGCCGTGCGTGTTGTCTTCCGCCGGGCTGCCCAGCCGCACCTGCACGTCCACCGAACGGACACGGCCCTGGTTGGAGCTGGTGATCGCGCCATATTCCGCCGCAATGCTCACGGACGTCGCATCATCCACCGAATAGCTGAGGAAGTAGGGTTTGGGCTGTTGCGCGGCGGCCCCGTCGGTTCCCAGCGACGACATTGCCCGCTGCAACTCCGCGTCCAGCGCGTTGATGAGGAGCGGTTCGCCGGCAACCGGCTTCGTCGCAGCGGCCGGCCCTGGAGGCGCGGCGTTGGACGCCGCCAGCGCCGTGCGCTGAGCATCGAGCGCCCCTGCGACAGACAGCGCCGCCACGAACGCAATGGCCAAAATCGCAACCCGGTTGATTCTGCGAATACTCTTTCTGTGCTGTGTCATTGGCCTCATCTTTGCTTGGTGCGCTGTAAGAACCAGTCTATCGGAATGCGATAGCGGGCCTTCGAGTACTACAGTCGTACTTCCATCAGATACTGGAAGTACGACAAAGGCCCGGGCCTGAAGGCCCTGCAAATTCGCACTCTTTCCGGGGGCTGAAGCCCCCGGCTCCCTCCGGAATCCGCGATCTACAACTGTAGTGCTTGACCGCCCATCTTTGCGTCCGGGCGTGCCTCCTATACATTGGACGGACTGTTTTTGCGTTTGGCCGCAGCGATGCGGCACACTGGAGCACACGCCTCTGGAGTCTAAATCAATGCGCATTCGCAGCTCCCTGCTCCTGCTGGCCACGCTGGCCGCCGGCTTCGCAATCACAATCAGCCGGTTCGCCGCCGAGACTCCCAGCGAGGCCCAGGCAGCGCACTTCGCCGAGCACAACTCAACGGCCTACACGCTTGCACCCGCGCAGCTTCAGAAGGCGGTGCCGCTGAGTCGAACGCGCAGAACGCTTGCGGTCGCGGGCCCCGCCTGGATGTTTGCCCAACTGCTGCTGATTCTTGTCCTCGGTGTGGCTGCGTGGATGCGCGGCGTCGCGGCCGGCCTATCGAAGAACCGCTGGGTGCAGGGCTTCAGCTTCGTGTTTCTGTTGCTGCTTGTCATCCAAATGCTCAATCTTCCACTGGGCATCTATGGGCATCGGGTCGCACTGGGATACGGCCTGTCGGTGCAGGGTTGGGGCAGTTGGCTGGGTGACAAAGCCAAGATGTTCGCGCTGGAATGGATCTTCGGCGGTCTTACGACGATGCTGATCTTCCTGGTGCTTCGCAAGTGGCCGACGCGCTGGTGGTTCTGGTTCTGGATTCCAGCGGTGCTCATTTTGGTGAGTGTCGTGTTCGTCACGCCATACGTTTTCGATCCGATGTTCAACAAGTTCGAGCCGCTGGCAAAGTCCAACCCCGCGCTGGTCGAGCGGCTGGAGCAGGTGGTTGCGCGCAGCGGCCTCTCGATCCCGCCCGAACGCATGTTCCTGATGCGTGCCAGCGCGAAGTCCACCGAGCTGAACGCCTACGTTACCGGCTTCGGCGCGTCCAAGCGCGTCGTCGTCTGGGACACGACCATTACGCGCTGCACGCCCGACGAGATCAGCTTCATCTTCGCGCACGAGATGGGCCACTACGCGCTTGGCCATATCGTTCTTGGCGTCGCGCTCAGCTGCATCGCGCTGCTTCCTCTCTTCTGGATTGGCTACCACGCAGTGCGCATCCTGCTTGGGCGATTCGGCGCCGCGTGGGGCATCCCGTCGCAGCAGGACTGGGGCGCGCTGGTCGTGCTTCTGCTGGTGCTCTGCGCACTAACGACGCTCTCCGACCCGTTTGCCAACGCCATCAGCCGGACCATCGAGCACAACGCGGATGTGTACGGCGAGGAGGCCGTGCATGGCATCGTCGCCAACCCGCAGGCGGTGGGGCGGCAGGCCTTCCAGATGCTGGGCGAAGATTCGCTCGACGACCCCACGCCGCACCCGTTGTTCGAGTGGTGGTTCGATACGCATCCGGCAACCCGATTTCGCGCTGCATTTGCCGAAGCCTATGACCCGTGGGGCGCGGGCCAACCGCCAAAGTACTTTGCAAAGTGAGGAGTGCTCTCGACAAGGCTTAACACCGATCTATCAAGATTCAAAAGACGATGAGAATTTGTATTCTCCTGCTTTCGATCTGAGTCATCGGTGTAGATCGGTGTTAAGGTTTCTGTATGAGTTCCGATTGTCTCTTCTGCAAGATCGTCGCCGGCAGCATTCCGGCCAAGCGCGTGTTTGAGGACGAGCTGTGTATCTGCTTCGCCGACCTGCGCCCGCAGGCCCCGACCCATCTGCTGATTGTTCCCCGGCAACACATCGCGTCGCTGGCAGAGGCTGTGCCTGCGCAGTCGTCGCTGCTGGGCCACCTGTCAATGAAGGCAGCCGAAATTGCGCGAACCGCCGGGCTCGATGATGGCTATCGCGTCGTCCTCAACACCGGTGCGGACGGAGGGCAGACCGTCGATCACATTCACCTGCATCTGCTGGGCGGACGACCGATGGGCTGGCCTCCAGGCTAGATTGCCTGTGAGTTACCAGCGAGATTCATCCGAGAGTTGAGAGTAGATAAGGGATAATAGCGTAGGGGTTAGAGCATTTTCACAGTACCTGTGGTGTCGGAAAGCTCGTGCGATGTAGTTTTCTTTGAGAGAAAACTACGCAAACTTCTTTAGCCCCTCTCTACACCTACTGTGAAAATGCTCTACCGGGGAGTATCTATCGGTTCTCGTAGCTGGCGTTTTACTTCATCAAGCGCCACCGCTATTTTTCGATAGATGGTCCGGCCGTTCTACGGAAGGGGCTGACTCGTGTCTTCAGAATCCGCGCACTCGCAATTCGGCCACACTGCCGCGGAAGGCATTGCCTCCGGCCCTGACGGCGCGGAGGCACATGCCACAGCGTCCGCGCTGGCGAGCATAGAGCCGCTCTGCGTGGACCTGGATGGCACGCTGGTGAAGAGCGACACGCTGCTGGATTCGGTGGTGGTTCTGGCGCGGCAGAATTTCCGCTCGCTGCTGCATTTTCCCGCGTGGATTGTTCAGGGAAAGGCTGCGTTCAAGCGCAACGTCACGTCCGTGGTGGCGATCGATGTCGTCCACCTGCCCTACAATCAGCCTCTGCTGGAGTATCTGCGGCAGCAACATGCCGCCGGACGCGAGATCTACCTTGCAACCGGCGCGGACGCGTTGCTGGCCGAGCGCGTGGCCGCGCATCTGGGAATCTTCACCGGCGTCCTCGCGTCCGATGGCAGCGTCAACCTCACCGGCCACACCAAGCTCGCGGCCTTCCAGCAGCGGTTTCCGGCGGGCTTCAGCTACATTGGCAACGCGCGGCCCGACCTGCCTCTGCTGACGCACTCAATCCATCCCATGGTGGCGAATCCGCGGCGCGGCCTGAGCGCGGCGCTGCGTTCGGCGGGAGTGCAGCCGGAGCGGACCTTTACCGACAAAGCCTCGCCGCTGAAGGCGTGGCTGCGTGCCATCCGGCTGCATCAATGGGCCAAGAACACGCTGATCTTCCTGCCCCTGTTGCTGGCCCATGTGCGTGCCGCAGGGCCGGTTGCCGCATCGCTGCTCGCATTTCTCAGCTTCGGGCTGGCCGCCTCGGCAACCTACATCTTCAACGATCTGCTGGACCTGGAGGCGGACCGTCACCACCCGCGCAAGCGCAGCCGGCCGTTTGCCGCCGGAGACCTTTCGCCGATCGCGGGCGCGGCCACGATCATCCTGTTTCTTGCAGCGTCCCTGGCGCTTGCGCTGCTGCTGCCGCGCGTTCTGACGGCGTTGTCCCCGCAGTTTCCGTGGAACGGCCAGGGAAGATTCATCGAGTGGCTGGTGCTGTATGCCATTGCGACCACCGCGTATTCGTTGCGCCTGAAGCGGATGGTGCTGGTGGATGTGATTGTGCTGGCGTGTCTGTACACCATACGGATTCTCGCGGGATCGGCGGCGGCGGGAGTAATGGTATCGCCGTGGCTGGCGGCCTTCAGCATCTTCTTTTTTCTCTCGCTGGCGTTTGTAAAGCGCTTTGCGGAGTTGGAAAGCGTGAGTCTGCGCAGCGATCTTTCGGAGACGCTCGCGGTCAAGGGCCGCGGATACCGCGTCTCCGACCTGGAACAGTTGCGCAGCTTCGGCACAGCCAGTGGATACGCATCGGTCGTGGTCTTCGCGCTGTATATCGGCAACGAGGTGGCGCAGGGCCTCTATCCACACCACTCACGCCTGTGGCTGCTGGTCCCGGTGCTTCTGCTGTGGCTCAGCCGGCTATGGCTGAAGGCCTCGCGCGGCGAGCTGGAGGAGGACCCCGTGGTCTACGCCATTACGGACAAGCGCAGTTTGCAACTCGGAGTGGTCGTCGTCGTTATCGTGCTGTCGGCGCTCTTGCGATAGCGCCGCGATACACTAGAGAGAAGAATGAAGACGCGAGACATTCTCCGACTCATACAGGACGAAGGCTGGTACCAGGTGGCGCAACGCGGAAGCCATCGGCAGTTCAAGCATCCGTCGAGGCCGGGAAAAGTCACCATTGCCGGACATCCTTCAGAGGAGATGGACGAAGGGACCCGCAAGAGCATCTTCAAACAGGCAGGGATCAAGCCATGAAAGAATACGCTGTCGTCTTCGAGAAAACGTCCACCGGCTGGAGCGCGTACGCGCCCGACCTTCCCGGCCTCGGTGTCGCGGGGCCAACGTATGATGCCACCGAAAAGCTCATCCGCGACGGCATCGAGTTCCACATCGAAGGACTCCTCCGCGACGGCGAACCCGTCCCAGAACCCACCACCCGTGTCGCTAGAATGCCAATTTCCGCTTAATTAATTATGACCGACCTCTTCGATATTGAACATGATTCATTCGGTTACGACGAGCCAACTCTGGACAAACTTTTTGAGACGCTCAAACAGGAAGTACGCTCCTCTTCTGCGAACTATTCTCAGGAGGTCTTCCGTCTCCATTGGCTAGGTCGCAAACAGGGTAGGCTAAAAACTCTCCGCGAAGGGTGGTCGAAGTCCGCTCCCCCAGAAGCTCTCAAGCCCCTGGGCATCCGCTTCAACCAGCTTAAGCAGCAGATCGAAGCAGCCCTCGCTGGCGCCGCCGCGACGCCCGTCGCGTCTGCGGCAAAGTCCTGCCTCGACTTCTCGCTGCCCGGTTCGGTGCGCGCGATGGGGATTCAGCATCCGCTGCTGAAGACGATGCAGGAGATTGTCTCGGTCTTCCACGATCTTGGCTACTCGACCGCTCTGGGGCCGCAGGTGGAGTCCGACTTCTACAACTTCGAGGCGCTGAACTTCCCGCCCAACCACCCCGCGCGCGACACGCAGGACACGCTGGTGCTGGCGGACCAACAGGCAAAGCCCTCGCGCGAGCGGCTGCTGATGCGCACGCATACCTCGCCGGTGCAGATTCGCAGCATGATCGCGCAGGCGCCTCCGGTGCGCATCGTCGTCCCCGGCAAGGTGCATCGCAACGACGCCGCGGACGCCACGCACTCGCCCGTGTTTCATCAGGTGGAAGGGTTGTGCGTGGACGCCAACATCACGTTTTCCGATCTGAAGGGAACGCTCGACCACGCCATGAAGGCGCTCTTCGGATCGGCGGTGAAGACGCGCTTCTTCCCCAGCTTCTTCCCCTTCACCGAACCCAGCGCAGACGTGCAGATTTCGTGCATCTTCTGCGCGGGCAACGGCTGCCGCAAGTGTAAAAACTCCGGATGGATCGAGCTGCTGGGCTGCGGAATGGTCGATCCCGCGGTCTTCGCCAGCGTCACCGAGGCGCGGCGCAAAATTAATCAAGCGGACGACGCATACAACCCGGAGAAGATCAGCGGCTTCGCCTTCGGCATGGGTGTTGAGCGCATCGCCATGATCCAGCACGGCATCAGTGAGATCGGCCACTTCTACAGCGGCGACATGCGGTTTCTGGAGCAGTTCGCGTAAGAGAATCATCTTCAATCAGAAGTTGTCATCCTGAGCGTAGCGAAGAATCCCCGTATTTGTTCTTGCCGTTGCTTGTACTTGTTCGTCATTCTGGCGCAGCCAGAATCTCTGTATTTCGCCGTTGCCTGTTTTCTTTCTGTGCAATCAGTCAGTATCGGAGGGAGTCATCGACAATCAAGCTAACATCATCGACCCCGACTACGATGCGTGGTTTCGCGAACAGGTTCAGGAAGCTCTCGACGATCCTCATCCCGGCATCCCCTCCGAAGAAGTTGAGGCGCATTTCGCCAAGCGTCGAGCGGCATCACTGAGCGTTCTTCGCTCTGAACTATTAGACTAAGAATCGTTATCCCATGAATATTCTCTCCAAATGGCTGCGCAGCTACGTTCCCGGCATTGCGGTGGACGACCGCCAACTCGCTGAAGACCTCACTCTGCGCGGCATCGCGGTGGAGGGGGTGCATGACCTTGGCAACAATGCCGAGGGCAACGCGAACGGGCATCTCTTCGAGATGGACATCACCACCAACCGCGTCGATGCGATGAACCACTACGGCATCGCGCGCGAGGCGGCGACGATCTACAACCTTCCGCTGACGCCGCTCGACACCACACTGCCTGCCGCGACTCCCGTAGCGAAGCTGTTTTCCGTCGAGATCGCCCCCGAGGCGCAGAGTCTTTGCGGACGCTTCACCGCGCAGGTCCTGCGCAATATCACCATCGCGCCGTCGTCGGGCCAGGTGGCGGAGTTCTTCGCTCTGCTCGGCATCAAGCAGATCTCCAACGCGGTCGATGCAACCAACTTCGTCCTGCTGGGCATGGGCCATCCCAACCACGCATACGACCTGGACAAGCTCGACGGCGGAATCATCGTCCGGCTGGCGCGCAAGGGCGAGCGGGTCAAGCTGCTGGATGGATCGGAGCACACGCTCGAAGCCGACGACCTGGTCGTCGCGGACCACTCCCGTGTGCAGGGGCTGGCCGGAGTGATGGGCGGCTGGGACTCGATGATTACCGCGGAGACGAAAAACATTCTGGTCGAGGCCGCGTGGTTCGACCCCGCCAGCGTCCGACGCAGCGCGCGCCGCCACGGCCTGCACACCGACGCATCGCACCGCTTCGAGCGCGGCGCGGACCTCAACGGTTGCGCCACCGCCAACGCACTGGTCGCTAAGCTGATACTCGAATCCGGCGGCGCACCCGATGGCGGTCTGGTCGATGTTGTGGTCCCATCGGTCGCCGCCCGCACGGCACTCCGCCCGCCCATTGCGCTATCGCTGGGTCAGGTCCAGCGCCACCTGGGCACTACGCTGGAAGACAAGCCGGGCCAATCCGCGCTGACCGCAGAGATCGTCCGCCAGTACCTTACTGCGCTCGGATGTGAGCTGACGCAAACAAACTCCGCGGAGCCAGCCTTCTCCGTCAAGCTGCCGAGTTGGCGGCTCGACCTCGAACGCGAGATCGACCTGGTGGAAGAGATTGCGCGCGTCTACGGCTACAACCGCTTTGCCAACACGCTGCCCACGGCGCTGCCCGTCATCGCGCACCCGCTCGCCGCAGGGGAGGCCGCAGTGCGCATGCGCCTGCTGGCGTTGGGCTATTCGGAGGCGATCTCCAGCAGCTTCGCGTCCGAGGCCGACGGCGCGGCCTTCCTCGGCACAGATCGGCAAGCCACTGCGCGCGGAGTCATCCAACTGGAAAATCCGCTCTCCGACGAGGCGCGCCTGCTGCGCCCATCGCTGGCGCCAGGAATGCTCACAATGCTCGCGTACAACCTCAACCGCGACGTGCGCGAGGTGCGCCTCTTCGAGCAGGGATCGATCTTCAGCGGAACAGCCGAGCGAGTCGCCGAGTCGCACAATCTCTCTCTGGGCCTCACCGGAGACCTGCCGCCGACGCGCCTGCAGCGCGCCAAGGACGCCGCCGTCTTCGAGCTGAAGGGCGTCATTGAGTCGCTGCTCTCGCTCTTTGCCGCATCACTCGACGAGCTGAGCACCAGCGCAACCGAGCGCCTGACCTTCTCCGCAGACGCGCCCGCGTGGCTTGAGCCGGGCCGCAGCGCAACGGCTTTGCTCAACGGCGCACCCATCGCCTGCTTCGGCGAACTGGCGGCCAACCAGCGCGAGGCACGCAAGCTGCGCCAGGCTGTCTTCCTCGCCGAGCTCGACCTCGAAGCGCTTTACCGCCTGCCGCTGCGCCGCGCCACCGCGCGCGAGATCTCGCGCTTCCAGGCCGTCGAGCGCGACTTCTCCTTCACCTTCGCCGACGCCATCCAGTGGAGCACCATCGCCGGCGCAATCCACGCGCTTGCCATCCCCGAACTCACGCGCCTCGCACCGGTTGAGATCTTCCGCGACGCAAAGGCCGGCTCTGCGCCGGCAGGAAAGTACGCGCTGCTTCTGCGCTGTGTCTTCCAGTCCAACCAGCGGACCCTGCGCGAGGATGAGTTGACCGAGTGGTCCACCAGGCTCATCGCAACCCTCAGCGCGCTGGGCGGCGCCATCCGGACCTAGCCAGACTCATGCGTGGTTCTTCCTGACGAACTCAATTGAATAGAAGACCCGTTTTGCACAGTCGCAGCGAGGCCGCAACACTCCTCAATCCGCTTTATACTTCGGGTATGAGTACAGGTGTGAGTGTGGATGAGTTTGAGGCGCTCGAGCAGAAGGTGCTGCGGGCTGTGGAGATCGTAAAACGCGAGCGCGAGGCGCGCGCCGTGGCCGAAGGCGAAGTGGCATCGCTACGGCAACAGCTTGCCGCGCAGGCTGAGGCTGCGCAGAGCCAGATTGCGGCTGCCCAGAGCAAGGCTGAGGCTGCCCAGCGCCAGATTGCGTCGGCCCAGAGTCAGGCGGACACGGTTCAGAGCCAGGTTCAGGCCGCGCAGAGCGAGATGGAAGCCGCGCAAAGCCATGCGGAGGCTGCACAGCGCGAGAAAGAGGTGGCCGAGAGCCAGATAGCCGCGCTCAACCAGGAGCGCGACGCGGTCCGCCAGCGGGTCGAGCGGATGCTGCACCAGATGGACGAGTTGCTGTAGGTTGGTCCGCTGGAAAACTACAGGCTTCGCCAGTTCAGAAGTGCAACATTGGGAGAGGAGACGCGAGTGACGGAGTGGAACGGAAAGCAGGATGAGACTGGCCTGGGCGGTCAACCATCGGCAGGCCCCGCCGCCACGCCCGAGGCGGTCAGCGTCGAGATCTACGACCAGATCTACAACCTGCGCGGCTCCGATGGCGAGTACATCCAGCAGCTTGCCGCTGTAGTGAACGCCAAGATGCGCGCGGTCGCGGCCCACGGCGGCACAGCCGATTCGCTGCGCGTCGCGGTGCTGGCGGCGCTGAACATCGCCGACGAACTGATGGCCCTGCGCGCGCGCTACGACTCGCTGGCCGGCAGCGTGGACAGCGCCGAGGACTCCATGCGCTCCCGTGCCGACACGCTCAGCGAGATGCTCGACGACCTTCTCGAAGACCGCCGCGCAGGCTGACCGCGCCAACTATAGAAATGGGTTGTGGATGGTCACAGTGCCGAACTTCTGGCCGTGCTGAAGATCTTCCGAGTAGAGCAATTTGCAGCCTGCCTGCTGCGCCGCCGCGACGATAAGGCTGTCGTACCAGCTCAGCCGGTATCGCTCCTGGATGCGGATTGCCTCACTGAAGAGGATCGTTGAGGAGTGGACGAATAGCAGGGGGCGGAGAACAGTCTCCAGCAGTTCCTGCGCATCGATGGGAGAAATCTTGTGGGACGCCTTCACCAGGAGAACGTTGAATAGCTCCTGAACCACCTGATAGCTGATGATGCCGGTCCGCGAAGTACCATGTTGCGTCAGCAGACGGCTCGCAATGCGCTGCTTTCGAGGGTCACGATCATCCCTGGCATAGACAAGAATATTGGTGTCGAAGAAGACCTTAGCGCTCATTCATCTCTTCGCGAGTATATTTTCGGTCGATTTTGACGTATTTGGTGCGCTCCATGAGGTCGTCGAACTGCTCGGCATAGCTCTTCCGGGTGGTATAGCTGGCGAGCCACTCACGGAAGGCGGCATTCAGCGTGGTGTTTTGATCGGCTGCGGCCTTGCGTGCCTGCTCGATCAGCGATTCTTCGGCGCTGAGAGTGATATTCTTCACTGTTTTAGTGTACGCGAAAACAGTGCACAAGGCAAAATAACTCGCGTCAGCGGCGGTTGAGGCCGAGCAGCGAGAGGAAGAAGCTGGCGAAGATGGCTTCCACGCCCAGCATCAACAGCGTGGCGGAGGGAAGCGTCAGGCGCAGCATGTGCGTTGGCGAGAGGTGTCCAAAGCCTGTTGCGTGCCACAGAAAGACCGCGTAGCCCAGCATTCCCGCGCCAATCAGAAGCAGCAGGCAGCCGAAGAGCAGGCCCGTCTCCAGCGTGATGAACTTGAAGAGCCGCTCGAACCGCGGGTTCACGGGAAGAAATCCCTCCTGCGTTCCGAAGACCTTGGCCGATACGGCAAAGACGGTGATGTGCGCCCCGATCAGCACCAGGCCGAGCGCATAGGTCAGCGTGTCGACGTCGAAGGTGTACGCGCCAATCACCAGCGGCCCGGGCAGCAGCGCGGCGGAGAGCACAAGTCCCACCAGAAGCGCGGCCAGTCCAGGGTAGAAGAAGAGCCAGCGCGGGCTGTAGAGCAGGAGGAAGCGGAGGTGACGCCAGCCGTCGCGCCAGGAGCGAAGATGCGGCGGACGCGAGCGGCCGTCGGGCGAGAGGGTGGTGGGCACCTCGGTCATGCGCAGCCCGGCCAGCGAGCTTTTGACCACCATCTCGGATGCAAACTCCATTCCCGTGGTGCGCAGATTCAGCCCGAGGATCGAGTCGCGGCGGAAGGCGCGCAGGCCGCAGTGGAAGTCGCGCACCGGGATGGAGAAGAAGACGCGCCCGATGGTGGAAAGGATGGGGTTGCCAATGTATTTGTGCAGCGGCGGCATGGCACCGCGCTCGATCGAACCGGCGAAGCGGTTGCCCATCACCAGGTCGTATCCCTCGTCGAGCC
>PLOT01000152.1 GCA_003142215.1 Granulicella sp. | reverse complement strand
CCGCCGAGGCGGGCGTGTCGCTGGCGAAGATTCTCGACTTCGCTGTGCCGCGCGGATTCTTCCTCCCAGTAACTCCCGGCACCAAGTACGTCACTCTTGGCGGCGCAATCGCCAACGACATCCACGGCAAGAACCACGAGGCTGCGGGCTCGTTTGGCAACCACGTTCCAAGCTTTGAACTGGTGCGCTCGGACGGCAGCCGCAGGCTCTGTTCGGCCACCCAGAATCCGGACTGGTACGCCGCGACGATCGGCGGAATGGGCCTGACCGGCGTCATCACCTGGGCGCAGTTGCGGCTGCGGTCGATCGTCTCGCGCAAGATCGACTACGAGGGAATCCAGTTCCACGGCATCGACGAGTTTCTCGACCTGAAGCAGCAGTACCAGAACGTGGAGTACACCGTGAGCTGGGTGGATTGCGCCTCGACGGGCAGGAACTTTGCGCGCGGCGTCTTCATGCTGGGCGAACACTCGAAGGTGTCCGGCGAGTTGAAGCGGTCGCCCGAGCCGAAGCTGAGCGTCCCGTTCGACTTTCCCGGCTTCGCGCTGAACCATACCACGGTGAGCCTCTTCAACTCGGTCTTCTTCCACAAGCAGATGAAGGCGCACGTGAAGACGGTGCAGGACTACGAGCCGTTCTTCTATCCGCTGGACGCGGTGCTGCACTGGAACCGCGGATACGGCAAGCGCGGGCTGGTGCAGTTCCAGTACGCGATTCCGTGGCAGCACGCGAAGGAGGGGACGATCGAGATTCTGCGCGAGATCGCGAAGTCCGGGCTGGCCAGTTTCCTGGCGGTGTTGAAGGCCTTCGGCGAGATTCCTTCGCTGGGGATGATGAGCTTTCCCCAGGCCGGCATCATGTTGGCGCTGGACTTCCCGATCAAGCCCGATCTGACCTTTCCACTGCTCAAGCGGCTGGGAGACATGACGCTGGAGTTTGGTGGACGGCTCTATTCCGCCAAGGACGCGGCCATGACCCCGGCGCAGTTCCAGACCTTCTACCCGCAGTGGCGGCAGTTTGCACAGTACCGCGACCCAATGTTGAACTCCAGCTTCTGGGAGCGCGTCACGGGAGGAGGACCGACCCTATGAGTACACTTGTTACGCGGCCTTTGGATGCGTCGCTTGCTGCAAGCTCCGAAGCAGTGATTGCGAAGAAGATTCTGGTTCTGGGCGCGACCTCCGGCATCGCCGAGGCGACCTGCCGCATCTGGGCGGCGGAGGGCGCGCAGATGTTTCTGGTGGCGCGCAACGCGGAGAAGCTGGCCGCGGTTGCGGCGGACCTGAAGCTGCGCGGCGCGTCGTACGTTGGCACCGCCGTCGCCGATCTGGACGACACAGACAAACACGCCGAGCTGCTGGCTCATGCGGTGAACTCGCTGACCGGGATGGACATTGCGTTCCTGGCGCACGGCATTCTGGGCGACCAGGCGCGCGGCGAGCAGGAGTTCGAGCACGCGGCGCAGATCATATACACCAACTTCATGGCTCCGGTCTCGCTGCTGACGTGGCTGGCGAACTACTGCTTGCAGCGCCATGCGGGGGTGATCGCGGTGCTGTCATCGGTGGCGGGCGAACGCGGGCGCAAGTCGAACTACATGTACGGTGCATCCAAGGCAGGCCTAAGCACGTACTTGAGCGGACTGCGCAACCGCGTCGATCGCGAGGGCGTGACCGTAATTACGATCAAGCCGGGTCCGGTGAAGACCTCGATGACCGCAGGGATGAAGGGCGCGGAGAAGTTCGCCGACGTACACAAGGTGGCCGCGACCATTGTCAAAGCCATCGACAAGCGCGTGGACACGCTCTATGTTCCGATCATTTTTCTGCCCATCATGTTCATCGTCCGCCACATTCCCGAGCGCATCTTCAAGAAGCTCAACCTATAACTGCAAAAATGCTTTGCAATTCGATGGCTTGCGATATTTCTCTCACCATACATACACAAACATTCTTTGCAGTCATCGCTCTATTCGGCATGATTCAGTGCAACGCGCAGACCCCCAAGCCAACCAAAGTTGCTCCAGGCATTCGTCTGCCGATTGGTGGCGATGGTACTGTCTTTGTCCTCGACGCACCGGCCAGCAGTCCCATGATTCGGCCCTAGTAATGCGTATGGTTGGCGATGAGTTTACGGCACTCGGCATCGCACGGCTTTGGGTGCGGGGTGATGTTGGCGTACCCATAGACACGCAGCGTCGGGCCGTCCAGCGTGATCACCTGGTCGGCCCCGGTGTGCTCGAAGTCGAACATGTGGTACGCCTCCCCCTTGAAGTAGAGGGTCGCGTTGCCATCCGGCTCCAGTTTGAACCGGTACCAGAAATATGTCCGCTTGCCCGTCCCAAACCAGTCGCCGCGCACAAAGTTCGGGTTCCCGCCCAGGGGATGCGCCGGCCACGTTTCAAGCAGCCGACCTTGATTGTCGAACCAGTAAAGTTGCGCGCTGAGGCCGTTCACGTAGGTCCTTCCATTGGTGACCACCTGGGGCGTCTTGGAATCGCCCAGGATGTAGCCTGCCGTCACCTGCTGCGAGTGGTCGGAGTTGTTCTGCCAGATCATCTTCCCGTTCTGCGCGTTGTACTCCAGCGTCCCCGCGTCCGACTGGCCGATCAGAAGCTCCGGCTTGCCGTCGCCATTCATGTCGAAGAACTCCATCGCGTCCATGTGGTCGTGATTGTCCTCGAAGTACTTGGCGTTGTTCCAGACTTCATTGCCCTGCGCGTCCAGGCAGAGGTGGCTGATGACGACCTCGTCGATGCCATCGCCATTGACGTCCCAGGGATAGATGTAGTGGCCGAAGTAATCTTTCAAGCGGTGTTCAGCGTGCTGCCATAGCTGATTGAGGTCCTTGTCGTAGGCCGTCAATGAGATATAACCGCCGGTATCGACCAGCACCAGCAGCGTGTCCGGCCCGTCCGAATCCTTGTGAAACTTCGCCACCGCCATGCGGTAGTTGTTATCCACATGCGGCAACGGCGGCGCGGGCCAGGGCACCTTCTTGATGATGTCGCCAGTGCGCCCATCGGCCAGCACCAGCCACTCCTTGCCGTCGGGAGTCTCGCGCCAGTGCGCCAGTTCATCGCGGCCGGTGTGATGAAAGTCCCAGAGAACTCCCGCCGCTTCGTTGCCACGCGGGTCGCCCTGGGTCGTTGGCGGCGCATCCCAGCGCCATAGAACGTGGCCATCGTTGGCATACATGATGGTGGAGTAGTTGTTGGTGATATCCAGGATCGCGTATTTTCCAGACCCATCGACATCGCCGAATTTGACGATATTGGACGGCGCAATCGTGTACTCATGCAGCAGCTTCACCTCGGCCGGCAACTCCAGCGGTTTCAGGTCGTCTTCCGTGAAGTTTGCATTTTTGGTTAGAACCAGCACGTTAAATATTGGCCGAGGCTGTATCGAAGTGAGTTTGATCTCGACCGTCCCCGGCTTCAGCGTGAAGTCGCCACCACGCTGTAGTTGCATGGCTCCCTGACCAAAGCTGGTGGGATCCTGCTTGCCGTCGATGGCGACGTGGAACGAACTCGCGGCCGTGCCGCTGCCACGCACAAACAGGTGATAGGCGCCACCCTCCTTGACCGGAATCTTCGCGGCGGCGTCGCCTGCGACCGCCAGGGTCAGCGAGGAGTTATTGAATTCCCACACAGTGGCAGCACCACGGCGTCCGCCGCCGCCGCCGCCGCTGGTATCGCCTTCGGGAAAGTCCACGAAGAAATCCGATGCCGGAATCACAATGGTGCCAGGAGGCTGGTGCGCAGCATCATGATGATGCAGCGTGAGCTTCTGCTGGCCAGGAGCAGGGATGGCGGCGAAGGCGGTAGAGACAGCGAGCAGACTGACGAGAATGTATTTCATGGGCGCACCCCGCGGGCGAGTTCGAATTCGGGTGTGATATCGACGGGAATGCCGGAGGTCGATCCGAGAGCGCGGGTCAGCGCCGGCGGCATGACGTCGTACTTGGCGAACCACGCCTCAACCCCGGCGCGGTCGCCATGGGCCTCGAACGTGAGCAGTTGCTGAGCGAGCGACCCGACCGCCGCGGCCATCGCAGCGTAGTCGATGGCGTACTTGCCATCGGCCCCCTGCGCAAGCGCGCCATGTTCGAGCAGGTAGTTGAACTCCATCATCTCCGCGCGCCCGTGCGCCTCGCCCGTGCCGAAACGGAGCGTGCGAAAGATCCCCGCGACGTACGATGCGTAGATGCCGTTGAGTTCGGTCGGCGGCAGCAGCTTCTGGTCCACCAGCCACTTGGCAAGGTAGATGCCCGTCGTGTCGGCTTTAGCTTCCTCCAACCCGCTGTACGCCGGCCCGATCGCCTCATTGATCGTGACCTGCTTCCCATCCACATGCGCATACGCAGGTCCAAGCCCGTGCGAGATCTCATGCAGAATCGTGCCCGTCATATAGCCTTCGCTGCTTACGTCTTTGGTCTCGGCCGGCGTCAACATCTTCTGCGCGACCGGAAGAATCACATATTCCACCCGCGCGTCCATGAAGTTCTTGAAGAAGATTTTTTTCGACCCCTTCTCGGCGTGGATGCGCGGATCGTTGGGCAGATTGTCCGCGACAGCCTGGTATCCATAGTGCAGGTCACCGGCTCGCAATGGAGCGTTGACGACCTCCATCGGCGTTGCCTGACCCTGCTTCGAAGGCCTATCCTCCGCAGGGATCGGCAGCGCCTGCTGCATTGCAGCCTCGTGCTGCCGATAGATCGCCAGCTTACGGCTCTCCGCCTCATTGCGGACCAGGATCGCCCCGCCATACGAGGTTTTCACCCCGAGGACGCCATCGAGATACGTCTCATACGGCGCAAAGATCAGATCGATCTTCGGGTCCTTCAGGTCGAGCCATGCAACATCGCTGGCGTAGTAATCGTCGGTGAGCAGGGCCTGGGCACGCAGATTCAGAAAATGCGCGAAGGCCGGATCGGGCGAGAGCTTCGCCGCCGCCCGCAGATCGGCGGCAATCGGCTTCACCCACTCCGCATAAGCCTCGTGATAGGGATAGGTGAAGAGATGGCCGGCAACGCTTGCCACCGGCTGGCTCAAAGCGGGCGCAAGGTCAAGCGGCGCCGACCGGACCACCGTCCACGGGCTGTAGAGAGCAGCCTTCTGATCCGGATGCACCGCGGCGTATTGCTCAATCACAGCGCTGGTGGTCCCGAACGGATAAAGCTCGTGGCCCGGCACCAGCGGTTCTTCGCCGATGACCGGGGAGTTGCGGTCGACCAGGTCCCACCGGCTCCCATTGATCGAGAACAGTCGGTACAGGTCGGCGTTCTGCGTCGTGTGGAAGAGCGCCCAGCCGCCCAGGTCGCTCTGGCGCAGATATATCTCATCCATCAGGTGGCACGCGTCGGCGAGCTTGGCGATCATCTGCTGCTCGGCGGGCGTCAGTCCGGCCCGCGAGTACGGCATCGCAACCACCTTCCACCGCGCGGCGCGCTCGGCCTCATTGTGGATCGGACGGCCTCCTATGCGCTCCGTCGGCGCGGGCAGACCAGGTTGGGCCGCGGGAGCCGGCGCGCGACCCTGCGCGCGAGGCCCGGCTGGACCCGGCGCCGGATTCTGGTTGGGAGTCCGGGCAGAAACCTGGCTGGCAGCAGGAATTGCCAGCGCGAGAGAGAGCAAGAGACCGATTGATTGAGACCGCACCACGGAGTGACCTCGCTAGAACGCACACCACTATCTCACCGCAAAACATCTCCGCACAAGCGCTGGCGGCGGCGATTTTCTATCTTGCCGGACCTTTTTCGGCGGCGAAATCCCCGTCCCGCGCAGGCAATGCACCATCGCCGATCGGTGGAGCGAGCCGGCACTACTGCAACGGATGAGGGATACACGTTGGAGACGAGCGGGCCGTCCAAAAGGACTCCTCAATTGGAAGTTCTGCGTCGATGCTATCGCGCGCGACGATGGTGCCCTGCCAGGCAATCCTCGCTCCAGCGGCTTCAAGTGGTCGAGGAAACCGGCCACATCTTCGGCAGCGCCGGGAATTGGACGCCATGCGGAAGTCTGGGGGCCCCAAATGAGTGCAGCGCCGGGCCCCGTTTACAATCGACTCTGTGGACACCTCAACCATCGTCATTCTGGACTTCGGCTCGCAGTACACCCAACTGATCGCGCGTCGCATCCGCGAGTTCAACGTCTTCTCCGTGGTTCTACCCTGCACCGCGCCCATCGAGCAGATTCGCGCGCTGGCGCCGCTGGGGCTGATCCTCTCCGGCGGCCCAAGCTCGGTTTACGACGCGGACGCGCCGGCCGCCGATCCCGCGCTGCTGGCGATGAATGTCCCAATCCTCGGCATCTGCTACGGGCTGCACTTCATCGTGCATCACCTGGGTGGGCGGATCGAGCCTGCTCCAGCGCGCGAGTACGGACATGCGCAGGTGGAGGTGATCGCCGAGACGCAGCTCTTTCGCGGGTTGCCAGCCACGCTCGAAGTGTGGATGAGCCACGGCGACGAGGCGAAGGCACTGCCCGCGGGCTTCATCCAGACCGCGAAGACCGCGAACGCGCTGGCGGGAATCGCGGACGAGGCGCGTCGCATCTGGGCCGTGCAGTTTCATCCCGAAGTGGTGCATACGCGGCAAGGAATGGAGCTGCTGCGCAACTTCGTGCTCGGCATCTGCGGCGCGAAGGCGGACTGGACGCCCGAGCACTTCATCCACACCACCGTCGAGCGGGTGCGCCAGCAAGTTGGCGAGGGGCACGCGATCTGCGGGCTGAGCGGCGGCGTGGATTCGTCGGTCGCGGCGGTGCTGGTGGCGCGGGCGATTGGCGACCGGCTGACCTGCATCTTCGTCAACAACGGCGTGCTGCGCAAGGACGAGTTCACGAAAGTCCAGAAGACGATGCGCGAGCAGCTTGGCCTGCGCGTGGTCGCGGTCGATGCGAGTGAGCGATTCCTCGCGAAACTGGCTGGCGTGACCGAGCCGGAGAAGAAGCGCAAGGCGATCGGCGGCGAGTTCATCGCGGTCTTCGACGACGAGGCGAAAAAAATATTCGCGTCGGAGAAAGGGTCGACGCGCTCCGGCGGCGAGGAGGTGGCATGGCTGGTGCAGGGCACGCTCTACCCCGACGTGATCGAATCGTCGAGCGTCAAAGGCCCGTCGCAGACGATCAAGAGCCACCACAACGTGGGCGGCCTGCCGGCGAACATGAAGCTGAAGCTGATCGAGCCGCTGCGCGATCTCTTCAAGGACGAAGTCCGTCGCATCGGGCGCGACCTGGGAATGCCTGACGAAATCATCGAGCGCCAGCCGTTCCCTGGGCCGGGACTCGCGGTGCGCATTCTCGGCGAGGTGACTGCCGAGCGCGTGGCGTTGCTGCAAGAGGCCGACGCGATCGTGGTCGAGGAGATCAAGGCGGCGGGACTCTATCGCAAGGTCTGGCAGTCGTTCGCCGTGCTTCTGCCGGTCAAGACCGTCGGCGTGATGGGCGACCAGCGGACCTACGCCTATACCTGCTGCGTGCGCGCGGTACACTCCGAGGACGGGATGACGGCGGATTGGGCTCCGCTGCCGTATGAGGTGCTGCGCGCCATCTCCAGCCGCATCGTGAGCGAAGTTCGCGGGATCAACCGCGTGGTCTACGACATCACGTCGAAGCCGCCGGGCACCATCGAGTGGGAGTAGTGCTGGCCGCACGGGCGGTTGTGGCGGGGCCAGCTTCGTCGGGGTCCTTCGACTCGACCGCACACGATGTGGCCGTGTGCAGCCTCGCTCAGGATGACGACGTAAAAAAGGCGACGGCGAGAACGGGCAAGGGCGGGGGTCAGGCGGAGTTGGTGGACTTGACCTCGGCGGAGACGGAGCCTAGGGCGACGCGGGCGCGGATGGTCTGGCCGGGGTGGGCATCGGCGGCGTTGCGCAGGAGGGTTCCTGGTGAGACGCCGTTTTCGATCCCGTTTTCGAGCCCGTTTTCGATGTAGACCAGGGCATAGCCGCGGCTGAGGACGGCGAGCGGCGAGAGGGCGTCGAGGCTGGCGCGGGCGCGGTCGAGGCGGGATGCGCGGGCGGCGATGGTGGAGCGGGCGAGGCGGCGGAGGGACTGAGTGGCGGCCTCGAGGCGGCGGCGGGCGAGGGCGAGGCGGACGGCTGGGTTCTGGCTCTGGATGCGCGTGGAGAGGGCCGTGAACCGGCTGGAGAGATCGCGCAGGCGGCGGTTGGCGGCGGCCTGCTGCCGGTGGCGGAGGTCGTCCAGGCGCTGAGCGCGGCGGCCGATGAGGGCCTGCAGCCGGTTCTGCATCTGCGCGGCGGAGAGCGCGGTGAGGCGCTGGCGGGCCAGCATGAACTGGTAGCGGATGGCTCGGCGGACGCGGGCGGCGAGCAGTTCGACGCGCTCCTCGATGCGGTGCTGGGCTGCTGTGATGAGTTCGGCGGCGGCCGAGGGCGTGGCGGCGCGCAGGTCGGCGACGAAGTCCGCGATGGTGAAGTCGGTCTCGTGGCCGATGGCCGAAACAACCGGCAATTCAGAGGCGGCGATGGCGCGAGCGAGAGCTTCATCGTTGAAACCGGCGAGGTCTTCCAGCGAGCCTCCGCCGCGCGCGATGAGGATGAGATCGACCTGGGCGGAGAGCTTGTTGGGCTGACTCTGATTGGGCTGGCTCTGATTGAACCAGCGGATTCCCGCGGCGACCGAGGCGGCGCATTCGGGGCCTTGCACGGTAGCGGGATAGACGAGCAGGTTGAGGCGGGCGTGGCGGCGGCGAACGATCTTGACGATGTCGTGGAGGACTGCGCCGCTGGTGGAGGTGATGACGCCGAGGGTGCGCGGAAAGGCGGGCAAGGGGCGCTTGCGTGCGGCATCGAAGAGGCCCTCGGCGAGGAGGCGGCCCTTGAGCTGGGTGAAGGCGAGTTGGAGGGCGCCGGCACCGCGTGGCTCGAGGGTTTCGGCGATGAGCTGGAGCTGGCCGCGCGACTCGTAGACGGAGACTCGGCCGCGGACGAGAACGGCGAGGCCGTCCTGCGGGTGGAAGCGGAGGAGTTGGGCCTGTCGGCGGAAGAGGACGACGGGAAGCTGCGCCTCGCCGTCTTTTAGCGTGAAATAGACGTGGCCGGAGGGGGCGGCGCGGCAGTTCGAGATCTCGCCCACGACCCAGAGGTCGGCGTAGTCGGCCTCGACGTGCTGGCGGAGGTCGGTGACCAGGTCGCGGACGCTCCAGGGAGCGCTGGCGGTGCCAGGGGAAGGTTCGAGGTCCAGGGTTCGAGGTTCGAGGGAGGCTTCCGGCGGGGCAGGCGGCTGGGGGGCGCGCTTGCGCGTGGGTGCGAGCCACAGACCGGCCAGGGTCCCCTGCCTGCCATCGCCATCGGAGCGGATCGCCATACCGGTTGAGTCTAGCATCGGCGGGATTCAGCGGTAGAGGTGGTGGGAGAGGATGTAGGCGGCGACGGCGGGCGGGAGCAGGCCGGGGCAGGGGTCTCCGGCCTGGAGGCGGCGGCGGAGGTTGGTGGCGGAGACCTCCTCGTTGAGGGTGGTGAGGAGGTGGACGCGGGCGCGCTGGGCGGGGGTGAGGTCGAGCGGCGCGATCTGGGCCTCGCTGAGGGGGAAGTCGGGCCGGCTGACGACGATCCACTCGGCCAGCGCGAGCAGGCGGCAGGGAGAACGCCAGCGGCGGAGAGTGAGGAAGCTGTCTGCGCCGGTGAGGACGTAGAGGGATGCGGTGGGAAGCTCGCGGGCGAGCGCGGCGAGGGAGTCTACGGTGTAGTTTGGGGTGCCGTCGGCGCGTGGAGCGTCGAGGGTGGAGACGGCGAAGCGTGGGCAGGTTGCAGGTTGCAGGTTGCCGGTTGCAGGTGGTTCTGGATTGCAGGCGAGCGTGGCCATGGCGAGGCGGTCGGCAAAGCTGGCGATGGAGGGCGCGGATTTGAGGGGCTGTTGGCCTACGGGAGCGAAGAGGACGCGGTCGAGCGCGAAGGCGACAGACGCGGCGGAGGCCAGGCCCAGATGGCCGCGATGGATGGGGTCGAATGTGCCACCGAAGAAGGCTACGCGCATTCTGTCATGCTAGAGCATTTTCACGATGGAGGAATGGGGAGTGGAGTGAGTGAGCAAGCGATGGGCCGCGAAGAGGAAGGGCTTTCGGTCGCCATAAACACGCCACCCCTTCAGGACAGTATTCTGAAGGGGTGGGGCGATTCACACTTGCAGCGCCGGATTAGCGCGAGCGGAAGACGAGGCCCGTGCCGAAGGTGAGCAGGTAGTTGCTCTGGTTCGCGCCAGCGCCGCCGTTGTAGGAATAATAGCCGGTGGGATACTTGGCCAGGACGCCTGCGCTAATCTCGAACACGCGCCAGTCCAGCCTGCGGCTGAGCTTGTGATCGGCACCGAGGCTGGCCTGATAGATGAAGTTGTTGTTGTATGTGGTGCGGGACGGGATTCTGGTGTGGCCGATGCCGAAGCCAGCCTGGAGGTAGGGAGTGGTCTTCATCATGAGCGGCTTCTTTGTAGCAAGGCGGATGCTGAAGATGCCGTCCTGCCGGTCGAACTGGCCGGAGGGGCCATAGTCCGCATTCAGGCGGAAGGTGTCTCCGCGACCATCGATGCCTAGAACGATGGGGCCGGTCCTGAGCTTGCCGATGTGGGGCAGGCGGGTCACGTCATAGTAAACACCATAAGCGGTCCCAATGAGCAACGGACGGTCCGTTTGTCCGCCCGGAGCCGGATGGGAGTTGACTCCCATCTGGTTGAACTGCTGGGTGTCGGCGGTGACATAAACTCCAGTTTGTGCGTGGGCAATGGCAGATGCAAGGGCAATGGTGAGAACAAGAGCTATGGATCGCAGTTTCATTGGTGTTCCTTTTGCGAGGAGTTATTAGCGCACCGATGAGCATATAGAAATGGAACGCCAATGTCAGCAATTTTTTATAGCGGGGAGATTTCCGGGCCGGAGGGGAGGCTTCCAGCCCGGCGGCCGGGGCCTCCGGAGGCGAAAGGCGGGAGGGCTTAGAAGCGGAAGACGAGGCCGGAGCTGAAGCTGACCTGGTTGGAGGCGGGGACGTAGAGGGTATTGCCGCCGCCGACATCGGCGCTGCTGATGGTAGTCAGGGAGCCGTATCCGATCTCGACCACGCGGAAGTCGATGTGCTTCTGGAGGGTGTAATCGACGCCTGCGTAGAGGGTGTAATCGAACTTGCTGATGTGGATGGTGCTGGATGGCGCCTTGGTGGTTCCCAGGCCGAGGGAGATCTGGGCGTAGGGCTTGAAGGGGCGCGAGAAGGGTTTGGCGGAGACGCGCGCGCCCGCCAGGAAGCTGCGCAGCATAGCGTTGTTGGCGTGCAGGTCGGACTCGCGGATGTCGAATCCGGCGGAGAGCTTGCCGGACTGAGAGTGCAGGAAGTCGTAGTAGCCGCCGAAGCCGTATCCGTAGAAGACCTGGGAGGTCGAGTTCTGGCCGAGGAAGGCGTATGGGCCGGCGTCGGCGTTGGAGTTGCTGACGCGAATGGCGACGGGGTTGAAGTAGAGGCCGACGTTACCCTGACTTTGGGCGTGGGCCGCGACGGTCGCGAGAGCGAGAACGGCGACTGCGGCGATGGAGCAAAGCTTCATGGGAAATCCTCAAAAAAATGGTGACGCTGACGCCGCGCCGCTTGCCGGTGTGGCTTAGAAATGCAGCGCACTACCAAGTCTATAGAAAGATTCGACAGGATGAGCAGATGTAGACGGGAAGGGCGAGTTATCGGGCGCGGCCTCGGGCGTGTGGAGCTGGCGGCGGGTAGGCGGGCTTGTGCTTGAAAGGCTTGCCGGAGACAGTGGTTGACGAGTTTGGTTCGCCAAGGTCGATGGGGGCGGGGCGATGGGCGGCGACCATCTCGCTGATGGCGTACTTGAGCGGCTCGATGCCCTCGCCGGTGACCGCGGAGATGGCATAAAAGGGGAGCTTGCGGCGCTTGGCGTAGGCAGCCAGCTTCTTGAGCTTGGCGGGATTGGCGACGTCGATCTTGGTGGCGACCAGGATTGTCGGCTTGGCGGCCAGCGCGGGGTCGAAGGTGGCAAGCTCGGAGGTGATGACCTTGAAGTCTGCGACCGGGTCGGGGCGGTCGGTCCCGCTCGCCGCGGCGCTTCCTCCGCCGGCGGAGCTGGAGTCGGAGACATCGACCAGATGGACGAGCACCGAGGTGCGCTCGATGTGCTTGAGGAACTGGATTCCCAGCCCCGCGCCGAGGTGCGCTCCTTCGATGAGACCGGGCAGGTCGGCGACAGTGAAGGATTGGGTGTGGGGAAACTCGCCAACCTGGACGACGCCGAGGTTTGGCTGGAGCGTGGTGAAGGGGTAGTTGGCGATCTTGGGCCGCGCGGAAGAGAGGCGCGAGATCAGCGTGGACTTGCCCACGTTGGGGTAGCCTACCAGGCCGGCATCGGCCAGCAGGCGGAGTTCGAGGCGGTAGCTGCGATCTTCACCGGCGCGGCCCAGTTCGTGCTCGCGCGGCGCCTGGTGGGTGGAGGAGGCAAAGTGCTGGTTGCCGCGTCCGCCGCGTCCGCCGCGCGCGATGACGATGGTCTCGTTGGGGCGGCTGAAGTCGTGGACCAGTTCGCCGGTGGCGTCGTCGTAGAGCAGGGTGCCGAGGGGAACTTCGAGGGTCAGATGCTCGCCCGCCGCGCCGGACATGTTGGAGCCGAGGCCGTGGCCTCCGCGCTGTGCCTTGTGCTCGGGGTTGAAGCGGAAGTGGATGAGCGTGTTGTGAGAGAGCGAGGACGACATCAGAACGTCGCCGCCGTGGCCACCGTCGCCGCCCGAGGGACCGCCCCGGGGAACGAATTTTTCGCGCCGGAAGGCCATGCAGCCGTTGCCGCCGTCCCCAGCATGGACGCGAATTTTGGCTTCATCGATGAACATTATCTACTTCCCAGTGTAGCGGAAGCGGAAGAGGTCTGATTGGCCCGGTGGGCGCGGGGAACGGATGGGATGGATAAGCGGACGGCATAGATGGGATGGATGCGGCGGGCGATCAGCTTGCGATTGCAATCGTCTGGATGCTATCGAGCGCCATCATCGCGCTGGCGATGGCCTGTGCCGCCTTGCGGAAGTTGCTGCCCGCAGCCAGCGCCTGCCCAGCAGCTTCGTAATCCCCACGGTTGATGGCGAATGCGATCTGGTTCATCACGCGATGGAACTGCTCGTGGCAGGCGACCAGGTCGCGATACTCCGGCGTGTTGCGGATGCTCGAGGTGTGTTGCGAAACAAGCCATTTTCCGATGGAACACTCCTCCAGATGCTGGATGGCGCGGGTGGCGCCGGGGCTGAGCGGCTCATGCATGGTGACAGCCAACTGCAGTGTGATCCTCCAACGCATGTGGTGGGCAATGGCGTCTTTGGCGGTCACGATGGGGACGTCCACGGGACTCTTGTTGGTCATTTCAAACCGTGGGAACACAGGATTTGCTTCAGCGTTCCAGATTGGTTTATCGGAGCCAGGCGCGGAAAGATGAGTCGGCGGAAGATTCTGAGCAGGCGCGCGAGCGCGGGGCGGATGGGATGGATGCGGCGGGCGATCAGCTTGCGATTGCAATCGTCTGGATGCTATCGAGCGCCATGATCGCGCTGGCCATGGCCTGCGACGCCCGCCGGAAGCTGCTGTTCGGATCGAGCGCACGCCGGGCGGCCCCGTACTTCCGGTTGTTGATCAAGGAGGCGATCTGGGCCACCTCGCGATGGATCTCCTCGTGCCGGGCGGCCAGGTCGCGGTACTCCGCTGTATTGCGAATGCTCAAGGTGTGTTGCGAGACAAGCCATCTGCCGATGGGACATTCCTCCGAATGCTGGATGGCGCGGATGGCGCTGGGGCTGAGCGGCTCATTCAGCGCGATGGCCAACTGCAGCGTGATCTTCCACCGCATGTGGCTGACGATGGCGTCTTTGGCGGTCACGATGGGGTCGTCCGCAAGTTGGTTGGTGTTCATTGCAAGCCTCGGAACCCTGGATTGCTTCAGCGTTCCAGATTGTGTTATCGGAGCGTGGCGCGCAAAGATGAGCCGGTTGCAGAAAAATCGAAGCACTTTCACCGGCAATGCCAGGAACGCCGCGGCGCGCTCAAAGTTGCGCATCTCTCCTGTTGGATGCCAAGCAGGCGAACCGCGCGCCGTTTTTTCCCAGAAAAAGCGGCCCTCCTGGGACTCTTCCGGAGGATAGGAACAGGCGGGATGCTCTAAGATGGAGTGCATGAAATATCTGATTGCATTACTGGCAGTGGCGGGCATCGCGGTCAGCTCGATGGCGCTGCACGTTCACCTGATGGACCGCAACGCGGCGCCTCCCTGCGCGGTCAGCGAGCACTGGGACTGCGGCACCGTGGGCCACAGCCGCTTCTCCTGGCTTCTGCCCAAGACGACCGACGAGATGATGGGAGTGCAGACGGGCGTGCCGCATGTCCCGGTGGCGGCCCTCGGCATTGCGGCGTACACCTTGATCGCGATCCTGGCGCTGATGGGACGGATGGGTCTGGTCTTCGAGCTGGCCCAGGCGGGCTTCTTCTTCGCTGCGTTTCTCAGCTACATCGAGGCCTACATCCTGGAGCTTTGGTGCATCTACTGCGTCTGGTCGCAGGGGATCATCGCAGCGATCTTCCTGCTGAGCGCTGTGGCCCTGCTGCTGGAATGGCGGAAGCGGCGTACGGCCTCGTCCGGTGCGGCGGCATCTGCGCCCGTAGAATAGAAACATGGGAATCAGCCACAACGAGGCTCTGGAGTGCTTCCAGAGCGACGACCTGATCGGCATCGGCATGGAGGCCGACGCCGTGCGCCGCAGGCTGCATCCCGAGGGCGTGGTCAGCTACGCCATCGAAGGCGCGATCGACTGCGCTGCACTGGCGACAGGCGCGCGCGTAGAGGGCAATGCGGGCGAGGCTTCGCTGGATGGACTCTACAAAAAAATCGCCGGGACGGTCGAACTGGGCTCGACCGGCGTGCGCCTTCGTGGCGGAGTTGGCGGGCCCGGCTCCCAGTCGAAGGCAAGCAGCATCGGGAGTTTCGAGGCATTTGTCCGCGGCATTCGGCGGCGCTTTCCCGCGCTGTGGATCGAAGGGCCATCGGCGACGGAGATTGTGGCGCTGGCCGCAGGCTGCGGACTGGATCTGCGCCAGACGATTGCGCGCCTCGGCGACGCGGGGCTGGATTCAATCACCAGAGATGACGCACAGACGCAATGCAGCGGGGCCGAGTGGATTGCGGTGCATCGCGCGGCGCATGGGCTGGGATTGCGGACCGTGGCGACGCTGCGATTCGGCGCGGGCGAGACTACGGAGCAGCGCGTCGATCTCCTGGCGGCGGTGCGGCAGTTGCAGGAGGAGACGGGCGGATTTGCGGCCTTCGTCCCCGTGGCTGCCGAGGCCGCAAGCGGGCGCGAGCTGGATGCCGTGACCGCGGTCGAGCAGTTGAAGAACCTGGCGGTTGCGCGCGTCTTCCTCGACAACATCGAGAATGTGCAATGGAGCGGTGGGGCGCAGGGATTGAAGGTGCTGCAGATGGGCCTGCGATTTGGCGCCAACGACGCAGGCTCGGTCACTCCGCAGGGAATCGGCGCAAAGGCTGGCTTTGGCGAGAATGCCGCAGCCGCCACGAACCACGCCACGGAGGAAGACATCCGCCGCATCATCCGCGACGCCGGCTTCCAGCCCGTCCAGCGAGACACCCCCTACCGCACGATGTTCCTGAATTAGCTCTCGATCTACGCCGTCTTCAACCCAGCGTCGGCGATGGCGGCGGAGATGAGTTCGTCGGCGACGCCCTGTTTGCGCAGACTCTCTGTGATGGCCTGCACCTGCGAGCCTTCGAGTTTCTCCAGATCCTTGCGCAGGCCCTTGCTGATGTATGCCTTGATGAGTCCCTGGTACCCGGAGAAGCCCAGACTTGGAGCAATCTCTTTCAAGTCTTCGATGACATTCTCAGGGATACGGAGACTGATTGAAGTCATCACACGCTCCTTGCCCAATCTTTCTCTCATTCGTTCAGCAGCCGTCCTCATAGAGTCTCCTTTCTCGCTTTGTCGCCTCTCTGGCTGAAATAAGTCTGATCTGCGACTCTTCCCGCTCAAGGTGAACGACGTAAAGCAAGTCTTCCTGAATATTTGTTCCAATCAATGCCATGCGGGATTCTTCTTCGACGCTCGCGTCCTCGGTGAGAAACGCGGGGTCGAAGAAGGCTTCGCAGGCTGTCTCGAATGTGAGTCTGTGCTTCGTGCGATTCTCAATCGCCTTGCGTCCGTCCCAGAGGAAGGTTTGGCCGCGATAGAGGAAGAGAACGTCCACAATTCATGTATATACATTGCATACGATTCAGTCAAGCGTTCATTGTGACACCCAAAACACATCGATTAATCTGAATATCAAAATTTCTGATATTCTGATAATCAGAGGATCGGAAGAATGGCGACGACCACGATCAAGATGGGCAAGCGCGGCACGATTGTGCTGCCGGTGAAGCTGCGCAAGCAGTTTGGGCTGGGGGATGGATCGCTGCTGGTGACCGAGGCCAGGGATGGCGAGATTCGCATTCGGCCAGCGTTCGTCTACGAGCCGGAGGTCTGGTCGCCGGAAGAGACGGCGTACTTCATCCTGATCAACTCGATGACGAAGGAAGAATGGGACAGAAATCTTCCGGATGTCTTGCAGATGGGTGTCGACCCTACGCAGATCAAGGGACTGGAGCCGAACCATCGCGACGGATTGCCAGCGCAATCTGAATGGCGTGCGCATCTGAAGCGACGGCGGATGGAGTTACTTCAAGAGGAGCGCAGTGCCTGATCGAACTCACTTGCGCGTCTATCTGGATTCGAACGTCCTGTTCTCGGCATCGCTCAAAGATGACTCCGATTTTCTTGATCTCTGGCGGCTTCACGGAGTCACGCTTGTGGTCTCGCAATATGTCATTGGTGAAATCACGAGAAATATTAGATCTTCCGATCACGAGGCGCGACTGATGAACCTTCTTTCGCAGATGGAAATCGTTAGCGATTCGGATGTTCGTCTCATTCCACTGCATGTCAAACTGGTTGCAAAAGATCGGCAGATACTGGCCACTGCGATCGGTGCCAGCGCCGACTATCTAATTACCGGAGACAAGAACCACTTCTCCCATCTGTACTTCAAGACAATCTCGCATGTATTCGTCATCAACCCCAAGGATTTTCTGGCTCAGTATGAAGATCGTCTCCCGGAATAGCGGCTTCGCGTAGAATCGTCTCGGACGGAAAACCTTACTGCGGAGTCTTGTTCTGCTCTCATTTCTCAACAATCTGCACGCTCTTCCGGCCATGTTTCTGGCCTCGAAGGGCTTTGGCCACTATCTGCACACGCACTATGGCGACCACACCTTCCGCGGCCTCTACCGCTGGAACGGCTTCGATCTGGCGATCCTGATTCCCTACTTCGTCGTCATGGTGATTCTGGCGTTCTACGGAATCCATCGCTACCAGTTGGTGTGGCTCTACTACCGAAACAAGAAGAATGCGGCCAAGTGGAACGAGCCGGGAGGCCGGTTTGCCTCGGGCGAGCTGCCGTTTGTCACCGTGCAGCTTCCCATCTACAACGAGCAGTTCGTGATCGACCGCCTGATCGACGCGGTCTGCCGGATCGAGTATCCGCGCGACCGCTTCGAGATCCAGTTGCTGGACGACTCGACCGACGAGACGGTGCAGGTGGCCGAAGAGATCGTTCAGCGCTACGCGCACGGCTTTGCGGGGATGGCGCCGCAGCCCATCGTGCATCTGCATCGGACGAATCGCCATGGATACAAGGCGGGCGCGCTGGACGAGGGGCTGAAGGTGGCGCGCGGCGAGCTGGTCGCTATCTTCGACGCCGACTTCGTCCCCGCGCCGGACTGGCTGATGAAGGTGGTGGACCACTTCGCCGAACCGGGCATCGGCATGGTGCAGACCCGCTGGACGCACCTGAACCGCAACTACAGCTTCATGACCCAGGTGGAGGCAATCCTGCTGGACGGCCACTTCGTGCTGGAGCACGGCGGACGCTCGCGCTCCGGCGTCTTCTTCAACTTCAACGGCACGGCGGGCGTCTGGCGGCGCGTGGCGATCAGCGACGGCGGAGGATGGCAGCACGATACGCTGACCGAGGACACCGACCTGAGCTATCGCGTGCAGATGGCGGGATGGAAGTTTAAATACCTGCAGGACGTGGAGTGCCCGGCCGAGCTGCCCATCGAGATGACCGCCTTCAAGACGCAGCAGGCGCGCTGGGCCAAGGGGCTGATCCAGACCGGCAAGAAGATCCTGCCGCGGGTGATGAAGAGCGACGTGCCGTTTGAGACCAAGGTCCAGGCGTGGTGCCACCTGACGGCGAACATCAGCTACCCGCTGATGATCGTGCTCAGCGTGCTGCTGATGCCGGCGATGATTATCCGCAGTTGGCAGGGATACATCCAGATGCTGCTGATCGACCTGCCGCTGTTTATCGCCAGCACGATGTCGGTCTCCACCTTCTATCTGGTCAGCCAGAAGGAACTGTTTCCAAAGACCTGGTACAAGACGTTTCTGTATATTCCGTTTCTGCTGGCGCTGGGCGTCGGGCTGACCATCACCAACACCAAGGCGGTCATGGAGGCTCTGTTCGGCTATAAGACGGCCTTCGCGCGCACGCCCAAGTACCGCGTGAAGCAGAAGGGCGAGGCCAGCCAGGCCAAGGTCTACCGCAAGCGGCTGGGCATCGTGCCGTGGATCGAGCTGCTGCTCGGAACCTACTTCGCGTGGACCATCTGGTACGCGATAACGACGGAGAACTACTTCACCATCCCATTTCTGTTTCTCTTCGTGCTGGGCTACTGGTACACCGGACTGCTGAGCCTGTTTCAGGGGCTCTTCGAGCGCGCCGGCAGCGGCTCACAGGAGATGCACGAGAAGCCCTATCCGATGGGGATCTGAATCCGGATGCTGTTGCGGCTGAATGCTAGCAGTGCTAGCATTGCTTGCATGGCGACATTGCATATTCGCGACCTCAAAGACTCGGTGAAGGAGAGCATCCGCATCCGCGCCGCCGTGCATGGGCGTTCGATGGAGGCCGAGGCGCGAGCCATTCTGGAAGAGGCGGGTGCAGGCCGAGAGCCAGAGGAACATCCGTACTACACGATTCGGCGCGCGGTCGCCAAGTACGGTCCGCTGGATCTGGAACTTCCGCCGCGTGAGCCGGGCCGTGAACCGCCCGACTTCAGGTAGGCGGCCTCGTGATCGTCGTCGATACCAATGTCATCTCCGAGCTGAGCAAGGAACGGCCCGACCCAACCGTATCGGCGTGGTTTCTTGGGCAAGAGCCCAGCTCTCTCGCTACGACGTCTGTTTCGCTTGCCGAAGTCCTCTACGGACTGGAACTGCTGCCTCACGGCAAGCGCCGCGAGCGGCTCAGCGAATTGTCTCGCATCATTTTTCAGACTGCGCTTGGTGGCAGGGTACTTCCCTTTGATGATGCCTCCGCGCGGCACTACGCGCGGCTGCTGGCGGATAAGCGGCGGCGCGGCACTCCAATGGCACCGCTCGATGCGCAGATTGCATCGATTGCTCTGGCGGCTGGCGCATCGGTAGCTACGAGGAACGTCGACGACTTTGAACACTGCGGCGTCAAGCTCATCAATCCATGGCTTGCGTAGCCCAGCCCTGCCAGTGACGCATGGATGCACTGCGGCGAACGCAGCGAAGCCCGGCTGGTTGGCCGGGCTTCGTCGTGTTTGCGAGTGAGTTGCAGACGCCCTAGAAGCGGATGCCGAACTTCACCGGAATGTAAGTGGTGCGGTTGCTGTTCTGCGGATAGTAGTTATAGCCGGCGTAGTTCTCGATGGTGGTTGTGGAATCAGCGGCCGTGACGCCGTAGCGCTGTGAGTTCGGGATGAAGACATAGCGCGCTTCCATGTATAAGCGCTCGTTGGAGAACTTGGAGAACTTGTAGGTGAGGCCAAAGCCGCCATTCACACCGATTGCATTGCTGGTGTAGTGGTCGATGTTCGCATTTGCCTCATACTCCTCGCAGTAGTAATAGCAACTCTCTTCGACCGTGGGCTCGGTGAAGTTGGTGACCTTGTGATAGAAGCCGCCGCCGACCACCGCATAGGCACCCAGCGAGCGTTCGGTGGGAAGAGTGAAGGTGGGGTTCAGGGTAAACGACCAGACGTGGTTGTTGCCGTCGAGGCCCGATACACCACATGTACCCGCTGCGACGGAGCCTACCGGGCAGCCGGTGTCGTAGAGATAGGTCTGGTTGGCAAGCGTAGCGCCCTGCAGGCCGAAGTGGTCGTAATCGAATTGCAGCAGCAGGCCGGTGGTCTTGTTGAAGTTGCGTCCACCGCCGACCTGGAATCCATAGCTGGGCGTCTCGTACTTATGGGTGTTGCCGATCGGCATGGAGAGGCCCATTCCGCCCAGGAAGGTGTACTTCTCGGAGCCGTCTTTGTTGGTGTTGCCGCTGGAGTAGTTGGGCCGGCCGTAGCGGCGGCGCGGCGGCGGCTGGGTGCTGCCGAGGAGATTGAAGCGGGCACCGGAATCGGCTGCATCGGCGTCCATAGAGGACGAACTGCTGCTGGAGCTACTGGACGCCGTGGTGAGGTCTGCCGAAGCGGATTCGGATGCCAGCAGAACTGGCGCCTTCACGGCCGATGCGGCGGAGGTGGTCTGCGCAAGCAAGGCTGTTCCCGCCATCAGGAAGCTGAATGCCGCGGCGCGGCACGCAATACCGAAGAAACTACGGTGGATGTT
Source organism: Granulicella sp. (assembly GCA_003142215.1). Lineage (GTDB taxonomy): Bacteria > Acidobacteriota > Terriglobia > Terriglobales > Acidobacteriaceae > Edaphobacter. Next base: position 17,670 of record PLOT01000152.1, on the reverse strand, counting down.
CATATCTTTAATGACTCCCTTTTGAGTGCAAAGTCCTTCGAGCATTTGAACCCGAATCGCCTGAGTTTGTTGTGCCGGTCTTTACGTCCGAAACCTAATCTACTTGTTGGTAGATAAGACGCTCCATTGCGTCATTTGGATCACTTTATAGCGGCGTTTGGTTTAGTGGATGTCGAACTGCTCCGGGTGGAGGGCCGGGTCGCTCTTGACCAGGATCGTTTTGCCCGCCATCTCTTCCATCTCCAGCAGCCACTTTGCGCCCGATGCCTTGAGCTGTTTGACGACCTCCGGGTGGACGCGCAGCATGATGTCGCCGCGGTCCAGCGTCTTGTGCATCTTGCGCATCTCGATGTAGATGTCGTTGCAGACGGTGATGGGCGACTTGACCATTCCGGTGCCGTCGCAGATGGTGCAGGTGGTGGAGAGCGTGCGCTCCAGCGACTGCTTGACCCGCTTGCGTGTGATGGCGATCAGGCCGAAGTCGTTGAACTGGAGCACCTTGGAAGGCGCGCGGTCACTCTTCAACTCGTCTTCCAGGGCGGCCATGACGCGGTTGCGGTTCTTGCGCTCGTCCATGTCGATGAAGTCGATGATGATGATGCCGCCCAGGTCGCGCAGGCGGATCTGGCGGACGATCTCGGGGATGGCGTCGAGGTTGGTCTTGACGATGGTGTCTTCCAGGCGCGCCGTCTTGCCGACGTACTTGCCGGTGTTGATGTCGATGGCCACCAGAGCCTCGGTCTGGTTGATGACGATAGAGCCGCCGGACTTCAGCCAGACCTTCGACCGCAGCGCCTTGTTGATCTCTTCGGTGATGCCGAACTGCTCGAACAGCGGCGTGTCCTTGAGGTAGAGCTTGACGCGGCGGATCAGCGACGGCTGGAAGCGCTGCAGGAAGCGCAGAACGCGCTCGTACTCGGCCTCGGTGTCCACCCAGATGGCGGAGAAGTTGTCGGTGACCTGATCGCGCAGGATGCGCTCGATGAGGTTGAGGTCGTGGTAGATGAGCGCGGGCGACTTAGAGGATTCCGAGCGCGCCTTGATGTCGGCCCAGAGGTTGAGCAGGAAGCGCAAGTCGCTGCGCAGCTCCTCTTCCGTGGCTCCCTCGGCGGCGGTGCGCACGATGAATCCGCCGGTGGCGTCGCCCTTCTCGCTGAGCAGAATCTCCTTCAGGCGGCGGCGTTCGCCGTCCGACTCGATCTTGCGCGAGACGCCGGTGTGGTTGACCGTAGGCATGAAGACCAGGAAGCGTCCGGGAAGCGCGATGTGCGATGTAATGCGCGCGCCCTTCTTGGCGATAGGCTCCTTGGCGATCTGCACCAGGATCTCCTGGCCGGGCTTCAGCAGGTCGCTGATGGCGGGCAGGTTGGTGGTCTGCATGGACGAGCGTCCATGGCCGCCGTGTCCGAAGCGCCCAATGCGTTCGCCCGAGCCGCCGGTATTGCGCGGACGGTCGTTGCGATCACTGCGTCCGCGCCGGCCATCGCGACGCCCGTCGCGACGTCCTGGGCGGCGTTCTGCATCGCGTCCGCGCTCCTGATGGGAACTGTCGGCAGCGCCCGTCTGCTCCTCGGTGCGGTTCTCCTCTTCCGGCTGGCCGAACTGCGCCTCGTGGAACTCGGCATCGGCTGCGTTGCCGGTGCGGGCCGCCTGCTCGTCGAGCTTGTCCGTCTGCTCTGCGCCGTCGCGCTCTTCCTGGTCCTGATCTTCGTCCTGATCTTCCTCGTCCTCCTCGTCTTCTTGGTCGAGGTCTTCTTCGTCGAGGTCGTCTTCCTCAAAGTCTTCGTCGTCGTCGATCTCGTCTTCTTCATCCACCTGGGGCGAGGTGCGAGTGAGCTGGTCGATGGACATCTCGCGCAGCATGGTGCCCAGATCGGCCGCGCCCTCCACCGTCTCTTCGTCGAGGTCGTCGATCTCCTCGATGGAACTGGCATGGATGCTCGGGGCTGCGGAATCCTCCACGTCGAGAACCTCTTCGGCGAGTTGGCCAGGGCCAGGAGCGAAGCCGGCCTCGCCTTGCGGGAGGGGTTCAGCGGCGGGCTGGGCTTCGACTGGCTCGGAGAACATCTCGCCCGCGGGAGTGATCGAGGTGATGTCGTGGGCAACGGCTACGGGCTCGTCCGCCAGTGGCTCGGCGGCGACTTCGGCTGCCGGTTCGGCCTGTGGCTCCAGCACCGGTTCGATAGCTGGCGCGCTCTGGCGAAACTTGCTGGGCGGCATGGGATCGACGCGGTGGGAGGCCGATGCGTCCTCCGGCTCGTACTCCACTTCAACCTGCTGGACTGGCGTCGGCGAGGCAACCACTACTGGCTCCGGTGCCGCGACAGCTACCGGCTCCGCAACGACCGGCAAAGTGGCTTCGGGTGCTTCGTGCACTTCGGCTGCTTGAGTTTCTGCGACATTGGGCTGGTCGAATCCCTGTGCTACCTCAGGGGTGGAGGGCTGGAAGCCTTGCTGGGAGACGGCTACGGCTGCAATGGGAGCGTCGTTGCGAAGGTCGGAGCGGCTGTCGCGCCGGCCCTCTCCGCGGTCGTTGCGGCCAGGGCGGGAATCGCGTCTCGGCTCCCGCTCAAAGTTGCGCGAAGGCCGGTTGCGTCCCTCACGCGAGTCGGAACGCGAGTCGTGGCGTGAGCCGGAGTTCGAGTCTGGGCGCGAGTTGGCCGGGGTGCGCCTCGAGAGCGTCTCGCCGGGCAGGGTTGCGCCGCCGTCCCAGCCGGCCGCAAGAGTGTAGAGGTTGGCCGGCGGAGCGAGCGTACTCGATGTCGATTCCGCGGATTTGGGCTCGGGCTGCTCTTCGCCGCCCTTGCGGTATTTGGAGAGCGATTCGCCGGGCAGAATGATCGGCTCGGCGCCAGCCTCGATCTCATCGGGATAGGCATTGGAGATGGGGCCGGTGCCGCTGGTCTCCCCGCTGTCTCTGTCCACGCCGTAGAGGTTGCGCGAGGGTTCGAATCCTCGGGGTGTGCGCGGCGGGCGCTGGTCTCCACGCTGGGGGTCGCGTTGCTGACCGTCGCGGCTGCGTCCGTTGTCGCGTCGTCCGCGGTCGCCGGAGCGATCGCCGGAGCGGTCGCCGCGCGGGCTATTGTCTCGTGAGCTGTTGTCTCGTGGGCTGTCGCTGCTGCGCGGGCTGTCCTGGCTGCGGTCGGAAGAAGATGTGGATGGCTGGCTGGCCTCGCCGTCGATCTCATGGATGGAATCGCGCTCGTACGATAAGTTGTCGTCGTCGTAGCCCGGCACTTCGGAGTAGCCCTGAGCTGCGGGGTAGGCCGGTGCATCGGAGTTCTCCTGCGTCGAGTCGCCCGCCTGACCTGGCTGATCGCCTGGCTGGCCAGAGGCGCCGCGCCCGCGACGGCGTCCGCGACGGCCGCGCCAGCGGCGGCTTCCATCGGCGCCGGGTGCGCCTTCGCCAATCTCGGAGCCTTCGTTGAACTCTATGGGGGCCGCACTGTCTGCGTTGGTGTCTCCAGCGTCGCCGCGTGGAGCATCGCCGTGTGGAACATCGCCGCGCCCGCCGTCCTGCTGTTGCGCTGCTGCGTCGGGGCTTCCCGGACGTTCAGCATTGCGGTCCCGATCGCGGTCGCGTCCGCCGCGCCGTCCTCTGCCGCCACGCTCGCCGCCGCGTCCGCCGGATTCGCCGTGTCCGCCCGCATCGGTGGCCTGCTCGCCATTGGTCAGGCGTGGCGCGCGCGCTGCGCGGTCTCCGGCCGGGGTGGTGTCGAACTCCTCCGAGTCCGGAGCTTCTTCCATGAAATCCGTGATGTAAAGGAATGCATCGCGTTCCAGGCCAATCTCCACAAAGCTCGACTGCATGCCCGGCAGCACGCGCGTGACGCGTCCGTTGTAGATCGATCCGGCGAGCGTGTACTCGTTCTCGCGCTCGTAATACATTTCAGTGAGGGCTTCGTCTTCGACGATGGCCAGACGCGTCTCGTGAGGCGTGCTGGAGATATAGATTTCTTTCGACATGTTCCTGCTCCTTCTGCCCGCTCCGGCTTAGAGAACCGGAGGTACGGGCGGCAGACGCAGGCGAGTGGATCGGAGGAGCCCTAGCTTGCTGCTAGTCGCTGCTCATCGAGGGTGCGGACAGGCGTGTGGGAGCTGGAAGCGGTGGCGACCGATGGGTGCGGACGGGGGTCATGACCCACCCCAGACTGCGCCCAGAGAGCGCCGACGATGGGCGCGCGCTGGGTGTTACAAAGAGCGATCGGCGACACTTGGGACGCTTCGAGCGAAACCTGGCACGCGGAGTTTGTGACCGAATCAACCTCAGATCCAACTTGAGGCGGGGCCGTTCGCCATCCGGATGCAATCATTTCCCTTCAAACCTGTCCGGCCAACGGACTTGATCCCTGCCTGGCCGGCTTCTTCTAAAATAAAAATCGAAAATCTTCAAAATTCGTGCGCCGCATGCCCGGCGCCATGCGCCAACGGGAGCGGGGGTTGCTCCGGCCTGGGTGGTACAGCCGGTTATATATCCAGTATGCACCAAAATCGCCGCCAGCGTCTTCCCCGCCTCGGACTCGTCACTGGCGATCTTCTCGATTCGGGTCAGAAACTTGGATTGCGCAGCAGTTGCTCAGGCGGCCTTGACCCGTTCGACCGCGAGGCGCAGGCCCATGGCTTTGAGAATTGCCGCCAGACTGCTGAGCGCGGGGTTCCCCTCCTCGGAGAGAGTGCGATAGAGCTGAGTCGAGTTCAGGTTGGCCTTCTCGGCCACGCTCTGTACGCCGCCAAAGGCCTTGGTCATCTGGCGCAGCGCGATCAGCAGCTCTCCCTGTTCGCCGTCCTCCAGAATGCTGTTCAGCAGCGCCAGCGCGTACGCGGGGTCCTGCTGAAACAACTCGGCCATGGCCTCATCATGTGCTCTGTCTCTCATCGATCAACCTTGTCTTATTATATTTCGTTTATAAACGAATCGATTGCAAGCAATTGCAAAGATCGAGAGAGGAAGAAAGAGTTCCCGTATAAATACAAATAGATGTATATTTGTATAATGGATGAAGGGTTGAAAATCGTCCGTTGGGTCGGATCGTCGCAGAGGGATCTACAGTCCTTTCCGCCGGAGGTACGCCGCGATGTCGGCCACGCTCTGTATGCAGCACAGAAGGGCGAAACCGATCCCGCAGCCAAGCCGTTGAAGGGGTTTGGCGGACATTCTGTGATGGAGATCGTCGCTCCATTCGACGGCAACACCTGGCGGGCGGTCTACACCATTCGTCTTCGCGATACGGTTTATGTGCTGCACGCCTTCCAGAAGAAGTCGAAGTCGGGGATTGCAACCCCGAAGGCTGAGATCGACCTGATTCGCCAGCGGCTGGCCGCAGCCGTTCGCCACTACAAGGAAAGGTTGAGTTGACTATGAAGACCACTCGCAAAGTATCCAAGTCAGACGAAGTCATCGAAGGCAGCGGCAACGTCTTTGCCGATCTTGGCCTGCCGAATGCAGATCGGGAGCTGATGAAGGCGCGGCTGACTCTACAGATTGCTCTCATCCTCAAGAGCCGTGGCCTGACCCAGGCGGAGGCCGCGAAGATACTGGGGATTCAGCAGCCCCACGTCTCGGCCCTGACCCGCAATCGTGCGGGCAACTTCTCCATCGGTAGGCTGATTGATTTTTTGACGGCCCTCGGCCAGGACGTTGAAATTACCGTGACGCCAACGCCTAAAGTACACGGCTCCATGTCCATCGTCTTTGCCTGAACGAGAGTGCATTGCCAAGTTCGTCCGCCCGCTAGTTCACGAACCGCCTCATGCGGATGTTCATCACGATGCCGAGGGCGAGGAAGGTGAACAGGATCGACGATCCGCCGTAGCTCATCAGGGGCAGCGGGATGCCGGTGACCGGCATCAGGCCGACCACCATGCCGATATTCACCACAATCTGGAAGAGCAGCACGGCGGCCACCCCCATGACGATGAAGGTGCCAGGAACGTCCGAGGCCTGCTGCGCGTTCTCGATCAGCCGCACCAGAATCAGCAGGTAAAGAATTAGAATCCCCATGCCGCCGACGAAGCCGTGCTCCTCGCAGAAGGCGGCGAAGATGAAGTCGGTGTATGGAATGGGGAGGAAGTCGCCCTGGGTCTGCGTCCCCTGGTTGGTTCCCTTGCCCCATAGGCCGCCCGCGCCGACCGCGATCTTCGACTGCAGGATCTGGTATCCGGCGCCGCGCGGGTCGCTGCCCGGATCGACGAAGCTGGTCAGGCGCGCCATCTGGTACGGCTTCAGGCGTTTGCCGCTCATCCATGCGCCGCCGATCAGAAGGGAAAATCCCAGAAAGAGGACCATCACCTGCCTGAACCGTATTCCGCCCAGAAACAGCCCCACCACCAGGATTGGAAAGTAGGTGAGCGCCGTCCCCAGATCCGGCTGGATCAACACCATCGCCATAGGCACGCAGACCAGCGCGAAGGCTTTGCCGATATCGAGCCAGCTCAGTTCGCGCCCTGCGAGACCCCAGAAATACCGGGCTATGGCGAGGATCAGGATCAGCTTCACCCACTCCGACGGCTGAAAGTGGACGCCGCCGCCGAGATTGATCCAGCGCTTGCCCCCCATCACGGTTGTGCCGACCAGCTTTACGGCCACCAGCGACAGAAGTCCCAGGCCATACGCCCAGGGTGCGAGATCCACCAGCCGGTGATAGTCGATCCGCGAGATGAGAAACATCAGTCCGGTGCCGACCAGCAGAAAGATGAACTGCTTGTGGTCGAAGTCGTGGAAACGGGTGGGCAGCGTCGCCGACTTGATCTCCAGCACACTGAGCGCGGAGACCAGCAGCACCAGAATCAGAAGCATCCAGTCGAAGTCGCGGAATGAGGTGAGGCGGCGCATGGGCTGGGGATAGTTTAGCTCCTGGAACTGCATCCGAAACGACGGCTCCGGCCCCGCCCCTACGATAACAGTTGACGCAAGGCGTTCAATCCACTGTATTGATCACATGCGCGCATTGATTATCTCTGCTCTCCTGGCGTTCGGGCTGGCCAGCCTGCCAAAGGCCGCCGGACAGGATGCGGTTCCCGCTACGAATCCAGTCAACATGCAGTGGATCGAGAGTGAGTTTTCGATTCCGTCGCCGGAGTCCCTGTCCGGAATTGATGTCCTGAAGGTTGAGGTCGCCCGTCCAGGAAAACATCCGCTCGCGCTGTTGACTCACGGAACCTCGAACGACCCCGTCGAGCGCAGTCAGGTGACGCCCTGGAGCTATCTGCCGCAGGCGATCTGGTTCGCCCGGCGAGGCTACGTCGCTCTGGTGGTCGTTCGCAAAGGCTACGGGCGTTCCAGTGGAGAGCCAGATCTCACACCCAGAAACTGCCCGACAATTCCTGGCGGAGGATTTGCAGAGTCAGGAAACAAGAGTGCTTCGGACCTGAGGGCAGCTATCAGGTATGCCGAGACTCTGCCCGAGGTCGATACTGGCACGATTGTCAGCGCCGGCGTCTCGTCGGGCGGCTTCGCGCAGGTTGCGTTCACCGTTAATCCGCCGCCAGGGCTCAAAGCGGCAATCAACTTCGCTGGCGGCAGGGGTAGCGATGGCAAACTGCATAACTGCAATGAAACCGGCATCGTCTCGGCATTCCACGATTTCGGCACGGAATCCCGCGTGCCCATGCTCTGGATCTATGCAGAGAACGATCACTGGTTCCCGCCTGAGCTGGCGCGAAAGTTCGATGCTGCATTCCGCCAGGGAGGAGGTATCGACGAGTTTGTCATGGCGCCTCCGTACTCAGACGAAGGACATCACTTCTTCGTAGACGTCACCGGCTGGTCTCCCATGGTGGAAGGATTTCTCAAGGAAAAAGGCCTGTTACCTCTGCACAATCTCCTGCCCGAGCCTGCCGTTGTCAATGTGCCGACTCCGCCGGGACTCAGCGAGCGTGGCCTTGCAGCCTTCCACAACTTTCTGATGTACGGCCCGAAAAAGGCATTTGCGACCAACGGACGAGGGGGATGGGGAATGGCCACTGGTATGTTCAACCAGGAGCTGGCGGACAAGCGAGCTTTGGATAATTGCACAACGAACGCAACGAATCCCGTGGGTTGCGCAATCGTCTTCCGTGGAGCATCGAAGTAGCTTCTCGTGTTTCTATGCTGCAATCTACTCGCGGGTGGGCGTAAGTTCCGGCGAGACCTGCGCTGGCTTCGGCTGCTCCGGCTTGGGCTGGTCGGCCACGCGTAGCAGGTTGTCTTCCTTCTTGCGCTGCTTGTTCACAAATGCGTTGATGACCTGGGCGACGAGGGGAGCGGCGGCTTCGGCTCCCCAGCCTCCATGCTCGCATAGAACAGTAACCACGATATCCGGGTTGCGGCGCGGCGCCATGCCTACGAACCAGGCGTTGGCGCGTTCGTTTCCTGTCCCTAGACTCTTCGCGCCGGCGCTGTGACTGACGACCTCGGCGGTGCCGGTCTTGCCGGCGAAGTCGATGCCTTCCAGATGCACGGCGGCGCCTGTTCCGCCAGGACCCAGCGTCGCAGCCATGGCGTCGGTGATAGTCTCCCAGTTCTCCGGCGTGATGGGGATTACGCGGTCGCCGCTGCCGGGATAGGTGGCTTGGATCGCCGACAACATCTCCGGCGGCAGTTCGTCGGGAAAGACCACATGCGGCCGCTTCAGCACGCCGCCGGATGCGATGCCGCCCAGCGCGCGCGCAAGCTGGATCGGCGTTACCTGCACTGCGCCCTGCCCGATCCCCACCGAGATCGTCTCCCCGGCGTACCACTTATCGTGCTGTGTCTTCATCTTCCATGCGGTGGAAGGCATCGTGCCGCTAGCCTCGTCCGGCAGGTCGATGCCGGTCTTCTGCGAGAGGCCGACCTCGGTCGCGTACCTGGCAATCGTGTCGATGCCGAGCTTGTTTGCCAGCGTGTAGTAGAACGTGTCGCACGACCACGGAATTGCGTGGTCGATGTCCACCATGCCGTGGTGCTTGTCGCAGGCAAAGAAGTGTCCGTAGAAAGTGGCACCGCCGTTGCACATCACATGCATCGACTGCGCGACGCCCTCCTCAAGGCCAGCCAGCGACATGATGATCTTGAAGGTTGAGCCGGGCGCAAGCTGCGCCTGGATGGTCTTGTTCATCATCGGGTGGTCTGGGTTGTTGACGATCTGCGACCAGTAGTCCTTGGTCAGGCGCACGGAGAACTGGTTGGGATCGTAGGTGGGGCGCGAGACCATCGCCAGAATCTCGCCGGTATGCGGGTCCATCGCCACCAGCGCGCCGGTATGGCCCTCCATGGCCAGCTCGGCCGCGCGCTGCACATCGAGGTCGATGGTGAGCCGCAGGTCCTTGCCGGGGACCGCAACCTGCTGGCCGAGTTGCCCGACCTCCCTGCCGTGGCTATCGACGATCACATCGCGCGATCCGTCCTTTCCACGCAGAAGTTCGTCGTAGGTCTCCTCGATGCCGCTCTTGCCCACCACGTCTCCCGGCTCATAGAAGTCGAACTTGGTGCTGTTGAGGTCCTCTGTCGACAGCTCGCCCACATAGCCGATCAGGTGCGCGGCAAAGCCATCGCGCGGGTACAGGCGGCGCTGATCGTCGAATGTCTCAAGTTCGGGAAGCTCGTTGCGATGCGCCTCGATGAAGGCCTGTTCATCCGGCGTGATGTCCTGCTTCAGCGGGATCGGCTGGTACTTCGGCGAACTGGCGTAGCGATGCAACGTGGCCTCGATCTGGTCCACCGGCAGATCGAGACCGCGCGCGATCAGGGGAATGTCGGCAGTCAGGTCCTTGGCCTGTTCGCGCAGCAGAGAGCAGGAGACCGATGGGTAGTTGTCCACCAGGATGCGTCCCTCGCGGTCGAAGATCTTGCCGCGCGGCGCCGTCACCGGCTGCTTGCGCACGCGGTTGGCCTCGGCCAGCAGCCGGTAGTTGTCCACGCCCAGGACCTGCAATCGCCACATCCCCGCGGCCAACACCGCAAGCACCAGCACCACGATGTACTGCGTCGCGTGCAGCTTGCCCGCCGCAACCTTCTCGCCGCGGTCCGTGTGCCGTTCACTCTGGGGAATTAGCTCCATGCTGACGAGTCCTGCTTGTCTCAGTTTACGTTGTTCATCCGCCCGGTGCCGGGTGCCCCACTTAACCACTGAACCGGGTGCCCCATCTTCGCGACGGCTTTATCGTCGCTAAGGTGGGGTTTGGGGCAACCTCTACTCCTGGTGCCTGGTGCGGTCCAGCAGGAAGAAGACCGGCAGCGCCAGCGCCGTATTGGCCGCCGCCCTCAGCAGTTCGTGCAGCCACAGCAGGTGGAAGGCGCGAATGCCCAGCAGGCGCCGCTCGATCAGGTACAGAAGAACGCTCTGCAGCAGCGAAAAGCCGAAGGTCAGCAGCGTGCGCGTGGCTGTATTCTCCACGTCGATCCGGCTTCCCAGGCTTGCCCCCGCGTACCCAATCACCGACTTCGCCATGCCGTTGACGCCGATGGGCTGGCCGGTCAGCACATCCTGTAGCAGCCCGATGCAGGCCCCCGTCACCGTCCCGGCAATCGGGCTGCGCCGGCTGATGGCGAAGAACAGCGTCACGATGAACGGAAGATCGAGAATCGCCAGCCCATGAAACACTCGCGGCAGAAGCACCTGCAGCAACACCGCGCCCAGCGGCACCAGGACCGTCACAGGAAGCGAGAAGCTCTGCTGCTCGACCTCGCGGCGCGACATGTAGCTGCGTGTGACCATCATTTCGCCGCCCCAGGCTGAGAAGGTCGAGCCTGCGGGCTGCTCGGAGCGCTCTGGCTGCTCGCGGCGGAACTCGCCGCGCCGGGCGTCATCGCAGAGGCGGGCGGCGTCGATCCGCTCGTGAACCGGTCCGGATGCACGGTGGGCAGCGGGTGCGGGGTGACAGGCACAATCGGCGTAGTGACCGGAGCAGCGCCACTCGCGCCTGCGGCAGCAGCCGGATTCGCGTCGTCGTGAATGCCGGGCAGCCGTTCGGCGCTCAGGTCGGCCGCGTGTTGCGCCTCGGCGGCCGCCATGTCCTGCTGCGCCGCCTGCGACAGGTCCGCTTGCGTTCCCGTAATCACCAGCACCTCTGCGACGCGGTCCAGATCGACCGCCGGATGCACTCGAATCGCGCTATACGGCTGGTGGTCGGGATCGGGCGCAATGCTCTCGACGACGCCCACCGGCAGTCCCCGCGGATACACCTGGTCGCCGCCCGAGGTCAGCACCTGCTCGCCCGGCTGGATGCGCGAGTCCGCCGTCAGGTTGCCGATCTGCACCTGCCCGGTGAGTGTGCCGCGCAGGATCGCCCGAATCCGTGTGCTGGCCAGCACCACCCCCGCGCCAGAGCTCTGGTCGTTGATCTCCAGCACCTCCGAGGTCGTTGGGAAGACGTCCCGCAGCTTGCCCACGATGCCATCCTGCGTGATGACCGCCATGTCCGGCCGCAGCCCGTCGCGCGATCCCTTGTCGATGGTGAGCACGCGTGACTGTTCGCTTCCGCTGGTGCCGATCACCTGTGCCGCAACGGTCGAGCCAACGTAGCTCTCCCTGAAGCCCAGCATCGCCTGAAGCCGCCGGCCCTCGAGCGCGTCCTCGGCCATCGCCGCTTCATCGATGCGCACCCGCGCCAGTTGCTGCTGCATATCCTTGTTCTGCTGGCGCACATGGCGCAGGTCGATGTACTCCGACCACGCGTGGCCCGCGCCGGAGCCGAGGGCGTGCGTCGCCCGCTCCACCGGCGTCACCGAGGTCATCGCCCACATGCGGATCAGCCGCACGCTGGGCCCGTCCGGCTTCGAGGCGTCCACCGGGCTGCGCACCTGCACCGCCAGCGCAATCGCCTGCGCCAGCAACACCGCAATCAGAAACAGCGCATTCTTGTACTCCGTCAGAAAATCCATCGGCCTGTGTACATTATCCGCGAGATCGCAACCCCCGCGTCTGCTTTTTCGGTAGTGGTGCAGTTTGTACTGTTTTGAAAGGGCGCGGCTTCAGCCGCGCCGACGATGCCAACAGAACACTGGGGACTTTAGTCCCCGAGGGAAATCGGGTACCCCACGTCTAAACTCTAAGTCGTGAATTGTTCCGTGACACACAGGATTATGATGGCTCGTAGAGCTGTGTGCCATCCGTCACCCAGTTCTGGGAGTCACACTAAGATGCGTGCCGCCCGTCTTTTTGGGATCAATTTGTTAGGAGCTTCCAATGGATCAAAACTCGAGTAGCTTAGCGCAGAGTGGCGCTTACACAATTGACATTGGTGCCGCTTGGTCTCTCAAGGATTTTTACGAACTGCCGCATGTATTCGAGCAAGTTTACGCGTTCAATTGCGTGTTCCTACTCGCCGAAGAGGCGCGAGACCAGGAGAAGATCACACATACATTCTCCTCGTATCCCTGGCGCGGCGGCTATAGTGCAGTGAATTTTTACAAGGTCTTGCGTTCTCAGGTTCCCATACGGCTTCGGCCAAAGGTGAAATCGATCCAGTACGCCTCGCCGGGTTGGATTGCACTCGGCCTATTAGTCCCATCCGCTATTGCGATTGGGAGTGGCATTGATGCTTTCATCAAATCAGCGGGAGGACTGAACAATCTTTATACCGAAATCCACAGGGGCCTCAAGGAGCGAAAGCTCATGCAGATCGATCTGAAACAGAAAGAGCTTGAGCTTGCCCAGAATCAAATGGACTTCGCGATCAAAGCTTCGGAACAATTGGCTAGAGGGCTCGGGTTCGAGAATTTGAATGAATTGAATAAGCAGACGGGCAATCCGGTCGCGTCACTCAAGATTCTTTTGTCGTACTACAGACGTATCAAAATATTGGCCGAATACGTCGTAAAGGGAAAGGCCAAATTCCCAGCAAATGATGACGATGATCTCCCGAGGCTTAACTAATTCCAGGGCGGGCGGACCACACTAAGTTTTTGGAATCTTGATCCCCCACAAAAAGTGGGTGCCCCATTCTTCGGCGGGTGGCCCGGGGCTGAAATCAGTCACAAAATCGGGTTTCCCACAGCCTGCCCTGAGCTTGCCGAAGGAACCTGCGGCCGCCTGTTCGCTCTTTCTCAATCCGATAGCTCATCCAGAATGAATACTTTAGTTCTAACAACTCTGGAATGATCCACTCACAACCAATTTTCTCCCGCAGTGGGACGGGGAAGAATAGAAAACGAAATAACAGCAAAAATAGTCGTGAGCGCAGCCCCTTCGCCTCTCCTAAGAGAAGTCAAAAAAGAGCGCTCAGTCACCGGCGCTCCTCTTGCTTTTTAACCTGACAACCCAGAACTGGTTTTCACTCCACATACCGCGCATTTGTTACGATGCCAAGCAACGCACCGCGTGATTTTCCTCTCTCAGTAAGAAGCAATGCTCGCGCCCAGCGCGCGATACCCTTGAAGCAGGAAAGCAGGGCTGTTCATGTTTCTAATCCTCGCAATCGTTCTGGCTGTGCTTTGGATCGGCGGCTTCTTCGTGATGCATATCAGCAGCTTTCTTATTCATCTGCTGATCCTCTTCGCCGTGATCTCGCTCATCGTTCACTTCGTCACCGGAAGCCGCAGTTCCGGCTAATACTAGGCAGGCAATCGTTCCATCGAGAATGGAAAAAGGAGCGCCCACTCACCGGCGCTCCTTCTGCTGTTTTGTCTTCACTCACAACTCATAACTGCACTACTGGAGCGTCACGGGCTGCGTCGTCGGCATCATTGTCCGGATGCCCCATCCTTCGCTTTTTCTAGCGAAGGGTGGGTCTACCTCCACCCCCCGCCCGCTCCCGAAGATTTTTTCCGCGAATTTCCCAGCGAAATCGCCCTGTCAAGCCCCTCGACCCTCCAAATCCCCCATAACCCTCCCAATTTCATCAACATAATCCGCAATAATAGTTGGCATAGTAGTTTCCCCCAATCTCATACAATAGAAGCAGGGGGAAAGTTGCCAGGCGAGACCGCGTCCACTCCAGAGACACCGCAATTCGCCACAAACACATGATTCCAGAGACTTTACAAAATAAAAGCCCTGGAATCAAGACTTTACATGGCTAGTCCAGACATGTCCAGACTTGTCCAGACCGGAGTCCAGACTTAACATGCCTTTTTTGAAGACTTTAAGACTTTTCGCACACAAAACGAGAACGCGCAGTACCGGCACTACCGAAACCACCCGGGTCTTCGCCTTAAATACGTTCCGCGCGCTTAGCGCGAGCTTAACTGGCGTATTTTGAATACTTTACGCTACTCACCCCGGGGGGGGGTACACAGAGCGACGAGCCCGCAACCGCAACCCGCTCTACTGTCCGGCTCGCACCGCGCGCGCAGCGACTAGAGGCGGTGGCCCCGGCACTCCGGTCGTGCGCAGGTACGCCGCCGCCGAGATCAGCCGCACCGGGTACTTCTTGTCCGCAAACAGCGGGTAGATCGCCATCGATGTGGCATTGTCGTGGTAGTCGGCCAGCGCCTGCGCCGAGGCCGCGCGCACCGCCGCGTCCTTGTCCGCGAGCGCGGCCAGCAGCTTCTTGTGCACCGGCTCCGTCCTCTCCTTCGCTATCTGTTCGATGGCCGAGACGCGAGCCAGGTCGCCGCCGCTCTGGTGGATGAACTCGAACGCCGTGATCCCGACGCCGAACGGCCCCAGCAGCATCGCCGCGCCCTGCATCGCCCCCAGCCGCGTCAGCATCGCCGGGTTGTGCAGGTCGTTGTCGATCTTGTGCTCGGTCCCGTGGACCAGCGTCGGCCCTGCGCTGCGTTCGCCATCCACCACCGCCACCAGGATGTCATCGCCGGTGTGGTCGCCCATCTTCGATAGCGTCATCGCCGCGGTGAACGCAACCTGCGGCTCCTTGTCGTTCAGCAGGCTGCGCAGATTGGGCTCCAGCGTCCGGTCGCGGCTCAACCCCGCGGCCAGCGCCGCCGCACTGCGCACGTCCAGGCCCGGATCGGTCATCGCATCGGCGATCAGCTTCGCCGAGCGCGGGCTGCGCAGCAATCCCAGCGCCGTCAGCGCCTGCAGCCGCGTCTGCGTATGTTTCACGTCAGTCGCCGCATCGATCAGGATCTTCCACGCCTGGTCCGTCCGCTGCCCGGCGGTCGCCGTGAGCGAGAGGGACACCGGCGGCGCTTCCTCTTCATTGCCCGCCGCGCTGGCAGGCTCCGCGGGAGCACTCTGTCCTTGCGCGGTTGTACTGGCAGGCTTCGCAGCAGCATTCTGGGCCCTCCCCACCGCACTCAGCAGGCAAGCGAGAGCGAGCAGAAGCAGACCGCTCCGCTTCCAGTTGAAGAGATTCGTTCGCGCTCGGCTGGCTGTAGCTTTCAACTCTGTCTCCACGTTCCGCTCCTGTCCAACTCCGTCTGTCTGGTATTGTGATGCAAAAGCCTGAGGTTCACCCCGGCGAAATTGCAGGAAAATTGTCGTCGGCAGACTGCACCCGTAGCTTCGACGGCTTGCAACAGACCCATAATGCTAGACTCATTCCGTCCGCAATCCACTGAGTTCCGGTCGCCTCTATGCTCTTCAAAGCCCGCAGCGCCGCCGTCTATGGCATCGACGCCCACATCATCGACGTGGAGGTCGACTTCTCCGGCGTCGTCCTTGAGAAAAGCGAGTTCTCCACCGTCGGCCTGCCCGACGCCGCCGTGCGCGAGAGCCGCGACCGCGTGCGCTCCGCCATCCGCAACTCCGGCTTCGACATTCCTCCCACCCGCATCACCATCAACCTCGCGCCCGCCGACATCAAGAAGGAAGGCTCCGGCTTCGACCTTCCCATCGCCATCGGCATTCTGGGGGCATACGGCGCGCTGCACATCAAGGACATCTCCAACTTTCTGCTGGTCGGCGAGCTGGGTCTCGACGGCACGCTGCGCGCGGTGCAGGGAATGCTTCCGATTGCGATTGCCGCGCGCGCCAAAGGGATCAAGAACCTCGTCATTCCCGCCTCCAACGCGCGCGAGGCCGCCGTCGTCGAGGGCGTCAACGTCTATCCCGTTCACTCGCTCAGCGACGTGCGCGATCTGCTCAACTCCGCCGCGCTTGGAGGCATCAAAGCCCAGCCGCTGCGCATCGAGGCCGCAAGCCTGCTCGACGAGCTGCAGCACTTTCCCTACGACTTCAAGGACGTGCGCGGCCAGCAGGTGGCCAAGCGCGCGCTGGAGGTCGCAGCCGCCGGAGGGCACAACATCCTGATGATCGGCCCGCCCGGTTCGGGCAAGACCATGCTGGCCAAGCGCCTGCCGTCCATCCTCGCTCCGCTGCGCTTTGAAGAGGCGCTGGAGACCACCAAGATCCACTCCGTCGCCGGCGTGCTCGATGCCGACCGCGGCCTGGTGACGCACCGCCCCTTCCGCGCGCCGCACCACACCATCTCCGACGCAGGACTCATCGGCGGCGGAATGATCCCGCGCCCCGGCGAGGTCTCGCTGGCCCACAACGGCCTCCTCTTTCTGGACGAGCTGCCGGAGTTCCCGCGCAACGTTCTGGAAGTCCTGCGCCAGCCGCTGGAAGATGGTACGGTGACCATCGCGCGCGCAGCCATGTCGCTCACCTTCCCCGCCCGCTTCATGCTGGCCGCCGCGATGAACCCATGTCCCTGTGGGTATCTTCGTTGCTGAAAATGAGGGGGTTAAGTCCCAACGATTCGATCTTGTAATCTGCGACCCGGATCTCTGGCACCAGGGTGGAAAGAACCGACCGCTTCTGCTCTCGTGTCCAATACTCCCACTCGGCGAGTGGCGCGAAAGCCTCTATCAACTGTTCTATAGCCGGAGGTTTAGCCCCAGCTTCCCTCGCCAATCCCTCTTGTGCTGAGCGGATACCACGATCAACTGCGGTCAGGCGCTGATCCCTTGCTTCACGTGTGAGTTCGCCGTCGATGAAGCTGTCGACGATGCGCTCACGTTTGCGATGGAGTGCTTTGATCTCTTGGGTCAGCCCTAGGATTGCCACTTCGGAGTCGTTCTGCGCCGAGCGTTGTTGTAAGACTTCTAAGCACTGCTCTAGGAAGCAGCGTTTGGTGAGGTGCTCAGCGAACAGTTCATCCAGTCCCTTTTCGAGCTTCTCCCGAACCATATACTTTGAGAGGCATTTGTGGGCGGTCCGCCTCCCTTTGCATGCATAGTAATCGCGCCGTGCCAACGCGGTATGAACTGGCTCTTCACACATCGAGCAGGTCAGGAACCCGTTATAGGCGAAACGGTGGACGTAATCGGCCCGCGTACGCCAGTGGTTCTGCTGCTTCAAGTCCATGATATGTTGTGTCGTTTCGAAATCCTCTACTGAAATTAGCGGAGTTTCAATGACCTGAACCCGAATTATGTCTTCGGGAGCTCTCGCAATCTTCCGGCGATCCGACTGCCTCCCATTGACGCCCTTATACTTCCCAGCGGCGGAAGGATCCCGCTTCTTGTCGATGACACGCCATCCGGTCCAAATAGGGTTTCTCAGGATCAGGTGCATGCCACGGGGCGTCACACCTACCATTTCCGCGAGCTTCTTGTAGCTCTGGGCTCCTGCCAAGAATTGCTGGAACGCTGCCCGCACGCGCTCCGCATCCGACGTATAGAAAAACCCCCGCCCTTTCTCGTATCCGATTCCGTACCCCAACACAATTGGGCTCTGAGCCAATTCTCCTCGTCGTCTCTTTTCCTCTTTTGCGCTCCACACCCGTTCCAGAATTTCGGTCCGCTCCATTCCCGCCATGGCGGCTCGAATGGTTCCCATAAGTCGCCCGGTCTTGCTGCTT
>PLOT01000108.1 GCA_003142215.1 Granulicella sp. | reverse complement strand
AGAACGACCCAAGCAGCAGCTTGGTCCGCAATACATACCTGAATCCTGCCAGCATGGTCTCCAGGTTGAATGCGTTTTTGACCACGCGCACCGGGCGGGTGCGCATCATGCCCACCAGCACCAGGAAGGCCAGCAGCGTCAGCAGGGTGAAGGCGTAGACCGCCGCTCCGCCGTTCCAACGCGCCGGCACGCCTTTCAGGCGCAGGGTGAAGAGCAGCCCGCCCACCGCAGGCCCTGCGATGTTGGCAACCTGGAAGACCATCGACCCCCAGATGACCGCATTGACGAAGTGATTGCTGGGCACCAGGCCGGGCAAAAATGCAGCCGACGCCGGACTGCTGAAGGCGCGGCCTGTCCCCACGCCGAAGAGCACCGCGTAGATCGGCCAGACGTGGCCTGTCGGATGCAGCGCAAACTGAATCAGCGCGAGGGTAAACACAGCCTGAAGCGAATAGCAGGCGAGGATCACCGAGCGCCGGTCGTAGCGGTCGGCAACATGTCCTGCGGCAAGCATGAAGAAGAAACCGGGAGCGAAGAGGGTCAGCCCGGTGAGGCCGAGATAGAACGGCGAATGATGAGTGATCTGGTAGACCTGCCAGGTCACCGCGATGTACTGCGCCTCCGAGCCCAGGATCACCAGCAGGCGCGCCGTCTGGTAGAGCCCGAAGTCGCGCGAGAGAAACGCGCTGCCCGCGTTGATCGCCGTTGCCGCTTCCGCCACCTCAGTCGGGCCCCCTGACCTGTTGCCTATGGTTTCATATTTTTGCGGCAAACGGCAGATGGGCTCAGCGCATCATCACCAGGTAGACCGCCATTCCCACACCGATGGCTGCCAGTACCAGCGCAAGCGCGACCGCACTCGCCGACACCTTGCCCGGCTGCCAGGTTCCCGCGCTCAACTGCCGTACCACCTGGACGTGCCGCAGCGCAGCGCTGACGTTGACGATTACGCCCAAGGCGACCAGCGCCACGCCAGACCACACCGAGAGCCCCGTCGTGTGCCCCATCGCGTTCGATTGGACTGCCTGCATCTCGCGCAGGAACAGGCCGAAGCGGGCCACCGCGAAGCCCACGCCCATCAGTCCAAGGCCAGTGCGCAGCCACGCCAGCAAGGTTCTCTCCGCCGCGAAGTAAATTCGTGGATCGTCTACCGGATCGTTTGCCATAGCAGGATGATAACTTTTCTAGCGGCCGAGGTATTGCTTGTACTGGGATTCGACGACGCCGGTGTTGCGGGCCAGCGTGAGCTTGGCATGGTTGAACTCGAACTCGGTGGCGACCAGGCGGCTTTGGGCGGCGGCAAGCGCGGCCTGTGCCTCGACGACCGGGAGGTTGTCGGCGACGCCGGCGCTGAAGCGGTCGCGCGTGTCGGCGAGCGCCTGGCTGGCCAGCTCGACGTTGCTGCGCGCCACTTTCACCAGCTCGGCGGAGGATTCGACGTCCAAGCGGCTGGCGCGAATCTGGGCGTCGATGGTGATCTTGAGCGACGCGATCTGGCGCTGGAGTGCGATCTGCTGGGCCGTGGCTACCTCGCTCTCGCCGCGGAACCGGCCCTCCTCAAAGATGGGAATCTTCAGCGTTCCCTGGGCGGTAAAGACGCCGTGGTAGTTGCCGTGGGTCACGCCCAGCACGCCGTAGTCGCTGTTGAAGGAGAGCGATGGGAGGCGCTGGTACTTCACCGCCTTCTGCGCGTGCTGGGCGACCTCGAGTTGCGCGGTAAGGCCGAGCAGGTCCTTGCGCCGCTCATAGGCCAGCGCGCGGGCCTGATCGAGCGGCATCTCGGCCAACTCGGCGTAGGGCACCCCGTCGGTGAGCGTCAACTCCTGTTCGGCGGGCAGGCCGAGGAGGCGGTTGATTGCGATCTTATCCTTGGCGAAGGTATTACTGGCGCGCACCAGGGCCTGCTGCTCGGACTGGAGCTGCACGCGGGCGCGCAGCACGTCGAGATTGATGCCGACACCGGCGTCGTGGGCGAGCGTGGCTTGGCGAAGCACCTCTTCGTCCGCGGTGACGAGCGACTGGGCGTTGGCAATCTGCGCCTGGTCCGCCAGCGCGGCCAGATACTGTGTGCCGACCGCATCGACCACGCCTCCGCGCACGTTGAGGGTGTTCATGGCGACGACATCGGCGGCCTTCTTCGCGGCCTGGTAGAGATGGAAGTCCGTCAGGTTGAAGAGCACCTGGTTGGCGCTCAACTGCGCGCTGGTGGTGTCCACCTTGACAATCTCGTGGACCGTTCCGGGTGCGAGGCCGAACGCCGCGAACGACGAGGGCTTGAATCCCATGGCGGCGAGGTTGAGCTCAAGCGTGTTGGTGTAGGCGGTCGCCCTCATATTGGGAAGAAGCGCAAAGAAGACGCCGAGAATCTGCCCGCGGACGGACTGCTCGGTTTGGGCCGCCAGCAGCACCTGCAGGTTGTGCTTCAGCGCGCGGTCGATGGCGTCGTCGAGCGAGAGCGGTAGAGCGCCCGGCGTGGCCTGCTCCACACGGAAGCGATCCCTCGAGTTTTCCCCCGCCTGAGCCGTGAAGTCCTGGGCCGTGAAGCTGAGGTTTGTGAAGGCCCGATTGGCGAGTGGCTGGCCTGCCGCGCGATCCACGGATTTCTCCGGCAGCGCGGCCACCAGGGCACTGGGGGCCATGGGAAGGGATGCGTTCTGCTGCGCCCGCGCCAGCCCGCCGCGCCCGGCCCATGCCAGCGCCGCGAGCACCACGCAGGCACTCACGCTGCGCCTGGTGCGCCTGGGAACCCGCGCTCTTGCGGCGGAACAATTCGACTGGAATAAAATAAGCACGCTCATTATCAGTTTAGTGCGTTCCGGTTCCCGGTGGGGGTACCAAACTTGCCCCCTGCGAGACAACGATTATGGATTGTGCATGGGAAGTTTGCTGATATATGCTCTTTGTGTTTGCAGGTATATGTGCATTGTGAGGATACAACCTTGAACCCTCCCATTTTCCCCGCTATTTTCTTTCCTGCAGTTGGCGTCTTCTGGATCTTCCTGATCTGGGTGCTCTGGACGATCGTCAAATGCCTCAGAGGCCTGGATAAGAGCCTCGAGGGTGTGAACGCAATCCTCAAAGAGCTATCGGATCGCCTCAGTAGCAAGGGCTGAGATTGAATTCTGCGCGCCGCCGGCTGACGCTGAGGCGTTGCGTGGATCAGCGAATCTGCACCAGACCCGCATCGGCTCCAGGGCTGGCGCCATGCGCGCCGCCGGGAGTGATCTGAGAGGTCTGCGGCGCGCGCCAGTGGTCGATGTAGCTGACCTGATGCACGCAACTGATGGTGCAGTTGGGCGCGCAGCTCTTCTCGGTGAGGAACTCGCGCTTGATGTCCGCGTTGCCATACTCGGCGAGTGGCACGCCGGGATAGCCGCGCTGCTGCGAGCAGTAGTGTACCAGCCCGAACTCGCAGATGTAGAGGTAACGCGCGCCCGCGCGGCATCGCCAGTCGTTGGGCTGGCCGTTGGCGATCGCCTCCTGAAAATGGTTGAAGCGGGAGTAATTTCGTCGCGTCAACCGCCGCACCTTGTCCCACACCGTGCGCTCCACCTCGCCCAGCGGCTTCAACTGCCCGCTGCCATCGTGAATAATTCCGATGGTCGAGGAGAATCCCAGCGCCAGCGCCCGCTCGCTTACCGTCAGCGCGTCGGTCGGGTTGGCGATGCCGCCGCCCACCACGGAGTTGATATTGACGTGGAAGTCGGCGTGTTCGGCCAGCATCCGCAGCTTTGCGTCGAGGACCTTCAGGCTCTTCTTCGAGACTGCGTCCGGCAGCACGTTGTCGATGGAGATCTGCATGTGGTCCAGGCCGGCGCGGTTGAGGCGTGCGATGCGGTCCGGCATCAGCAGATAGCCGTTGGTAATCATTCCCGCGATTGCGCCGGTGCGGCGGATGCGCGCGATGATGCGGTCGAGTTCGGGGTGAAGCAGCGGTTCGCCGCCGGAGATGGTGATGACCGAGGTGCCGAGACGGCCCAGTTCGTCGATGCGCCGCTCCATCTCCTCGATAGGCACGGGATCGGAGACGTCGTCGAACTCGTTGCAGTAGGCGCAGGAAAGATTGCAGCGGCGCATGGGCACAATGTGCGCCATGTAAGGATGCGCGGTGTCGACGAGCGCCGATGCGATCGAGCCCAGTTCGCGCAACTTGCGCGTCGCAGCCTTCCATCGGCGCTGCACGTTCCAGGGACTTCGCGAAGCTGTATTCTCAAAGGCCATCATTGTAGATTAATTACATAATCGCTAGATTCATTGAATCACACCCCAGCCGCGCAGAGCGACTCCACCAGGTTGCGCAGCGGTCGTGAAGCGCAGCAGGATAGCTCCGGAGCTGCGTGGCACAACTGCTATCCCCGGCGAGGCCGTGGATGCAGTAGCATGGCAGACGAGGGGCCCATAGCTCAATTGGTCAGAGCAGCGGACTCATAATCCGTTGGTTCAAGGTTCAAGTCCTTGTGGGCCCACCAAACCTCCGCCGGCGAAGTCGATTGCCTGCGGCAGAGCGATACCATTGGCCATGAGTTCTCTGCGATGATCTCCGTCCTTATCCTTACCAAGAACGAAGAGCGCGATCTGCCTGGCGCGCTGGCCTCGGTTGCGTGGTCGGACGATGTGCATGTCTTCGACTCCTGCAGCACGGACCGGACGCTGGAGATTGCGCGCGCGACCGGCGCGCAGGTGCATAGCCGCGTATTCGACGACTACGCGACACATCGCAACGCCGCGCTGGGCATCGCGTTCAGGCATCCGTGGGTCTTCCTGCTGGATGCCGACGAGCGGCCTACGGCGGATCTCTCCGCAGAGATGCAGCGCGTAGTCGGCGAGGCACCGGCGAACACAGCAGCGTTTCGCCTTCGGCGGCGCGATTATCTCTTCGGCACGTGGCTGAAGCACGCGCAGCTCACTCCGTTCTACATTCGGCTGGTAAGGCCGGAGCGGGCAAGATACACGCGCGCCATCAACGAGGTGCTGGAGATCGACGGACCTGTCGCGCAGCTGGCGCATCCGCTCGACCATTTCCCGTTCTCCAAGGGATTTGCGTGCTGGATAGCGAAACACAACACCTACTCGACGATGGAGGCGAAGCTGATCTATAGCCAGCAGGGACTACAGCACCCGAGCCTGCGCGCGGCCTTGCGCGATCCCGACTTCCACACGCGGCGGCTGCACCAGAAGGCGATCTTCTACCGGATGCCGGGAAGGCCGCTCGTCAAGTGGCTGTACATGATGTTTGTGCGCGGCGCAGTGCTGGACGGCGCGGCGGGCGTGACCTACGCAACGCTACAGGCATTCTACGAGACCATGATTGTGCTGAAGACGAAGGAGCTGCGGCGCGGCGGCGCCTAGTTGGCCCTAAACTCGGGTGGCCCATCCTTTGCAGTCTCACCGCAAAGGGTGGGTTGCCTCACCACTCCTTCGCAGCCGCATCCACCACAACTTCTTCCGCCGGCCCTTTCCACCGCAGCACGGGCTTGCGCGCGGCGGCGGTCTCGTCCAGCCGGCGCAGGCGCGTATTGTGCGGCGCGGACTGCACCAGCTCTGGATTCTCCGCCGCCTCGCGCGCGATCTGTTGCAGCGCGTCGATCAGCAGGTCCAGCTCTTCGCGGCTCTCGCTCTCGGTCGGCTCGATCATCATTGCGCCATGCACAATCATGGGGAAGCTCACCGTGTATGGATGGAATCCGTAGTCGATGAGGCGCTTGGCGATGTCGCCGGTCTTGACTCCATTGGCGGATTGCAGGCGGTCGGAGAAGACGACCTCGTGCAGGGTGGGCGTGGTGAAGGGGAGATCGAATGTGCCGGAGAGTTTGGCGCGGATGTAGTTCGCATTCAGCACCGCGTCTTCGGTGGTCTGGCGCAGGCCGTCGGGGCCGTTGGCCAGGATGTAGGCGAGCGCGCGCACGAACATCCCAAAGTTGCCGTAGAACGCTCGCACGCGTCCCACGCTCTGCGGTCGGTCGTAGTCGAGGCCGAGGATTCCATTGGCCCCGTCGGCGCGCGTGACGACGACAGGCGTGGGCAGAAACGATTCCAGAAATTTTTTGCATGCCACCGGCCCCGAGCCCGGCCCACCGCCGCCATGCGGCGTGGAGAATGTCTTGTGCAGGTTCAGATGCATCACGTCGACGCCGAAGTCGCCAGGGCGCGTCTTCGCCACCAGCGCGTTCATGTTGGCGCCGTCCATGTAGAGCAGCGCGCCCTTGGCGTGCAGAATCTCCGCGATCCTGTGAATCTCGCTCTCGAAGACGCCGATGGTCGATGGGTTGGTCAGCATCAGCGCGGCGGTGTCCTCGTCCACCATGCGCTCCAGCTCCGCGAGATCCACCATGCCCTGCGCATTCGACTTGAGGTTGGCCACCTGATAGCCGCAGACCGCGGCCGACGCGGGGTTGGTGCCATGCGCGGAGTCGGGAATCAGAATCTTCTTGCGCGCGTTGCCTCTGCTCTCGTGATACGCGCGCACCAGCAGGATGCCGGTGAACTCGCCATGCGCGCCGGCCGCCGGCTGTAGCGTAATCGCGTCCATGCCGGTGATCTCGATGAGGCAGTCCTGCAAGAGCTTCATGATGCCAAGCGAGCCCTGCGCCAGCGACTCCGGCAGATACGGGTGCGCGTTGGCGATGCCTTCCAGCGCCGCGACCGCCTCATTCACGCGCGGGTTGTACTTCATGGTGCAGGAGCCCAGCGGATACATGCCAAGGTCGATGGCGTAGTTCCATGTAGACAGCCGCGTGAAGTGGCGAATGATCTCGATCTCGCTCACCTCCGGCATCACGCCCAGGTCGCTGCGCACGCTCTCGCCCAGCAGCGACGCGGCGTCCACCGCCGGCACATCCAACTCCGCCAACCGATACGCCTTTTTCCCCGGCGACGACTTCTCGAAGATCAACCCTTCGTTCTGATTGACGTGGGTGGTGGCCTTGCGTGGCGTGCCTACGAATTTTGTGTCATCTGACATCATCAAAACTCCTGTGCGTCGGCTTCGTCGCCGGTGGCAGAATAGCTGCCTGACTCTGGACCATCCACGTCTTCTTCGCGCAGCGAGAGGCCGAAGACGATGCCGTTGCCGAACTCGATTGTCAGCGCGTCATCCTCTTCGAGCATTGCGGTGGTGACGGTTTCGCCGATCTGCGCGCACAGCGCATTGCGATACTCCGGCTCGCCAAACGCCACCGAAAAATCCGTCAGCAGGACGTGCGGCCAGTCGTAGAGTCGCAGCAGCGGCTCGCCGAAGCGGAGCTGTAGATAGTCATCCACAAACTCCACCGACTTCAGCTCCGCGCCCTCGATTGCCGAAATATCCATACTTTCCTCGTCGCCATTATTGTTTGTCATTCCGCACCCTGNNAAGGGGGAGGAATCTGCTTCTGTTCTATGCCTTCGTCAACTCTGTAGCCGCAACCGCCCGCAGACTCTCCGCCGCAGCATCCATCTGCACGCGCGTGGTTAGCTCGGTGGCGCACCAGAGGCTGGTGTTGGGGCCAAACTCGGGATACCAACGGGCGAGCGGCAGACCTCCGATGATCTTGTTCGCGAGCAGCGCGGCGTTGGTCTCGTCGGCGCTGGCGGGAAGTTGCAGCACGAACTCGTGGAAGCGCGGCGCGCCTTCAAAGAGGAGCTTTGCATCGGCAGCGAGCACGCTCTTCAGATAATCCGCTTTCGCCAGGTTCTGCTCGGCCAACTCCTTCAGCCCCTGCTTGCCGTAGACGGTGAGGAAGATAGTTGCCATCAGCGCGACCAGCGCCTGATTGGTGCAGATATTCGATGTCGCCTTCTCCCGCCGGATGTGCTGCTCGCGCGTGGAGAGGGTGAGCACATAACCCCGTTTGCCATCGGCGTCCTTCGTCTCACCCACCAGCCGCCCGGGCATCTGGCGCATGGACTTTTCCTTGCAAGCGATGACGCCGCAGTACGGGCCGCCGTAGCTGACCGCAACGCCAAACGACTGCGCCTCCAGCGAGACGATGTCGGCCTCGGCGGGCGGCTTGACGATGCCGAGCGAGATGGCCTCGGCAATCGAAACAATCAGCAGTGCGCCCTTCGCGTGAGCGATCTCCGCAATCGCCTCAACATCCTCGATCGTCCCGAAGAAGTTGGGCGACTGGATCGATACGCAAGCCGTCTCGCTCGTTATCGCCGCGTCCAGAGCGGTCAGATCGACGCGGCCATTCTGCGCGTAGCCGACCTCACTGATGGGGATCTTCTGATGCTGCGCGTAGGTGGCCAGCACCTCGCGGTACTCGGGATGCACCGTGCGCGCGACGACGGCGCGGTCGCGTCCAGTGATGCGGACGGCCATCATCATCGCCTCGGCCGCGCCGGTCGACCCGTCGTACATCGACGCGTTGGCGATCTCCATCCCAGTCAGCTCGCAGATCATCGTCTGGAACTCGAACATGGCTTGGAGCGTGCCCTGTGCGATCTCCGGCTGATAGGGCGTGTAGCTGGTGAGGAACTCGCCGCGCTGCACCAGCGAGTCGATAACGACGGGCCGGTAGTGGCGATACGCGCCCGCGCCGAGGAAGCTGGCATAGCCCGTCGCATTGTTCCCGGCGAAGGCGCGGAAGCGGTCGACGATCTCCGACTCCGAGTGCTGGCGCGGAATCGCAAGGTCGCGCCGGAGTTGAAATTCAGCGGGGATCGTCGAAAACAAATCGTCAATGGAGTCGACGCCGATCTCCGCAAGCATCTCTTTGCGGTCGGTGGGCGACTTAGGCAAGTAGCGCATTATTTCCCGGACTCCTCGGCGATAAAGGCCTCGTAGTCTGCGGCGGAGAGCAGCGTCTCCAGCTCGGCTGCGTTGGTCAGGTCGAGCTTCAGCATCCACGTCGCATTGGCGTCGGCGTTGACCCACTCCGGCTTTTCCTTCAGCTCTTCGTTGATCGCCGTCACGGTGCCGGAGACCGGCGAGAAGAGGTCGCTGACGGCCTTGACGCTCTCCACCGAGCCGAAGATCTTGCCCGCCTCGAGCCGGTCGCCCACCTTGGGCAGATCGACGAATACGATGTCGCCCAGCGAGCTTTGCGCGTAGTCCGTGATGCCGACGGTCCCGGACGCGCCTGCGACCGAGATCCACTCATGTTCCTTGGTGTACTTGTAATCCGTGGGATAGGACATAATCTGCGTTCTCCATTCTCCAGCGTTCATTGTAGTGTGGGGTGAGAAGAAAAACCGCGCGGAAATCGCAGCTTCAGCGCGGCCCGAAGCCGGGGTAGGGCTCCAGTTGCGTGATGAGAGGGAACTCGATCATCCCGCGCTGGGCCAGCGGCAGCGACGAGGCCAGCGTTCGCGCTTCTTCTTCGCTGGCGGCCTCGAAGAGGATCGCCGCGCCGGGGGTGTCCTTGCGCCGCCAGATGGAGCGCAGCGCGCCGGATGCGTGCATCTCGCGCACGCGCTGCGATTCGGCTGCGATCAGCTCCGGCGTCCACTGCTCGGCGGGATACGCTTCCATGCGGCGTTTTGTCAGGACTAAAAACTGCATCGTGATCTCCTATTCACTTTGGTTGAATGATCTATTGTTTCGGTCGCTTGTAGAACGGCGTAGCGACTACTTTTGCTCTGACGAACTGGCCGCGAATCTCTACGGCGACGACCTCATCAATCGCAGCGTACTGCACCGGCACATACGCCAGCGCGATGTTCTTCTTCAGGAATGGCGCGGGCGAGCCGCTGGTGATTTGGCCGATGCGCTCGCCGCCGACGGTGAAGACGGGGTAGCCATCCCGCCCGATGCCGCGCTCTATCATTTCCAGCCCGACCAGTCTGCGCTTCGGCCCACCGGCAGCTTCTATCGCCACCAGCGCGGCGCGGCCCACGAAGTCCGTGCCCTTGTCGAGTTTGGCGTAGCGGCCTAGATTCGCCTCGATGACGTTGATGGTGTCCGAGATTTCGTGGCCGTAGAGCGCCATCGCCGACTCCAGCCGCAGCGTATTGCGCGCCCCCAATCCGCAGGGCAGAATGCCAAACTCCGCGCCGGCGTTGAGGATCTCTCCCCACACGCGCGCGCTGGTCGGCTCATCGGAGGGGATATAGATCTCGAAGCCATCCTCGCCGGTGTAGCCGGTGCGTGCGATCATCACGTTGTGCAACCCGCAGATTTTTCCATAAGTGAACCAGTAGTTCTTGATCGCGCTCAGGTCCGTATCGGTCAGCTTGGCCAGCGTCGCCTCGGCCTTTGGGCCCTGAATTGCGAGTTGCGTGTAGTAGTCGCTATAGTCGCTGACATGAACGCCGGGCATCTGCCCGATCTGCTTGCGTACCCACGCCACATCCTTCTCGCGTGTTCCGGCGTTGATGACGATCAGATAGTCGTTGTCGCTGAGCTTATGCACCACCACGTCGTCAACGAACGCCCCATCCGGCGTGAGCATGGCAGAATACTGCGCCTGCCCCACCGCCAGCTTCGAGGCGTCGTTCATGCAGAGCCGCTGCACCGCGGCCAGCGATCCCGGCCCGCGCAGTTGAATGTCTCCCATGTGCGATACGTCGAAGAGGCCGACACCAGTGCGCACGCCCATGTGCTCGGCGATGAGGCCGGAGTACTCGACCGGCATCTCCCATCCGCCGAAGTCGACCATCTTTGCATGTAGCGCGCGATGCGTGGCGTTGAGCGCGGTCTTGCGCAGCGGCGGAGCTGGATTGGCGTTGCTGCTCATGGCAGTCCCCTATGACTCGACTTTACACCGCGGGTCGCGTGCGGCTATAAGGGCCACGCTTACTGCACGGGGCTGATGTTCTTGATGTTGGCCAGCGGAGGCATATGCCCCAGCGCAATCCACGCTCCGATCAAACCAAACAGCAGCGAGAGGCATGTACCGATCATCCAGATGTTATCGCTGTCCACCGTGGAGCGCGGGCCGGAGGAGCTATGCCACCGGGACGCGACCTTCAGCGCAAGAAAGCCCGCGACCAGTTGAATCCCGCTGCCGGGAAGCATGAACGCACCGGTGTAGATGGTCCTCTCCAGGATGCCGACCATCCAGCTCAAGCGGGATTTTTGGTGGTCCGGGTCGGGTGGATGGTGCTTGCGAACAAAGGGCCACAGAGTTTTTTCGATCAACAACCAGAGCACGATATGGCCCACCAGAATCGAAAACGCAAAACCGGCAATCACACGCAACACAGTCATTCCCTCCCGCTGTCAGTTCTAATCGACACAGACGATGATAGAGCGGATTCACTTTGCGTAGGCGGAAGATCCCCTAGCCGATGCGGGAGGGGTGCTCGGCGGCTTCGCGCTTGGCCTTGCGGCGGCTGAGTACCGAACTGCGCCGCGTGCGCGCGCGTTCGCTGGCGTGGTCGATATGCTTCCAGAATCCGACAAAATAATCCGCCGCCGAAATGATGGAGACGATCGTCATCCAGTAAATCGCCCACACCGCGATCATATGCACGGCGACGACGAAGCCGCCGCCATGTTTTGTTGGGAACCATAGCCAGTAGTCCCAGTGGTGCGCCAGGATCGCCGACACCACCGAGACGATCTGGATCACCGTCTTCAGCTTGCCGATCTCGCTGGCGTCGATCGTGAAGCCCTCCGACGCCGCGATGGAGCGCAGGCCGCTGACCAGGAACTCGCGACCGATAATGATGACGGCGATCCAGGGCGGCACAACGCGCGGGTTGTACGCCACCAGTATGATGTAGGCCGCCGTGATCATCAGCTTGTCGGCCAGCGGGTCCAGCAACATGCCCAGGGTTGTGATCTGCTTGCGCCTGCGGGCCAGATAGCCGTCCAGTCCGTCGGTGATGGAGGCCAGGATGAAGACGCCGGAGGCGATCAGTTCCTGCTCGCCGCCCGCCAGGCCGCGGGCCGCGTGGTTGGCGGGGAAGGCCGGCGACAGAATCCACATCAGCAGCGGCACGGCGGCAATGCGGCTGAGCGTGATGGAGTTGGGCAGGTTCATGGGCCTCGGGTTGCCGCGCCGCACTTCTTCGGCGACGGCCTGCGCAGGCAGTGTCCGGGCCGCGCGTCCGGCAGGAGGAACGGCCAAAACAAAGCAAAGTAGACTCTAGCATTCTGCCATAGCCGGGGGCTTTGCGCTTTGCGGCAGCCTCGTACACCGTACGGCGCGCGTGGTAAATTGGCAGATGTCCTCCCACGCCCTGGGCTCTTGGGCCGGTGCTCCCATGTCATGCTTCGGTCGCATCCTCCGCCATACACTCTGCTGCCTTCTGGGCGTGGTCTCGGGCGTATGCGCCGCCCAGCAGTCGGCGCAGTTCAATGCTCTGCCCTATGTGCAGTCGACCGGCGGCCCGGTCACCAGCATCCTGAGCGGGTACTTTCAATACCAGTCCAGCGCAGGTCCGGACATCCTGTACATCAACGCTTCCACCACGGACAGCGCTGGAGTCCCTACCATCGTTGCCGGCATACTGATCAACTCACAGCCAGCTTTCCAGAATCCGGACGCGGACGAAATCCACTTTACCAATGTCTCGAACGTCGTCGCTGCATCGGCCGACTTCGACAACGATGGGAAGGCCGACTTCGCCTTTGCGCTCAGCCCCCTTTCACGCGCACTCCCTGGTGGAAACTATATCTGCGTCTACTACGGCACCGGCGAAATCTACAGCAATTTCAAAATTACCGGTGTCAGTTCATATTCCGGGGGAGATGCCTACCCTCTCCATGATGTCAAGAGCGGCTGCATGACGTTCCCGACTCAGGGAAATAATCCACCGAACTTCGCTTACATCGCCGCCCTCCCCTTCACGACCAATGGTGTGCCGCAACTCCTGGTTGAAGACAGCGCGAACAATTACCTCTACGTCTTCTCCAACAACGGCTCGACCGGCGGTTCGCTGTCCGCAGCCTTTACGCCGATCCACTCGATCCCCATATCTCAGACCGACGGTCCCGGTCCGATCTACACCGGCAGCTTCGACAAACTAACCGGCAACTTCGATAGCACCGGACACGCATTCTTCATCATTAACGGCCAAGCTGGACACACCGCCTCGGTGTACATCGGCGACGGCAATGGCGGGTTTACACCGTCGGCACACATCGGTGGTGTGTACTCCATGCTGTTACAGGACATGAACGGCGATGGCATTCCAGACATGGTGGTGGAAGGCGCGAACGGCGGCATCACGATTTACAAGGGCGACGGCAACGGCAACTTCACTACGAATATAGGAGGCACGGCAGCCAGCACTAACGCACTCTCCGGCAACGGCGGGCATCTTGCTGCCATCTCCAATATCGGCGGGAATGGCCTCATCGAGATTCTGACCACCACGCCCATCGGCCTGAGCGTACTGGAGAACACAGGCGCCTATAGCCCGAACTACTCGCTGAAGAACATCTACAACATTGGCCCGGGCCATTCCAGCTTCGCGCTGGCACCGTTCTACCCCGGCTACCCGACCCTTGCCGTGGACTCAGCCGAGGGCGTTGCCATCATCCAGGAAGACCTTAACGGAGACGGCGGGTTCCAGACCTCCCTCGCCTACTCCGCGCTGGCGCCGGCGCTGGGCGCGACGATAGGCCAGTTCAGGCCGCTCGGCGACCCTCTCGATGTTGTGGTGTCTATCGGTATCGGCGCTATTCAGGCGCAGTGGCTCAAAGGCAATGGCAACGGCACCTTCGCTGCCCCCGTCTCCACCAATACCTCCGGCGGCCCAAGCGGCATCCCCAACGGCTTCTGGTCGAACATTCTTTCGGGCGACTTCAACGGCGACGGGAAGCTCGACCTTGCCTACTCGCTGACCGGGCTTCCGCTGCCTGCGACCGGCTCCGGCCTCTACGTCCAGTACGGCAACGGCGACGGGTCGTTTGGCGTGCCGGTGGCGGTGAATGCGGGCCAGCCGGGCGGCAATAATTTCTACGGCGAGAGCGCGGTGGGCCTCTTCGACAAGAGCGGCAACTCCGGCATCGCCAACATTGATGCAAACTACGACGACACGCTGCTGGGGCAGAGCTCGAACTCGTTCAGCGTGGGGTTGAACCACTCGGCGATTGGGAACACCAACTTCAACCAGGTGGCGGCGGGGTACTTCAAGGTAGTGGCGGGACAGACCGGCAACCAGGACCTCGTCTTTCAGAATGGGACGAGCCTGATTCCGTACAGGAACAACGGCGACGGTAAGGGGACGACCTTCACGCCGGAGCCTGCGCTCACCGTGTCGCTTCCGGCGGGGAATTACGCGATCAGCACGGTGCTGCTGACGGACATCGACGGCGACGGCAAGGGCGATATCCTTGCGCTCTACCACAACCTCGCCTCCGACCCGTCGAATCCCAACGTCAGCACGCCGAACTACTTGTACATCTGGTGGGGCGATGGTCTCGGAAACTTCGGCCAGCCGTTCATCCTCACGCTCAGCCGCAACTACTATCTCGCCGCCGTGGCGGACATGAACGGAGACACGCTGCCCGACATCGTGCTGAGCGACGGGTACATTGTCAGCGTCCTGTACAACCAGGAGAGTGGCAGCCCGGTGAACCACAGCTTCGGCAACGAGGCGCACTTCCTCGCCGGGCAGGGGATCAACTCCCTGACGCTCGAGAATGTGCACGTCGGCAAAACGCCAGACCTGGTGGTGGCCAACGGCGGCGCGACGATCTCCAATCCCATCGTGCTAGGCGGCGCAGCGCAGACCTCGGCCACACTGCCTGCCAACCCGCCGGACGTCAACACCGGCGGCATCACCGTGCTGTTGAACAACATCACCGCGCTGCCGACGTCGGGAACGCTCACTTCGACACCCCCCACCAGCACCATTGGGGAGGCATTCATCATCACCGCAACGCTGATTCCGACTGCGGGAGTAGCAGCACCCACGGAAACAATAACGTTCTACATCGACGGAACTGCGGTCACTGGCTGCTCCCTTGCCGTAGTGCCCAGCACAACTACCTCCACCGCAACCTGCGCCGTCCCGGCAGGCAACAGCTATGGCGGCGGAGTTTATCAGATGACCGCGGTCTATCTCGGTGACACCAACAATGCGCCGACAACCCTCACCGGCACGCACAATATTCTGGATGTCGCCACCACCACCGTGCTCGCGCTATGCATCGGAGGATCTGCCCCGAACTGTCCCGTGGTTGGGGCGCCTATTGGGACGTTGCCCGTAGTCTCCCCGTTGTTCATGGTCTACGGAGGGGTGTACAACGGAACGGAAACAATCCTCGATAAGGATGGGTCTGCATTTGCCGGGACGGGCACGCTTGATTTCTACCAGGACGGAGTTGTGCTGTGTACGCTTCAGGCAACGAGCACGACACCCTGCAATGCAAACGTGGGTACGGGCACCCCAGCCGGAGCACATGTGTATGTATCTGAGTACTCCGGCGATGGAACTTATGGGCCCTCGACCTCGCTCCCAGTGACGATCACCGTCACTCCCGACACTCCAACGGCGACAGTGAGCAGTTCGCTCCCCACCGCGCCGTTCGGGCAGGCGGTAACGCTGACCGCGACGCTGCTCGGAGCCAACGCGCCGCTGGGAACCCCGACCTCGCCTGTCGGGTTATACCTGCCAGCGACGGGCTCGGTCGTCTTCATGAACGGAAGCACGCAGATCGGCACAGCAACCCTGACCGCGTGCGCCACTTGCGTCTCCAGCACGGCTACGTTCACCACCTCGACGTTGCCGGTGGGCGCGGACTCCATTACGGCGACCTATGCGGCGGGGCAGGACATCAACTTCATCGGAGCGACATCCGCGGCATTCACCGAGACCATTACTCCGCTGGTCGCGCCCAGCTTCACCATCACCGCGACGCCCAACCCGGCCAGCGCCGGCGTGGGCTATGCCGCGCTGCTGACGATGACGGTGACGGCGAACAACGGCTTTGCCGAGGGAGTGAACCTGACCTGCGGCAATCTGCCAACGGAGGCAACCTGCACCTTTGCCCCGGCGGCGACACCCAGTGGCGGCGGCGCCAGCACGCTGATCGTGGAGACGACGGCGCCGCACACCTGCGGCACGACGCAGCCATACTTCCTGGGCGGCAACGGCGGCGGGCCGCATCTGGCTCCCTTCGCTCTGCCTGCGCTGGCGGGCCTGGTGGCGTTCCTCATCCCTGGAAAGCGCCGCTGGCTGCGCTCGTTGATGGCCCTGATTGCGGTCGCGGCGATCACGCAGATGACGGGATGCAGTACCTGCACCGATCTGGGCACGAAGCCTGCGACCTACACCTTCCAGGTGATCGGCACGTCGGCTGTGACATCCGAGGTGCAGTCGCAGACGGTGACGCTGAATATCACAATCTAGGTGCGAGGTACGGGGCCCTCGAACCTTGAACCCCGAACCTTGTACCTGCCGTTACGCATACATCCCGCGCCATGCGGCAGTAGCGCAATGCAATGGACTAAGCGCAGTTCCACCTTGGGTACCAAAGTCACATAAAATACGGGATCGAATGACCGCCGCAAAAACGAAAATCTACCTTTCGTAACGCATCGTGGATTGGGGCGGAAACAGCCTTCCCGGTGTGATTGAATAGCGAAGAAGAAGTTAGAAGAAGTTAATAGAAATGTTTCCTCGAACGAATGTTATGTGCTCCTCTCCCAGGTCTGCACATGCTTCTGCAATTCGTTCCAGAGTTCCGAGATTTTATGAATATCGTCAAACACCTTAATTTCGTCAAGTGCTTCACCCTGGCGGGAGCACTTGCGGCTTCTACCGGCTTCGCCCATGCCACACCGATTCTCTTTGACCTCACTGGGGTGAATACTTCGGTCGGCAGCCTCACTGGCACCGTCACCATCGACAGCGTCACAGACCGGGTCACCGCCGCGAATATCGCGTTCAACGACGCGGCCGCTGGCGACCCTGTGTTTACCAACATCGGATCGCCCAACACATATAACGGACTGGGCCAGGACTACATCTCCGGCCCCAGCAACGGCCCGCTCAACTATGGGGGGCAGATCGCCCTCTATTACGATACGGCGAACCTCGGATCGGGCAATCTGAGCATCTGTCTCGCCGGAGGCCCCTGTGGGACGCAGAACGGTGGAAATGGAACCTCGTATGCGCAGGCTTACGTCAGCAATGGGAATGGCGGTCCGTTCAACATTACGGGCGGTTCTCTGGACCCGTCGACCCTGACTGTCACGCCGGAGCCTTCTTCACTCCTGCTGCTTAGCACAGGAATTCTCGGCGTGGCTGGCGCTGCGCGGCGCAGGTTCCGCACAGCCTGAAGGCGCACACAGTTCGATCACGGCAAGCGGGACTCCATCGTGAGTCCCGTTTTATTTGCCCTCGCAAGTATGATGGGATCACACGCCATGTCCGCGCGATCCGCACATCCCGCCGAGTCTGCCCTGCCCACGGCCCGCGATTTCGTCAAGTTGAGCCGCCAGCACACGCTCGTTCCCGTCTACCGCACGCTGACGGCGGACCTGGAGACGCCAGTCTCTGCCTTCCTGCGGATCGCGCACCACGAGCCGGAGGCCTTCCTGCTGGAGTCGGTCGAGGGCGGCGAGCACGTCGGGCGTTATACCTTCATCGGCATTGAGCCGTACAAGAAGATCGTCTCACGCGGCACAGCGATTACGGTAGACGAGGGCGGCAAACGGCACAGCTTCGAGGGCGACATCTTTGCCGAGCTGAAGCGCGCGCTCAGCGGCCACACACCGGCCCGCCTGCCTGGACTGCCACCGTTTACGGCGGGCGCGGTTGGATTCTTCTCCTATGACGTTGTGCGGCAGATCGAGCGGCTGCCCGCGCTGGCCACCGACGAGCTTGGCGTACCCGATGCCTGCCTGATGTTCTTCGACCAGGTGCTGGCCTTCGACCATGTGAAGAAGGAGATACTGCTGATCGTTACGGCGGACCTGACGCGCGATGTCGCGCCGGGCAAGCCGGGTGCCCCATCCATGCGGTCTCATCGCATGGGTGGGTCGGCGCATAGTGCCGAAGCCTACGCGCGCGCGGTGAAGCGGCTCGACCGGCTGGAAAAGCGCCTGGCCCGCGCGCTGCCCAAGCCGGCGAAGTCGCGTGGGGCGACGCTGGGCGCGCTGAAGCTGACCGCGCGGACGCCGAAGGCGACATTCCTCAAATCCGTGCTGAAGGCCAAGGAATACATCGCGTCGGGCGATGTCTTTCAGTGCGTGCTGTCGCAGCGATTCGACTGCGTGTCGGGCGTCGATGCCTTCGATGTCTACCGCTCGCTGCGCATCGTCAATCCCTCGCCGTACATGTACTTCCTGCGCTTCGGCATGGAGCCTGCGGCAGCGGTGGCGAAGACTGGCAAGAAGTCTGCCAAGAAGTCGAAACCAACCGTCGCGCACATCGTCGGCTCGTCGCCGGAGCTGTTGGTGCGCGTGCATGGGCGCACGGTGGAGTACAGGCCCATCGCAGGGACGCGTCCGCGCTCCGCCGACGAGGTGGAAGACCGAGCGCTGGAGGCCAGCCTGCGTGCCGATGAGAAGGAGGTCGCCGAACATGTGATGCTGGTCGATCTGGGTCGCAACGACGTGGGGCGCGTCAGCGAGTACGGCTCGGTCAAGGTCAAAGACCTCATGTTCGTCGAACGCTACAGCCATGTGATGCACCTGGTCAGCTCGCTCGAAGGCAAGCTGAAGCCGGAGCTGGAAGCCATCGACGCCTTCCGCGCCTGCTTCCCCGCCGGAACGTTGAGCGGCGCGCCCAAGATTCGCGCCATGGAGATCATCGAGGAGCTGGAGCCTGCGCGCAGAGGCGTCTACGGCGGTTCGATTCTCTATGCGGATTTTTCGGGGAATTTAGATTCGTGCATCGCCATCCGCACACTCTTCATGAACGGCGAGCAGGGATACATCCAGGCCGGCGCGGGGCTGGTCGCCGACTCCGTCCCGGAGAACGAGTTCGCCGAGTGCGCCAACAAGGCCCGCGCCGTGGTGCGTGCCATCGAACGCGCGCGGCAGCAGTAAACCGGCGCAGATTCCATTCTAGGGTGTGATGTCTGCGGTGCCGACGCGTCCGCTGGCGAGGTCGCGCGCGACGAAGCGGATGCGACTGGTGCCGGGCGGCGCGGCGACGTGCATGGGCAGCGCGGCTGTGGAGATTCCGATGGAGGCGAGCGAGGCTTCGGTGTAGGAGCCCAGTGTGGCGAAGTTCTTGGAGAGTAGCTTGCCGCGGGCGGAGAGGCAGGCGGCCAGCAGGACGACATCGGCGTGGCGGCGGCCATCGGGCAGGTCGTGCCAGGTCAGGTCGCGCGCCGTGGCATGTAGAGTGAAGTTGCCGTGGCTGCCGCGCTCGGCCGTGAGGTGAAGGTCGGTGTAGGTGAGGGGGCTGATAGCGGCGCCGTTCAGGTCGAAGGCGAGCTGCTGGGTGGAAATATTGACGGGAGTGGCAGTCTGCGCGGGCTCCTCGAAGTAGCCGTCGCGGGTCTGCACGGTCAGGCCGGGGCGGGTGACCTCGACGCGAATCCTGCGATAGGCCTTGGGATTGTTGGAGGCGTTGGTCGGGCGGTAGGAGAGGGTGTAGTAGCTGGAGCCGGCGGCGATGCTCTCGGCGATCTCGCCGTCCAGATCGTTGCGGTTCGTGTAGGCGCGGCCTCCGGTGGGCGGCGCAAGGCCGGAGAATGCGATGCCTCCCTGCGAAATATTAAGTCCGTCGTACCCGCCCGAAGACATCATGTCCGAATCGGATTGCGTCTCTATGGTGACGGCCTGATGGCCTTTGAGCGTTGGCCCGGCGATGGAAAGCGTGACGCGGGCGTGGAGCATGACGTTGGAGAGATGGCGCAGGTTGGCTGCGATCTCATTGGCCGTTGTGCGGCCAGTATCGCTCATGTTCACGGGAGGAAAGCCGTCGCCGACCCAGAGGACGTTCTTACGACCGGGAACGCCGCGCATGGCCTGGGAGACGCGCTCGATGGCCCCGAGGGTCGCGGCCATGTTCTGTGAGGCCTGCTCGCCGGTGCGGCCGTTCGAATCGTAGCGCCAGACTACGTCGCCGGAGTGCTTGTTGAGAACAGAGATCAGTGCGTCGCGGTCCTGAGTGAAGTCGCGCAGAAGATGGAGGTCGGTATCGTTGATGGCTAGCAGCGCGGCGGGCTGGGGCAGCACAGGTGGCTGACGGGCGAGCCACTGCAACAGTTTGGTGCGGGCGTAGGCGCGATCGGGGAAGCTCATGTTCAGTTCGTCGAGGATGAAAATGGTGATGGGCGCTTCTCCGATCCTGCCGAGGTCGGCGGTGGAGTTGACTATGACCTTGTCGGAGGCGGCGGCGGGCATGGCGTGGGCCGAGGGTGGCTCGAAGCTGGCGATGGTCTGCGGCAGGCCCTGCTCGGTGACGCGGAACTCCTCCGGGCGAAGGTCGGTGACGGGCTTGCCATTCGCATCCGTGACGGTGACATCGAGCAGCACGATCTGGCTTTCCACCTGAAGGGTTGTGGGCTGGAGGGTGGCGGCGGACGGCGGCGGCGGGGCGGAAGACTGCGCCGGTGCAAGAGATGTTGTGATGCTGAGGACAAGGCAGGCTGTGAGAGTTCGACCCATGCGCTTCATGCTACCCCGTTCGGAATAATTTTCGGCGGAATCATGAGCATCTGGTTCTGCAATGGGGCTGGTGGATCCAGCGCGGCGCCGGTCGCCAACTCCATGCCGGAGCGTGAGTATGTCGCATGCGCGAACAATGCCCGCGCCGTCGTCCGCGCCATCGAATGCGCACGGCTGCAATCGTAGAGGCAGAATTAGTGTTGCGGCGGGGCACGCGTCCTATAATCTCATTCCATGCAGGTTAGCAGGCGAATCTGGAGCATGAGCGCGGTTGTAGCGGGTGCGCTTCTAATGCTGTGGCCGGCAATTCTCAACGGATACCCGCTGCTCTACCCCGACTCGATCAGCTATCTGGGCGATGGGCGTCCCTTGGCGCGCATCCTGTTGCTGCATGGGCCGAAGGGTTACCTGGCGATGCGGTCGGAGTTCTACTCGCTGGGCATCCTTCCCTTCCACTGGAACGGCACCGCGTGGCTGATCGTAGCGCTTCATGCACTGCTGACGTCGTATGTTATCTGGCTGGTCGTGCGGTCTCTCGCCGCGCGCTGTTCAGCGCGTCCTGTGGCGTTACAGTTTCTTGTCCTTGTAGGCCTGCTCAGCCTGACTACGAGTCTTGGCTGGTATGTGTGCTTCATCATGCCGGACATCCTGGGGCCGGTGCTGTACCTCTCGATCTACCTGCTGGTCTTCGCGCGCGATACGCTCTCCGCGCGGGAGCGCTGGGTGGTCGCCGCGATTGCGTGCTGGGCGATGGCGTCGCATTCCACGCATCTGATGCTGGCGGTGGGAGTGTGCATCCTGCTTGGCTTCCTGCT
Organism: Granulicella sp.; assembly: GCA_003142215.1. Classification (GTDB taxonomy): domain Bacteria; phylum Acidobacteriota; class Terriglobia; order Terriglobales; family Acidobacteriaceae; genus Edaphobacter. The sequence goes on along the minus strand of PLOT01000108.1, from coordinate 8,787 downwards.
TCTGCTGCGCTGGCCGCCGATGCATCGGCGTGGCCGGGGCGTGGCCGGGGTGGCGGCGATCATCCTGCTGGTTGCAGCCGCGCAGATGGCGCTGCATGGCTATCTGTACGGCGAGCCGGCCCTGAACGGCAATCGAATGCCGTACCTGACGGCCCGCATCGTCGCCGACGGGCCTGGCCGCTGGTACCTGCAACAGCATTGCGGCGAGTTGAAATGGGCGATCTGCGCGTGGGCCGGGAGTCTTCCCGATACCGACGACGACTTTCTGTGGGCCGACGGCGGCGTCTGGCAGAGCGCGTCCAGCGATGCGCAGCAGCGGATGCTGCGCGAGGAGATGCCTCTGGTGCTGGCCACCGTTCGCGCATATCCCAGGGCGCAGATGCAACGCTCGATGGCAAACTTCCGGGAGGAACTCAGCAACTTCGGCCTGTGGGACTTCACCCCCAACGAATGGATGGAGAGCGAGATCGACACGGCGCTGCCCGGAGCGCGGGTCAGGTATATGCGCACGCGACAGGCGCAGGGCCGGTTGCCCGTCGAATTCTTCAGCACGGTGCAGCAGTGGGTTGTGACGGCGTCGGCGCTCGTGATCGTTGCCGGCCTGCCGTTGCTATGGCTTCGCCGTCGCTGGCGGATTCTGGGACAGGCGGCAATCGTCGTCCCGGTGGTGATTGCGAATGCGTTTGTCACATCTGTGTTGTCGGAGGTGGACTCGCGCTACCAGAGCCGTGTGATCTGGCTCATCCCGCTGACGGCGGGGCTGATTCTGCTCGATCTGCTCCACGGCGGGCGGTCGCAGCGGCTGGCCGCCGATTCCGTGCCGGAGAATGAGTTCGCCGAGTGCTGCAACAAAGCCCGCGCCGTCGTCCGCGCCATCGGGCCGGCACGCGGATAAAGTTCGTTCGCCGGCGGACGTTAGTGCTAGGCTTTAGTCATGCAGGTCGTTGTCGACATCCCGGACAATCTCGCGCCGCAGCTTATCGCCGCTGGACGGAATCCTGCGCGCTCGGTTCTGGAGGATGCGCTGGTTCAGGCCTATCGCGAGGGCCGCATCACTGCCGGACAACTGATGGACGCGCTTGGAATTGCGACTCGCTACGAGCTTGATGGATTCCTCAAGGCTCGTCAGGTCTGGATCGAGTACACGCCCGAGCAGATGGCTGCCGACCAGAAGTTTCAGGATGACTTCGTCGCGGATTGTGCGCGAAAGACGGCCTGAACGCGATGCTCGTTGTCTCGGACGCCACTCCGCTTCACTACCTTGTTTTGATTGGTGAGATCGACCTGCTGCGTGAACTCTATAGGGTCGTCGTTGTTCCAACGGCTGTGATCGAAGAGCTTTCTGCTCCGCAGGCACCCGTCAAGGTTCAGCGGTGGATTGCCGACCTGCCTTCATGGGTATCGATTGCACCGCCGCTGTCTTCCATCGCGTCGCCGTTTCATGCTCTCGGAGCGGGTGAGTGCGCGGCGATTGAACTGGCCCGGCAGTCTCGCAACAGCATTCTTCTCACCGATGACCAGCAGGCGCGCGTTGCTGCGGAGAGCCTCGGCATTCGGGTTGTGCCGACGATTCGCATACTGTCGACGGCGAGCGCGTTATCGCTGGTCGATCTTGAGGATGCGCTGAAACGCTTGCAACAGACGAACTTTCGCGTCTCGCCCAAGGTCATCGAGGCAATCCTGCAGCGCAAACCGGTAGAATCGCAGGAGTAGGAAATCTTTTTATGGTCTTCGTCCTCGACAACTACGACTCGTTTACCTACAACCTGGTGCAGTACATGGGAGAGCTGGGCGCGGAGATGCTGGTGCGCCGCAACGACGAGCTGACACCGGCAGACGTCGAGGCGCTCACGCCGTCGCACATCCTCATCTCGCCGGGGCCATGCACGCCGGAGGACGCGGGGATCTCGATTGAGCTGATCCGCCACTTCGCGCATCTGGCGCAGAAGGGCGGCTCACGCGTGCCTCTGCTGGGCGTCTGTCTCGGACATCAGGCCATCGGCGCGGCCTTTGGCGGCAACGTCATCCGCGCGCCCAAGCTGATGCACGGCAAAACCAGTGAGGTGGAGCACGATGGGCGCACGATCTTCAGCGGAATCGCTTCGCCGATGACATGCACGCGCTACCACTCGCTGATTGTCTCCGAGCAGGGTTTTCCGAAGGAACTTGAAGTTTCGGCGCATACGCCTGGGCCAACGGGTCGCACCGTCATGGCGCTGCGCCACCGCACGCTGCCCATCGAGGGCGTGCAGTTCCATCCCGAGAGCGTGTTGACGGTCGAGGGCAAGAAGATCATCGCAAACTTCCTCAAGATGTAGGCTGGACGCATGACGCTGCGAATCTCATCTGTGCGCTCTCTTCCGCCGGTGCTCTTGCTGGTGTGCGCGCTGGGCGGTTCGCTGACCGGCTCGGTGCGCGCGCAGCAGTTGATCGGCTACGTCTCCACGCGCGACGCGGACGTTGCGGGCGCGAAGGATGTAATGGACGGTCGCGCCGTGCTGATGGGCTCGGTGAGCGTGACGGCGCGCGACCACACCGCGCCCATTTCGCTCGGCCGCGGGGGAACGGTGCGCGTCTGCCAGACCAGCATGCTGCACCTGAGCGAGAGCCGCGAGATGATGGTGGCCGCGCCGCTGCTCTTCTCGCTCGATGGCGGAGCGATCGAGATCCAGACCGCGGCGACCGCGACCGATGCCGTGATGACCCCCGACCTGCGCTTCACGGTGCGTTCGGGCGGCCCGCTCGACCTGCGCCTGCGGGTCGCGCCGAACGGCGACACATGCGTGGAGAACCGTGGAGCGGGCGCTCCCATGCTTACCGTCTCCGACCCCTTCGGCGATGCGGTGTATGAGCTGACGGCCGGGCAGCACGTGCTCTTCGAGCACGGCAGTCTGCACGAGGTGGTGGACCACGAGATGTCGCCGTGCGGCTGTCCGGATGCACAGGGAGTGCCGGTGGCCGACGCGCTGATGGCGCCCGCTACAGCCGCCGCCGCCGAGCATCCCTTCCCAGTGGCGATCAGCGAGGGACTGGCGCCGGTGGCCGGGGTGCCGCAGGTGCCAACCGGCGAGGTGCATGCGCAGGTCAGCGAGACGCTGAGCTACAACGCGCAACCCAGTAGCGACGCGCCATCCACTGCCGCGCCAGCGCCCACGCCTCCCAACAACGATCTGGCGCATCTGGTGCGGCGTCTCTTCCACAAGCTCTTTCGTCGCGGTTAGGCTGAAGGTCGCAGGGCTTCGTGGTCGCGCCCGAGGGGTGAATCCGACTGGACCGCCTTTGCGGATTCCAACCCGGCGCGCTCTCCCCAGGATGGTTTTCTTGACAGTGGCGAAGGGTTACGCGAGACTTATAAGGCTGGGCCTGTTCATCAGACCTCGGCGGCTTATTGTGCGCGGCATCTGCATGAGGCAAGGCAAGTGTCGATTGTTTGCCGCCGGCAGCTTTCACCCTCAAGCACCTCCAGGCCAGGTTGCGGGTCCAATCGCAACTCCGGGGACATGCTCCGGCGATGGCCGGTGTGCCACGGTTTGATGTCAATGCAAGTGAAGCTGAGAAGGATGGATTTGGATGGGATCATACGGTGTTTCCGGGCAACTGCTTCTGATGCTGGTCTTCATCGCGCTGATGTACTTCGTGATGATCGCGCCCAACCAGAGGAAGCAGAAGAAATGGCAGGAGATGTTGAGCCAGTTGAAGAACGGCGATAGAGTGACCACCAACGGAGGCATTCGCGGGGTCATTATCTCGGTCAAGGACGATGCAGTGCAACTGAGGGTCGCGCCGGACAACGTGAAGCTCGAGTTCGTGAAGAGTGCCATCGCCGCGGTGACGTTGCCAGACGAAACGAAGCAGGGTTAGGCGGCCCGGGCCGCCGCCGCAGTGTTTGAGTAAAGGAAGCAATGAATCAGAATCTGAAGGGCAAGACAGCGTTCATCGTTGCGTTACTGCTTGTGTGCTGCTACGGCTTTCTGGGCATCCCGCATGGCGTGACCCCTGCCGCGCTGAAGCAGGCGCTTACCGATCACATCAAGCTCGGGCTCGACCTTCAGGGCGGGATACATCTTGTCCTGAAAGTCCATGTGGAAGAGGCGGTCGGCTCGACCACCGACCGCGATGTGCAGCGCATCGAGGACGACCTGCAGAAGGCTGGCATCACCGGGCAGGCGGTGCACAAGCTGGACCCGGTCGCTCATCCCGAACAGATCACCATCAGCGGCATTCCGGCGGAGAAGGCCAGCGACGCGCGCGCGCTGCTGGATGGCAACGATTATTCCAGCTACGACGTATCGACCAACCCGGACCGAAGCGAGAAGTTGACCATGAAGCCCGGCGCCATCCGCACCCTGGAGACTGCGACGCTGGACCACTCGATCGAGACCATCACGGAACGCGTGAATACGCTGGGAGTCAGCGAATCGACGGTGCAGCCGTATGGGCTGGGAGAGAATGAAATTCTGGTGGAACTGCCCGGAATCTCCGATCCCGAGAAGGTGGAGGACGCCATCAAGTCTACCTCGGAGCTGAAGGTGTTCGCCGTGGTCAGCGGCCCCTACGAGAGCGACCAGGCGGCAATGACGGCGCTCAATGACATCGTCCCGCCGGAGGATCAACTGCTGCATGGCAACGGTACGCCGAACTCTCCCGACCAGGTGTATCTGTTGGAGCGGGCCAGCGTGGTGGAGGGTACCGACTTCCGCGATGCGCAGCCCTCGACGGACCAGAACAATCGGCCAAACCTCACCTTCACGCTGACCACCGAAGCCGGCGACCGCTTCTATAAATACACCGAAGCCCACTCCAAGGACAGCGCATCGCCCGGCTCGATGGCCATCGTGCTGGGCAACAAGGTGCGCGAGGTTGCATCGATCAACTCAGCGATTCGCGACCGGGGCGAGATTGAAGGAACCTTCAGCAAGGACGAGGTCGACAACCTTTCGCTGATGCTGCGCACCGGCGCTCTGCCTGCCTCGATCGACACTCTGGAGACCCGCACCGTAGGCCCAAGCCTGGGCCTGGCATCGATCCACCAGGGAGTGATGGCCGCCATCGTCGGAATGCTGGCGGTCATGGTCTTCATGCTGTTCTATTACCGCGGCTCGGGCATCAACGCGGACCTGGCGCTGTTCCTGAACCTGGTGATCCTGCTCGGGGTCATGGGCTATATGGGCGCCACGCTGACGCTGCCTGGGATCGCCGGCGTCATCCTCACCATTGGTATGGGAGTGGACTCCAACGTGCTGATCTTCGAGCGCATCCGCGAAGAGTTGCGCGCCGGCAAGACGTCGGCCGTGGCCGTGCAGCAGGGCTTCGGCCACGCGTGGATCACGATTGTGGATACCCACGTCACGACGATTGTCTCGGCGGCCATCCTCTTCCTCTTCGGCACCGGCCCGGTGAAGGGCTTTGCGGTAACACTCACCGTCGGCCTGCTGGCCAATCTGTTCACTGCCGTCTACGTCTCGCGCACGATCTTCGACGCGCATCTGGCAAACAAGGAACGCGGCGCGGAGTTGTCGATTTAGAGCAGTTTCACTATTGCTGTAGAGGGAAATGAATTGTCATTCTGAGCGCAGCGAAGAATCCCCGCATTTTGTTCGCAGCGCGATACGTTACACCATTGGCGCTAGGAACGAGTTAGCAAGTTGGCAAGTCAGCAGAAATTAGAGGCGATGCACGGCACGCCTGAGGAAAGCAAAGTGGAACTGTTTCGTGATGCAAAGATCGATTGGCTGGGCAAGAAGTGGTACTTCCTCGGCTTCTCGCTGATATTTTCCGTGGCCGGAGTGCTCAGCATGATGTTCTGGCACGGCATCCCCCGTGGCGTGGACTTCAAGGGTGGCACCGAGATCCAGGTCCAGTTCAGCAGCACTCCCAACGAGAACCACATTCGCCAGGCGCTGAGCAGCGCGGGAGTCAAGGACTTTATCGTCTATCCCATCAGCGACACCGCCGGCCGCTCCGCCAATACCGAGGTCATCTCGCTGCCCGAGGCCGCGGACTCCTCGCACGACGCCGGGCGCACGCAGGTCGAAGGCGCGTTGAACTGCGGCCAGCCCAGCTCCGACTGCTCCATTCAGCGGGTCGACATCGTCGGTCCGACGGCGGGCAAGCAGCTTCAGAAGCAGGCTGCGCTGGCCACGGCCTATTCCCTGCTGGGAATGCTGATCTACCTGTGGTTCCGCTTCGAACTGATCTACGGCGTCGCGGCCGTGGTCGCGGTCTTTCACGACACGCTCATCACGGTGGGTGCCTTCAGCCTCACCAACCAGGAGATCACACTCACCGTCATCGCGGCCATCCTTACCCTGATCGGCTACTCGATGAACGACACCATCGTCGTCTTCGACCGCATCCGCGAGAACCTGGCGCTCTCGCGCAGGGAATCGCTGCCCGATGTTGTCAACCGCAGCATCAACCAGACGCTGACCCGGACCGTGATCTCCTCCGGCCTCACATTCCTTACCGTGGTCAGCCTCTTGCTCTTCGGCGGGCCGGTGCTGCGCGGGTTCTCGTTTGCGCTCACGGTCGGTATCGTCATCGGCACCTACTCTTCGATCGCGGTCGCCGCCCCAATGCTGGTGGCGTATCAGGGCTGGCGCAAGAGCCGGGGCAAAATATCGAACCTGCCGGCCAAGCGCGCCCGGGCATAAGCGGCCCGGTCTTCAGCCCTGGGTTTCCAGGTGTTGCTGTTTTTGTGTAAGATTTGTTTGCAGGTTCCGTTTCACCGGTTCAGGGCTCCTGCGCGGATTGGGTTTGCGGACACAGGAACAATGCACTGCGGACGCGGGAACAAAGTTATCCTGCGCGGTGTCTAAGCTGGGTAGAACATTTTTTGCGAGGCGCTTCATGTTTGAAAGCTCTTTGATGGAATCCGGCGGCCAACTGAAGACCAAGACGAGCCGATGGATGCTGGTGACGGCCCTATTCAATCTCTCCATCCTGGCCGTCTTGATCCTGATTCCCCTGCTCTATCCCGAGGCCCTGCCCCGGACGGCGCTGACTGCGCTGCTGACTGCGCCGCCGCCACCGCCGCCGCCACCGCCGCCGCCGCCGCCTCAGGCCAAGGTTGCCGAGGTCAAGATCGTCTCCGAGATCGACTCGGGCCTGCACGCACCGACCAAGATTCCCAAAGAGATCAAGATGCTGAAGGAAGAAGCGGCTCCGTCGTCCGGTACCGGAGTCCAGGGAATGCAAGGCATGGGCAGCGGCACCGGTGGAGGCGTGCAGGGTGGCCTCTTTGCCAGCCTCAACAACAGTGCACAGGTTGTCCCCAGGGTGGTTGCCAAGCCGCCGACTGGGCCGGTGCGCGTCTCCAGCGGAACGATCGCCGGCATGGCGATTTCAAAGCCGGATCCGGTCTATCCGCCAATCGCCAAGGCCGCACACGTTCAGGGCGCGGTCATCCTGCATGCCATCATCTCCAAGCAGGGCACCATCGAGCAACTGACCATCGTCAGCGGTCCGCCGATGCTGGCCAACGCCGCCCGCGATGCTGTCCAGCGCTGGCGCTATAAGCCCTATCTCCTCAACGGAGAACCCGTCGAAGTGGAGACAAGCATTACGGTCAACTTTACCTTCGGCGGAGGTTAGCCGGATGCAGTTCTCGCGAATTTCTTTTCACGCAGCTCGCTCTTCGGAAACGAAAATCTCAGTCTGCGCGTCTTACTAGTTGTAGTTCGGGTTTTGCAGCACAGAGTTTCATGTCAGATGTCCAGTTCGGGTTTTTAGATCGATCCAGTCCAATGCTGTATAGAAATCAGGAGGAAAGATTCCAGTGATTCTCGCTCATCTCGTAAACTTCGCTCACGTCCCCGCGCCGCTCGCCATGTGGTTTCAGTCCGAGGCTCCGGCGGTCGGTTTCGGCCCGTTGCAGCTTCTGCACAATATGGGCTGGCCTGCTCTTACCATCGCTGGCGTTCTGTTCATCATGTCGATCTGGTCGTTGGCCGTCATGATCGACCGCTACCTGTACTTCAACGCAGCGCGCAAGCAGTCGCGCGAGTTCGCGCCCAAGGTTGCCGGCGCGCTCAAGGATGGCCGTCTGGATGAGGCAATCAAGCTCGGCGACCGCAGCAAGAAGTCGCACCTCGCCGAAGTCGTCACCGCCGGCCTGCAGGAGTTTCGCAGCTTCGGCTCGGGCGGCAACATCACCGAGGAGCAGGTGGAAAGCTCGCAGCGCGCCCTCGAACGGGCCGAGGCGATCGTCCACGCCAAGCTGAAGCGCGGCCTCGGCGGTCTGGCCACCATCGGTTCCACCGCCCCGTTCATCGGGCTGCTGGGCACCGTGATCGGCATCCTCAACGCCTTCCAGCAGATTGCCACGCAGAAGACCTCGGGAATCGGCGCGGTTGCCGGCGGTATCTCGGAGGCCCTGGTCACCACCGCGTTCGGCCTCTTCGTCGCCATTCCCGCCGTCATGACCTTCAACTTCTTCACCAACAAGGTGGAGGCCTTCGACGTCGAGATGGACAACAGCTCCAGCGAACTGGTGGACTACTTCATCAAGCAGAGCCACCGCTAAGCAGGTCGCCCTGCTGACGGGCAGGGGAGCAATTTCACCTCGGACAGCATGGCCTTCGGAGGCCGGCAAGCGAACCGCCTCCGAAGGCGCATCTCCGCGGTGACGATGACGGCAACCACGGCCGAGGCCGGGAACGACCGAACGGGACAAACAATTATGGGTATCAACAAGCGCGCAGAAGGCAAGAAGGTCAACTCCAACATCAACGTCACGCCCATGGTGGATGTGATGCTGGTGCTGCTGATCATCTTCATGGTCATTAC
>PLOT01000179.1 GCA_003142215.1 Granulicella sp. | reverse complement strand
TGGTGGTGGAGAAGCTGTTGCCGATTCGCAAGCTGGGCGCACAGGAGATTACCGCGGCCGAAGAGATGACCGAGGAGCAGCGAGAGGCGGCGGCGCGCGCTGCGCAGTCCTCCGGCGTTTCGGTCTTCGCGGCGGACGATGCGGCCGCCGAGTCGGAGGCGAAGAAGTTTGGCACCGCCGAGGTGGATTACATCTACGACCAGGCGCCGGAGCAGTTGTTCCGCAACCTGATGCCGCAGTATGTGTCCACGCAGATCTTTCACGCGCTGCTGGAGTCGGCAGCCGCGGAGCATGCGGCGCGCATGACGGCGACCGATGCGGCAAGCAAGAACGCAGAGGACTTGATCGACAGCTTGAGCCTTACCATGAACCGCCTGCGTCAGGCGGCGATTACCAAGGAAATTATCGAGATTGTAAGCGGCGCTGCGGCGCTGTAGTTCGCGGAAGAACATTAGGAACGAAGAGACTATGGCTGAGAATATTGGACGTGTAATTTCGATCAGCGGGCCNNCCGAAGCCGATGAGCGTGATCGTCGAGGTGGAACAGCACCTGGGCGAGGGACGCGTGCGCTGCATCGCGATGGTCCCGACCGATGGCCTGGTGCGCGGGATGCAGGCCATCGACACGGGCGCTGGGATTACGATTCCCGTGGGCCGCGGAACTCTGGGCCGCGTGATGAACGTGCTGGGCGAGCCGGTGGATGAGCTTGGGCCGATTACATCCGAGTTTCATATGCCGATCCATCGCCAGGCTCCGGCGTTCGATGAACAGTCGACTTCGGAGGAGATGTTCGAGACCGGGATCAAGGTGATCGACCTGATCCAGCCATTCCTGAAGGGCGGCAAGATCGGCCTCTTCGGCGGCGCGGGCGTCGGCAAGACGGTCATCATTCAGGAGCTGATCAACAACGTCGCCAGCAACCACGGCGGCTTCTCGGTCTTCGCCGGAGTGGGTGAGCGGACGCGCGAGGGCAACGATCTTTGGGTCGAGTTCCAGGAGTCGGGCGTCATCAACCTCAAGGAATTTTCCAAGAGCAAGGCGACGCTGATCTATGGCCAGATGACCGAGCCTCCGGGGGCGCGTCTGCGCGTGGCGCTCACCGGGCTGACGGTTGCCGAGCACTTCCGCGACTACGAAGGCGCGGACACGCTGCTCTTCATNNGGCGAGTTGCAGGAGCGCATCACATCGACCAAGAAGGGCTCGGTGACATCGGTGCAGGCTGTCTATGTCCCTGCCGACGACCTCACCGATCCGGCACCGGCGACGACATTCGCTCACCTGGACGCGACCACCGTGCTCTCGCGGCCACTGTCGGAGCTGGGTATCTACCCGGCGGTCGATCCGCTGGCCTCGACCTCGCGCATTCTGTCGCCGCGCATCGTCGGGCAGGAACACTACGACGTGGCGCAGGGCGTGAAGAAGATTCTGCAGCGCTACAAGGACCTGCAGGACATCATCGCAATTCTCGGCATCGACGAACTCTCCGAAGAGGACAAGACCACCGTCGCTCGGGCTCGTAAAGTGCAGCGCTTCCTCTCGCAGCCCTTCCACGTTGCCGAGGTCTTCACCGGAATTCCCGGCGCATACGTCAAGGTCGCGGAGACTGTGCGCAGCTTCAAGGAGATCATCGAAGGCAAGCACGATGCAATCCCAGAGCAGGCGTTCTATCTGAAGGGCAGCATCGAGGACGTGCTGGCGGCTGCGGAGAAGATGAAGCAGACGGCGTAAAAACAGGGGTAAGGGATCAGGTGTAAGGGGTAAGTCAGGGCGCTATGGCAGAGGCGGTTGCAAATACGGGGTTGTTGGCGGTTCGGCTGGTGAGCCCGGACCGGCTGCTGCTGGATGCCACGGCGGAGTCGGTGGAGCTGCCGTCCAGTTCAGGCTATCTGGAGGCTCTCTACGGCGCTGCGCCGCTGCTGGCGGAGCTGGGCGCGGGTGAGGTGCGGCTGCATGGCGGCACGTCGGGCGATCAGAAGTTCTTCGTCGCGTGGGGATTCGCCGAGGTGCTTCCCGAGCGGGTGACGATTCTGGCCGAGACTGCGATGCATCCCAACGAGATCGACACAGCCGAAGCCCAACAGGAGCTGGCGCTGGGCGAGAAGATGTGGCAGGAGGCTGGCGACGACGGCTCGAAGTACGACTACGCCAACGCCATGACGCGGCAAGCAGAAGAAAAGCTGGCCTCGGCCAAGGGCGAGAGCGTCTAGGCTGGTTCTCTGCTTTCGTTCTTCATTCGCCATCAAATGGGGTACCCCCCCCTCCCCCCTCCCGGGGGTATCTTGCGGAGAAGTGGCCTGGTTACTGTGGGTTAGCTGGGGGATGTGTCTGCAAAGTAGTCGATTCATTTGGGTTACAACTAGAATCTTCATTCCATTGAGTTTCTGTATGGGCTGACCATGGCCAACTGGAGCGCGTAGACCATCTTGCCGGCCTGCGCGGGGCGTAGCTGGCCGGTGCTGAGCGCGGAGACGACCATGGAGAGCGCATGCTGGATGGAGCGCGCGTTGCGCAGGGGATGGAGGACGTGCGGGTTGAGGGTCGGTCCCGCGTCGGGGATGGACTTGCGGCGGGTAGGGTGCAGCTTCTTGTGGAAGTAACAGAAGCGGCTGTCGCCACAGGCGGGCGACTGGCAAAGGCGGCCGTTGGTCATGGTGTGACGGCAGAGCGGGAACTGGGATTTTCTCGTGTTCATGGGACTCCTTGGTGAGACTGGGTTAAATAGCGAGGGCCGCAAGTTGCGTTCGCTGGTGGCGGACGGCTTGCGGCCCTTCTGATTTAATCTCTACTTCTATTTTACCGGATTGAGTAAAACTACTATGCCAACTATTTTAGACTATTTTTGGCGTGGAAGTGGTTTGGTTTGTTAGAGTTGATGTTTTTGGGACGTTTCGAGACCCTTGACAAGGTTTTTGCGGGACGGGCGAGGACTCTGATTCGCGATGAGACCGCATGAGCGGAGCAGCCGGGGGCGGATGCCAGCGATCTCAAGTCTCAAAATCGAGAAATGGCGCACCCGGTCTTGGGCCTGTCTAAAAAACGCTTTGCTTAAACCTTTACATAGTAGAAAGAAGTATATAGACTTCGTGGCACATCGAATTGTCCAAATCATCTCAGATGAATCGTATGGAAGGCACCGTTGAGCCTCTTCACGAATATTGCTAACTCTGTTTACAAGGTCAGGTGAAAAGTGGATTGGTGGATATGGGTAATACTCGGCTTTGTCTTGCTTTTTGTTGAGTTGTCGGGAGCAGGCGGCTTTTACTTTGTATTCTTCGGAGGCACCGCTATTATTATCGGTGCTATAGCTGGACTTGGTTTAGGCGGTCCGGCGTGGTTGCAGTGGCTGCTATTCTCAAGCATATCGCTCACCTCCGCCATCCTATTCCGTCCCAAATTAGTCCAAAGATTCAGGCCACATTCCAGCTTGCCGGATATTGACGACCTTAGTGGTCAGATTGCGATAGCGGCTGAAAATATTTCTCTAGATACCAAGGGGCAGGTACAAATGAGAGGCACCACTTGGAGCGCTCGCAACCTTGGCCCTAGCGATTTGGCAATGGGTCAGCGATGCCGGGTTGTGCGCAGTATCGGTATTGCTCTGGAGGTTTGCCCGCTCTCTGTAAACTCTAACGCAGATGCAGTTGAACCGAATTCAGCTACTTCTTAGGAGGAGTATGCCCATTTCTTTAGTCATCGCTCTAATTTTTGCCGTATTCGTACTTATCCTGCTTGCCAAGACGGCTGTAGTTGTTCCACAGCAAAGTGCGTATGTTGTTGAACGTTTGGGCAAATACCACTCCACCCTGGGCGCGGGTTTCTGCATCTTGTTGCCTTTTATGGATGTTATTCGTTACCGGCAAACACTTAAAGAACGAGCTATGGAAATTCCGGAACAGACCTGCATCACTCGCGACAATGTACAAGTTAAGGTCGATGGCATCATGTATTTCAAGATTTTCGATCCTAAGAATGCTTCGTATGGTATTACCAATTTCGAATTTGCTATAACGCAGCTTGCCCAGACGACGCTACGAAGTGAAATCGGAAAGATTGAACTGGATCGAACATTCGAGGAGAGAACGCATATTAACATCGCAGTTGTAACGGAACTGGACAAGGCGTCGGAAGCATGGGGTGTGAAGGTATTGCGGTACGAGATTAAAAACATCATGCCGCCTCAGGATGTGTTGGCGGCAATGGAAAAACAGATGCGCGCGGAACGCGAGAAACGTGCTGTAATACTCCAGTCCGAAGGCGTACGCGATTCTGTTATCAACGCTGCCGAAGGCGATAAGCAGAAAGTCATCAAGGCATCTGAAGGAAATAAACAACAGCAGATTAACCAAGCTGAAGGTCAAGCCGCCGCAATTCTTGCAGTCGCCCAAGCAACTGCTGAGGGGATTCAGCTAGTTGCAAACTCTATTAAAAGCCCTGGTGGGTTTGAGGCTGTGCAGCTTCGAGTTGCCGAACAGTACATACCCGAGTTTGGAAAGCTTGCAAAAGCGGGCAATACCCTCGTTTTACCTTTGAATATCAGCGATGTGGGTTCCATGGTTGCAGCAATGACTAATGTTGTGCGCAAAATGTCTCCAGTAGCCAGTGAGACTGGACAGTAATATATCTTGGGATTGGCCGGGTGCCCCATTCATCGCGGCCTTATCGCGATGGGTGGGTTTGGGGTATGTGTGGCTACGCCGGGCGAAATGCGGGGGGTCCCTCCACTCCGCTACGCTCCGGTCGGGATGACGGCATTTATTTGTGGGTATCACTGGTGTCCGGTTAGATG
>PLOT01000149.1 GCA_003142215.1 Granulicella sp. | reverse complement strand
CTGCGCGCCGACGAGATCGACATTGGCCTGGACTTCGACCAACTGGCGAAGGCCGGGTCGATGCTCGGCTCGGGTGGGATTGTGGTGCTCGACGAGACGGTGTCGATCGTCGAGTTCGCGCTGAGGACGATCAAGTTCTACCAGCACGAGAGCTGCGGCTGGTGCATCCCATGCCGCGAGGGCACCGACTGGATCAAGAAGACGCTGACTCGCGTGTATGAGGGCGGCGGCGCGAAGAAGGACATCGACACCGTGCAGTACATCGCCGAAAACATGATGGGCCGGACGTTCTGCCCGTTTGGCGACGCGGCGGCGATGCCCACGCTGGGCTTCGTGAAAAAGTTCCGCAAGGAGTTTGAAGACTACATCGAAGGCAAGAAGGCGGGAACGCCGCTGATCACAGTGCTAGAACTGGCTAGGGCAGGACATTGAGCAATCGCGGGCTTAGGATCGTCGTCGTCTTCGCGATTGCATTTGCAGTATTTGTTCTCGGCGTGCTGATCCACTCGAGGCTGAACAATAGGAGCGCCGATCAGCAGATTCTGATTCAGAGGTCGCACCAGAATTGAATGCAGCGAACGAATGCAGCACGATGAGATGTAGAGAATAGCGGTTAGGGATTAGGGATTTCAATGGCTGATGTGACCATTACCGTCGATGGCAAGAAGATCACCGCACCGGCGGGCTCGCTCCTCATTGAGGTGTGCAAGAGCGCGGGCATCGAGATCCCTGCCTTCTGCTACTACCCCGGCCTCTCGCTACAGGCCGCCTGCCGCATGTGCGTGGTGCGCCAGGAGAAGGTGCCGAAGCTACAGACCGCGTGCACCACGCAGATCGCCGAGGGGCAGGTCTTCTTCACCGACACGCCTGAGGTGATCCAGGCGCGCAAGGCCACGCTGCAACTGCTGCTGGGCAACCATCCGCTGGATTGCCCGGTGTGCGACGCGGGCGGCGAGTGCGAACTGCAGGACATGACCTTCAAGTACGGCGCGGCGGACAGCTTCTACGCCGAGCCGAAGAACCATCGCGAGGAGCAGAAGTGGTCGCCGGTGGTGTACTTCGACCGCCCGCGCTGCATTCTGTGCTATCGCTGCGTGCGCACCTGCGGCGAGGGCATGGATGTCTTCGCGCTGGCGGTGGAGAACCGTGGCTCGTCGTCGATTATTGTACCGAATGTGCCGGCGCAGCTCACGCCCGACTCACTCGCTCATCTGGACTGCGAGCAATGCGGCATGTGCATCGACGTCTGCCCGGTGGGCGCATTGACGAGTGGAACGTATCGCTACAAGACGCGGCCTTGGGAGATGAACCACGTCGCTACGATCTGTACGCACTGCGGCGACGGATGCAAAACCACGCTCGGCGTGCGCTCGACGGCGGATGGATCGGAGATTGTGCGCGGAGACAATCGCGACAAGTCTGGCATCAACGGCGACTTCTTATGTAACAAAGGACGTTACGCTTTCGATTTTGCCAACAGCCGCAAGCGCATCACGCAGCCGCTGGTACGGCAGGCGAATGGCGAGCTGAAGGCGGTGAGTTGGGACGAGGCGCTCACCTGCGTTGGCAATAAGTTCACCGAGCTGCGCGACACGCGCGGCGGCAGGAGCTTCGGCGCGATCGGCGGAAATCGGCTGACCAACGAAGAGGCATACCTGCTGCAGAAGTTCGCGCGCTCCGTGCTGCACACCAACAACATCGACCACCACCGCACGGCAGACTATGTAGCCTTCGCGCAGTCGCTGGCTGGGAGCACAGGACGCGCGGCATCGCTGCGCGAGACGCTCACCGCGAAGGCCGTGCTGCTGGTCGGTGGCGATCCGACGAATCAGAGCCCCGCGACCGCGTGGAACCTGCGCAGCAATGTTCGCCTCAACGGAGCAAGACTCTATATCGCGAACATGGCAGAGATCAAGCTGCAACGGCAGGCCAAGGCTTTCCTGCGGGTTGCGGAGTATGGCTACAGCGCGCTCGCGGCGTATCTCTCGGGCGACGACTGCAATGCCTGCGCAGCCTCCGCCGATAGCGCAGCGCTGTCAACCTTCCGCGACGCGGTCAAGAGCGAGGAGTCGCTGCTGATCCTTATCGGCAACGAGTTGCGCGGCGCGGAGCTCAAGCGGCTGATCGACTTCGGCCTTACGCTGCCCGGCGCGAAATTCGCGCTGCTGGCCGACTACGTCAATTCGCGCGGTGCCTCCGACATGGGCCTGCTGCCCGACATGCTTCCTGGCTACACGCCCATCGGCCCCATCGATACCCAGGACCCCAGCAGCCGAATTGCCCTGGAATACAGCTCTCCCACCTCGCCCGGCCTCGATTTGCTGGAGATCTTCGACGCTGCCGCGGCAGGCAATCTCTCCGCGCTGTACGTCGTCGGCGCGAATCCCGTCACGCGCTACGACGTCGATCCCGCTACGCTCAAGAAGACCTTCGTCGTGGTGCAGGAGATGTTCCTCACCGAGACCGCCGCGCTGGCCGACGTTGTGCTGCCTGCCGCGAGCCTGTATGAAAAATCCGGCTCGGTGACCAATAGCTACGGAGACCTGCAGCAGGTTAAAAAAGCCGCCGATCGCGCCGGCGTGCGCAGCGACTTCGAGCTGATCGTACGCATTGCCGACAAGATGGGCGCAGATGTCCGCAAGCTCGTTCCCTTCGGCGCAGGCGTGCGCGCGGACATGGGCCAGACGCGCGGCGCGCAGTCGGGCGAGGCCGACCGTCATGCCGTGTGGCTGACCGCCAACAACCTGGAGCCGCGCCTCAGCCCGTTCGATCCCTCGGCGATCCTCGATGAGATTCAGCGTCTGGTACCGGGCTACAATCTGCTGCGGCTGCAACTGCTCTCCGGCAACGACCAGCACGTTTCGCCCGCGGCCGCGCCCATCCGCGACGAAGCGGGGCTCATCCAGATCACAAACCGTCGCGACCTCATACTGCCGAGCGACAATACGCTCTTCACCTCCGGCTCGCTTGGCCGCCACTCCGCGATCCTCAACGAACTGCAACGCTACCAGCCTAGGCAATCCCTTATCCAGATCAACGAACAGACAGCATCCGAATAGAGACCGAGAGAGACCTTGACCCACCTGACCAGCTTCGAACTCTTCCTGCTCCTGAGCGTGCTCAAGGTCGCGGTGGTGCTGGTGATCACGCTGCTGGCTGTGGCCTACACCGTGCTTCTCGAGCGCAAACTGCTGGCGCGCATGCAGAACCGCTGGGGGCCCAGCCGCGTTGGGCCGTTTGGCCTGCTACAGCCGCTGGTCGACGGAGCCAAGAGCTTCCTCAAGGAAGACATGAACCCGCTCGCCGTGGAGCGTCCGCTGTTTATTCTCGCCCCCATTATCGCTCTCGGCTGCGCGCTGGTCTCCGTCGCAGTGGTGCCGTTCGGCGCGGTCACGCGCGTCGATGGCGTGGACCTCTTCCAGATCGCCAACGTCAATATCGGCTTGCTGGTCATTCTCGGCATTACGTCGATCGGCGTGTATGGCATCACGCTCTCCGGCTGGTCGTCGAACAATAAATACTCGCTGCTCGGCTCGCTTCGTTCCACCGCGCAGGTCATCAGCTACGAGTTGGCCCTCGGCCTCTCGCTGGTCGGTGTCGTGCTGCGCGCGCAGTCGCTGAATCTGCGCGTCATCGTCGACAGCCAATCGGCACACGGCGCTCTCTCCTGGAACATCTTTGGCGGCTTCCAGATTGTCGCCTTCTTCATCTACCTGATGGCCGCCTACGCCGAGACCAACCGCGCCCCCTTCGACCTGCCCGAGGCCGAGAATGAACTCGTCGCCGGTTACCACACCGAGTACAGCTCCATGAAGTTCGCCATGTTCTTCATGGCCGAGTACGCCAACATGATCACCGTAAGCTGCGTCGCCACACTGCTCTTCCTGGGCGGCGCAACGAGCATCTTCGGACACATCTTCGACGGCTTCCTCAACACGCCGGTCTTCAACGCCATCTTTCCGGTCTGCTGGTTTGTTGTTAAGGTCTTCAGCTTTCTAGCTCTTTACATCTGGGTGCGGGGCACACTGCCGCGCTTCCGCTACGATCAACTGATGGGTTTCGGCTGGAAGTTTCTGCTGCCGCTCGCCATGGCCAACATCATCGTCACCAGCTTTGTCCTCGCCATGCGGGGGTAACTCCGCGCTGCTTTACAATCGCTAGGCGTATCAAGTCGTCATTCTGGCGAAGCTAGAATCTCAGTAATTGTCTTTCGAGCCTGCAATACACTTTTAGAAATCGGCTCACAGAATAGTTCCTCTACGCTGCAACGAAGGATCGACAGACCTCATGCAACTGGCACTCTTCATCATTTTTGGCGCACTGGCACTGGGCGGAGCACTGAACCTGCTCTTCCAGCGCCACCCCATCCACAGCGCGCTGTCGCTGGTGGTGGTGATGATGTCGCTGGCAGTGCTGTACTGGTCGCTGGGCGCGGAGTTTCTCGCAGCGGCACAGGTCATCGTCTACTCGGGCGCCATCATGGTGCTGTTCGTCTTTGTCATCATGCTGCTGAACGCAGGCAAAGAACAGCGCACCAACGGCAGCCGATCCGCATATGCGGTTGGCATCCCCGGCGCAGCGGCGATATTCTGCCTGCTCAGCTTCGTCTTTCTGTCGGAGCGCGGCGCGCTGATGACTTCCAACATCGGCGGGGACCTCAGCAACACTGTGGACAACATCGCCCAGGTCAGCGCGATGCTCTTTACCAAGCAACTGCTGCCGTTCGAGGTCACCTCGATCCTTATCCTTGTTGCGATTCTGGGCGCGGTTGTGCTCGCGCGGAAGGAGCAATAGCATGGCCATGTCGTCTGCAAGCTGGATAGCTATCATCGCTGGCATTTTCACGTCTTTTATCGGCGTATTCGCGTCCGGCTCATGCCGCAATAAGAGAAAGGATAAGTAATGGTGCCCACAGCCTACTACCTCATTCTGGCTGCGATGTTGTTCTCCATCGGCATTGCCGCGTTCCTCATCAAGCGCAACGTGATTACGATCTTTATCTCGATTGAGCTGATGCTGAACGCCGTCAATCTGACCTTCGTCGCCTTCGCGCACATGTGGCATCAGGTCAGCGGGCAGATATTCGTCTTCTTCGTGATGGTGGTCGCCGCCGCCGAGGCCGCTGTCGGACTCGCCATCATCATCTCCATCTACCGCACGCGCCAGACGCTGAACGTCGACGAGCTCGACCTGATGAAATCATGAGCCCCATGCCCGCGAGTACCATCTGGTTCATTCCGTTGTTGCCGTTGGCCGGCTTCCTCATCAACGGGACGCTGGGGCGAAAGCTGCCGCGTGCCGTCGTCGGCACAGTGGCTCTGCTCTTCACTGCGCTGCCAGCGGGCATCGTCGCGTGGCTGTGGGCGACGATGCGTGCTGCTGGCGCGCCCGATGCGATTGAAGTGGTGAGTCGTCCGTGGATTGCCATTACCGGATTCAGCGTGAGTTTTGCGTTCACTGTCGATCACCTGACTCTGATCATGCTCGCGGTTGTCACGGGCGTTGGCTTCCTCATCCACATTTATTCGGTCGGGTACATGGCGCACGAAGAGGGCTACTGGCGCTTCTTCGCGTATCTCAACCTCTTCATGTTCTTCATGTCCGTGCTGGTGCTGGCCGAGAGCTTCCTGCTGCTCTTCGTCGGCTGGGAGGGTGTGGGTCTCTGCTCGTACCTGCTGATCGGCTTCTACTTCAAGAAGAAATCTGCGGCTGACGCGGGCAAGAAGGCATTCATCGTCAACCGCATTGGCGACTTCGGCTTTCTGCTGGCGATGTTCCTGCTGATCGTTCACTTCGGCAGCCTGAGCTTCACGCAGGTCTTCAGCACCATTGCGCAGCATCCGGAGTGGCAGCAGCAGGGTGCGCACTTCCTGCCCGCCATCTGCTTGTTGCTGGTTCTCGGTGCAGCGGGCAAATCCGCGCAGATTCCGCTATACATCTGGCTACCCGACGCGATGGAGGGTCCGACGCCGGTCTCCGCGCTGATCCACGCAGCAACAATGGTGACGGCGGGCGTCTACATGGTGGCGCGCTGCCATGTTCTCTTCAACAGCTCGCCGCTTGCGCTCACCGTAGTCGCGATNNTCAATCGGCATGGTGCAGCACGACATCAAACGCGTGCTGGCCTACTCCACCATCTCGCAGCTCGGCTACATGTTCATGGCCTGCGGAGTAGGGGCCTACGCAGCGGGAATCTTCCACCTGTTGACTCACGCATTTTTCAAGGCGTTGCTCTTCCTCGCCGCCGGCTCTGTGATTCACGCGCTCTCCGGCGAGCAGGACATGCGCAAGATGGGCGGCCTGCGCAAGCGCACGCCCATCACATTCTGGTGCATGAGCGCGGGAGTCTTCGCCATCGCGGGGATTCCGCCGTTTGCGGGATTCTTCTCCAAGGACGAGATACTCTACCGGACGTTCACCTCGAACAATCCGCTGCACATCGTTCTGTGGCTGGTTGGTCTGCTTACCGCGGGAATGACTTCGTTCTACATGTTCCGGCTTTGGTTCAAGACATTTTTCGGCGAGCCGCGTATTGAGCAGCAGACGAACGCACATCACAGCGTGCACGAGTCGTCCTGGGTCATGCTGCTCCCGCTGGCGATTCTCGCGATTCTTTCGGTGGTTGGCGGATGGATCGGCATTCCCGCCGCGCTCTTCGGCAGCAACCGCATCGAGCGCTTCCTGGGTCCTGTCTTTGCAAACGGAGCAGCCAGCGAAGCTGTCGTATCGACAACCGGCCACGGCCTCGAACTCGCCCTCACCCTCGTTTCCGTTCTGGTTGCGGTCGCAGGCTTTTATATCGCCTACATCTTCTACTACGAGAAGCCGGGAACCGCCGCCGCGCTCGCAGAGCGTCACCGGCCTGCATACAATCTGATCAAGAACAAGTACTGGGTGGACGAGTTCTATAGCGCATTTCTGATTACACCGCTGCTGATGTTCACACGCGGCGTCCTCGAACTCGTCGTAGATTACGGAGTCGTCACCGGCTCCGGCCAGGCGGCAGGAGCGGCAACGCGCGGCCTGGCATGGATCGAGCGCAAGCAGATATCCGGCAACATCCGCTCCTACGCCGGATGGCTCGCCATCGGGGCGGCCGCTGTGATCGCCGTCATGATCTTCGGCAACTCGATGTGGGGGACACGATGAATATCGACCACATCATTCTGACCCTCATCGTATTTTTACCGCTGGCCGGCGCGCTGCTGCTGGCGCTGCTGCCTGACCGCGGCAAGACCATGCAGTGGGCCGCACTCGCAGTCACGCTGGTCACCTTCCTGCTCACGCTGCATCTGCCGGCCCACTTTGATAATGCACACACCATAATCTTCCCCCAGTGCCTCCTAGGCACACCCTACCGCCCCTGCCATCCCATCATCGGCTTCGCCTTCGAACAGAACGTGCCGTGGATCGTCTCTCCCGTGATTCACTACCACCTCGGCGTCGATGGCCTTTCGATGTGGCTGATAGTGCTGACCGGTCTGCTTGCGCCGCTTGGAGTGCTGATTTCGTGGCGCGCCATCGACAGTCGCAAGAAGCTCTTTTATGTTCTCTTCCTGCTACAGCAGGTTGCGATGATGGGCATTTTCGTCTCGCTCGACATGTTTCTCTACTATGCGTTCTGGGAGATGTCGCTGGTACCGATGACGATTCTCATCGCCGCCTTCGGTCGCAGCGAAAAGCGCCGCCATGCCGCCATCAAATACTTTCTGTATGCATTCATCCCCTCCGGGCTGCTGCTTGTCGCAATGCTGTGGCTCTACGCGCAGACCGGAACCTTCGACCTGCCGAAGCTGGCCGCGCTCGCCGCGCAGCACGCAATCTCGCCCAATGCAGCCGCACTGTGGATCGCATCGCTCGGCTTCCTCGTGGCCTTCTCCGTTAAAATCCCCGTCTTTCCGCTGCATGGATGGCTGGTCGATGCGATCGCCGAGGCGCCAACCGCGGCCGTGATGGTGCTGGCCGGCAAGACCGCGATCTACTCCATCCTGCGATTTTCCTTCGCCATCTTTCCAGAGCAGTCGCATCGCATCGCGCCGCTGATGATCGCGCTCGCGGCCATCGGCATCGTTTACGGCGGTCTTTTGGCGCTAGTGCAGAACGATCTGAAGAAACTTGCAGCGTACTCCACGCTGGGCCAACTCAGCTTCATCGTTCTCGGCATCTTCACCCTGACCGTCGCCGGACTGGACGGAGGCATCTATCAGATACTCAACGAGAGCCTTGCCGGAGCAGCCCTCTTCATGCTGCTGGGACTGCTCTACGAGCGCTACGGCACCTACGACATGCGGCAGTACGGCGGGCTGGCGCAGAAGCTGCCATGGGTGGCAACGATGTTCGTCCTGGTGACGCTCTCCATCATCGGACTGCCCATGCTGAACAGCTTTGTCGGCGAGTTTCTTATCCTCTCCGGCTCCATGCAATCCACCGTAACGAACCATCACCTGTGGACCGCCGTGGCAACCAGCGGCGTCATTCTCAGCGCGGCGTACATGCTGCGCATGATCCAGCGCGTCTTCTACTGCGAGCTTGGGCCGAAGCCGCAAGCGGTCGCCGGATGGGACCTCGACGCGCGCGAACATCTGGCGCTGTGGCCCGTGGTCGCGCTCTTTCTTGCAATGGGCCTCGCATCGCCGCTATGGATGCGCGCCATCGACACATACGGAGCTTCCGCTGCCAGTGCCCAGGTTCTGAATCGAATCGCTATTCCGCTATGTGACGACACCCACCCATGCCGCACGATTCTCACAGCCACACCAGCGAAGGAGGTCCGATAAATGTCCACCAACCTCCTCTCGCTGCTGCCTGAGTATGTACTCACCCTCACCGGCGTTCTTATCATGCTCATCGAAGCGGTGCTGAAGCCCGGCACCAGCCGCAAGCCGCTGGGCTGGCTGGCCATCGCTGGCACCACGGCCACCGGCTTTATCAGTACCTATCAGCTTCGCCTCGGCGTGCTCACCGCATTCAGCGGCAACATTCAGGTCGATGCCTTCAGCATCTTCTTCCACCTGCTCATCGCTGCAGTTGTCGTCGCAACGCTGCTCGGCTCGCTCGACTACTTCGATGGCCACGCAAGCCATGCGGGCGAGTACTTCGCTCTGGTCCTGTTCGGGGCTGTGGGCATGATGTTGATGACCTGCTCGGTCGAGCTTCTGATGGTCTTCATCGGGCTTGAAATCTCCTCCATCTCGACCTACATCCTGGCTGGTTTCCGCAAGGGACACGGCACGGCGGTCGAGGCCTCGATCAAATACTTCCTGCTCGGCTCGTTTGCCACCGCGTTTTTCCTTTACGGCATCGCACTGGCCTACGGCGCAACGGGATCGACCAGTATCGCCGCCATTGCCGCCGCTCTGGGCGCAAGCGCGACGCCCCGCATGGCCTTCCTCGCGCTGGCCATGATGATCGTCGGCCTCGGCTTCAAGGTCTCCGCCGCGCCCTTCCATGTGTGGACGCCGGACGTCTATCAGGGCGCGCCCGCGCCGGTCGTCGGGCTGATGTCCACCGCGCCCAAGGCCGCGGCGTTCGCCGTGCTGCTGCGCATCACCTTCTGCGGATTTCCGCAGATGCAGCACCGCTGGTCGCTGCTGATGTGGGGCCTGGCCGCGCTTTCGATGACCATCGGCAACCTTGGCGCGCTGAAGCAGACCGACGTGAAACGAATGCTGGCCTACTCCAGCATCGCGCACGCCGGATACCTGCTAGCCGCCTTCACGGCCTTTCCGCCCGCGGGCATCAGCGCCGCATGTTTCTACACCGCAGCCTACGCCGCGATGAACGTCGGGGCCTTCGCCGTGGTGACCCAAGTGGGCGGATACAAAGAGACGCTGCGCAGCTTCAAAGACTACCAGGGCCTCGCGCTGCGCCGTCCGGTGCTGGCCGCGCTGCTCGCTTTGTTCCTTCTCTCGCTGATCGGGATTCCCTTCACCGGCGGTTTCTTCGCCAAGTTCTACGTATTCGCCGCCGTGCTTCAGGCCGGCCACGTCTGGCTTGCCGTCATCGGCCTGATCAACAGCGGCGTTGCCTGCTTCTACTACCTCAGGCTGCTCAGCTCGATTTACACAAGGCCCGGGGAGGCGGCGTCAGCAACAACTCTCTCCCCTGCTCCGGCGATCAGCGTGCCCGCGGGCATCGGACTTGCCCTCATCGCCGCTGCCACGCTGCTGCTATTCATCCTACCCAACCATATCCTGCATCTGGCCAACTCCGCCAGTTCCAGCCTGCGCGCAACCTCCGCAACCACACCACCCGCGGCCTCCTCCGTCAATGGCCAATCCAGCCTGCCCCCCTCAGGGCAAAGCCGGTAGCCCTATTGAATAGATACAAGCGGGCGCAGATTCATTACAATTCCAGCGACGGGTGCAACCCGCATCCGTCGTCATTCAATCGATCAATGAGCATACTGGACATGCAGCAACACTTCGTAAAATGCCTCAGGGCATTCTTCGTCTTTCTTCTTCTCGTCACATGCTTCGCCACAACCGGCCGGGCGCTGGTCGCGCCACACATTGTCACTGCCGACCGCATCGCTGCCGCGGACCGCGCCGCCAATGCCGATCGCATCGCGCAACTGGAGAAGCAGGTTGCCGAGGACAAGTCCGCTTCGCAAGCCTCCGCGGCAGCAGCGGCATCCGCCACAGCGACGGCGCAATCCACCGGCGACAACGCCTGGGTGCTGACCAGCGCTCTGCTGGTGTTGATGATGACCGGCCCAGGCCTCGCGCTCTTCTACAGCGGCCTGGTGCGCAAGAAGAACGTGCTGGGCACCATGATGCAGAGCTTCGCCATGATGGCCGTCATCAC
>PLOT01000274.1 GCA_003142215.1 Granulicella sp. | reverse complement strand
TGTTAAGTCTGGACTTCGGTCTGTACCAGGTCTGGACTTGGCATGCAAAGTGTTGATTCTATGATTCTTATTTTGTAAAGTCTTCATAATAACGCGCTTATGTAGAATCGGCGATGCTGTGCTCCGCCGACAGAACATCGAACAGATAGACAGAAGCCCCCTATTCAATTGTAGCAGGTTGGGGAGACGAGTTTGTCAGTTTATCTCGTTTAGATGGAGTTAGTTGTGCGATTTTTCTTGACAAGGTTCTTGGGGGCGGGGTTCGTGCGATGGATGGGGCATCCGGCTCTGAAGCGGCACCTTAAGCAAGACAAAACAAATACGGAGATTCTGGCTGCGCCAGAATGACGCCATAAAACAGACAACCGCAGGTCTTTCAACGAAGCCGCTCACGATGAGACTGTGAGCGGCTTCGTTCAGGAAGAACAGTGAGCGGCTTCGCTCAGGACGACTGCTTCTTCAGTCATTCAGGATGGTGACTTCGTGATTCATCAACGGCATGAACGGTGGTTACAGGTGGAACGTGACTGACTTCCGCGGAGGCTATTTGGAGCTGTCATCGTCATCGTCGTCGCCGGCGGCTGCGCCCATGAGGCCTTTGATCAGGTCGCCGGGGGAGACATTGACTGGGGTGGAGGGCTTCTTTGGGGTGGGCTTCCAGTCGGTCTGGACAACAGATAGGGTGACGGAGTCGACGTCCTTGTCGCTGAGGACGACGTCGGTGGTATCGGTGCCGTACTTGTGCAGGAACTGGGTGTTGGGCATGCTGATGCCCATGATGTTGTTGGCGGGGCCTTCGTGTGTGCCGTCGGCGGCGTCGGCTACGGTGAGGGTGTATGTAATGTTGCCGGGGAGATATTCAAAGTGGAAGCTGCCGTCGTCGCGGATAGCGGCCATGACTGGCAACGCGGGATGGTCCTTGACGGTGATGTTGACCTCGCCGACGTTGAGGGTGTGTCCGTCGGATTTGGCGACGACGTGCCCGGCGATGTTGTGCAGGTGGTGGGAGGGGACGGTGATGTTGTAGTCGGTCTGTTCGTCGCCGGCGATGAGCTTGATGGGTTTGGCATCGGCACGGCTGAAGGTGTCTCCGGAGTAGACGACGAGTTTGATTCCGGAGCCTCCGTCGCCCATGTTGTTGGAGTTGATGCCGATGGCGGTGGCGGAGAGCGAGGCGCGCAGGACATACTCGCCGGGGGCGAGGCCGGAGATGCGATAGTAGCCGCGGTCGTCGGTTTTGGCGAGCTGAGCGAGACCTCCCATGGCGAGCGCCGGTGCCATGGCTGCGGCGACATCCTCGCCGGGATCTACGGCGGTGTTGGGCTTGACGACGGTGAGGGTCCAACCGGAGGCAGGGTTGCCGTCGTCGTATTCGATGTGACCGCTGATGGCCGCTCCGCGCTCGAGGCGGACATCGGCCCTGGCTGAGTCGGTGCCGCTGACCGTGATGGTGGGGACCTGCGCGATGCGGGCGCGGACGGCCGGGTCGGTGCTGGCGAAGTCCTCTTCGGAGAACTGACTGTATGTGTCGAGGTAGCCGGGGAAGATGGCGTGGACGTAGTAGGTGCCGGCTTTGACGCCGGCGAAGCTGTAGGAGCCATCGATGCCGACGGTGGTGGCACCGAGCATGTCGGTGACCTGATCCATGCTTTTGGATGCGGCTGCCAGGGCTTTCTTCTGCTCGTCGGTCTGCGGCTTTGCGGGCTCGCCGCTCTTGGCACCGATCTTGGTCATGCTGTCCATGATGCTCTTCATCATGTCCTCGCCGGCGTGGCTGGGCGAGGTGGACTTGAGCAGGATCCTGGCGAAGCGCGCCGGACCGTTGGTGTCGTTGCAGTAGACATGGCCGCTGACAGTGCTTCCTACGACGTAGGGCGTCTGCTGTGCGGACAGGCTGAGCGAAAGGAGAAGGATGGTGAAGAAGGTGCGAGTAAGGAGACGCATCGGCTCGGCCTTGGATGAGGGATTTGGAGGACGCATTCAATCATATACCGCTTTTATACCGCGAGGATGAAGGGGTCGCTCTGCGGTACGGGCTCATCGGCTCAGCCGCTCACGATGAGACTGCGGGCGGCTTCGGTCGGGATGACGGGTTTAGTGGGACGAGGACCCCACCTTAGCGACGATGAGACCGTCGCGAAGATGGGGCACCCGAGTTAGCACCCGAGTTGGAGGCGGTTCAAAGGGCTACCAGATGCGGCAGGATTTGGCGGGGGCCATGGGGGCGTTTGGTTTGCAGCCGAAGGCGGGAGCGAAACCGGGCTGGTTGACGATGACGCCGTTGACGCGGAAGCGGTCGGGGGAGTGGGGGTCTTGCAGGACCTGCGAGCGGACGGCCTCTGGGCGCGTGTTCTGGCACCAGTTCTGACTGAAGGCGATGTAGAAGCGCTGCGGGCCGGTGAAGCCGTCGCGCTTGGCGGCGAGGTCGATGTGGTCGTCCTTGGCGCGCTGGAGGTAGGCCATGAAGGCGAGCAGGAGGCCACCGTTGTCTGCGGTGTTCTCGCCCAGGGTGAGCTTGCCGTTGATCTTGACGTTGTCGGCGGGGTTCTTCTCCTCGACGGCGGTAAACGAGCTGTACTCGTCGGCGAGGCAGTCTGCGCGGCCGGTGAAGTTCTTGAGGTCGGCAGGCGTCCACCAGTCGTCGAGGTTGCCCTTGGCGTCGAACTTGCGGCCCTCGTCGTCGAAGCCGTGGGTGAGTTCATGGCCGATGACGGCACCGATGTGGCCGTAGTTGACCGCATCATCCTGTGCCCGGTCGTAGAAGGGGGGCTGGAGGATTCCGGCGGGGAAGTTGATGTCGTTCATGCTGGAATCGTAGTAGGCGTTGACGGTGGGCGGGGTCATCTGCCACTCGGCGTGGTCGACGGGCTTGCCGATTTTGTTGAGCTGGCGGTCGTTCTCGAAGGCCTCGGCGCGAAGCTGGTTTCCGGCGGCGTCGCTGGGAGCGATGGTGAGGGCGGAATAGTCGCGCCACTTGTCTGGGTAGCCGATCTTGTTGGCGACGGCGGCGAGCTTCTGGTGGGCGCGGACCTTGGTGGCGGGCGACATCCAGTCGATCTGATCGATGTCGCGGCCCATGGCGGACTCGATGTCGTGGACCATCGTGAGCATCTTGGCGTTGCTGTCTCCGGCGAAGAACTGGTCGACGTAGACCTTGCCGACGACCTCTCCGATGGCTCCGTTGACGTAGTTGGAGCAACGCTTCCAGCGGGGTTGCTGCTCCGGCTGGCCGCGCAGGATGGTGCCGTAGAAGTGGAAGTTCTCATCGTCGAAGGCGTGGGGAAGGTTGCGGGCGACGGTGGTGAGGAGCTGGTAGCGGAGATAGGCCTGGATGGTTGCGATGTCTGTGGTGTTGAGCTGATTTGTCAGCTCGGGCCAGAAGCCGGGGGTGGCGTTGTTGAGCTCGGTGACGCGGGGGGAGTGGATGGCGTCTTCAAAGTCCGTGAAGCTGGGGCCGGTGATGGCCGTGAAGGTGGCGATGGGCTGGAGGTGATAGGTCTTCTCGGGATCGCGCATGTCGACGACGCCGAGGGATGTCTTGGCGAGGGCGGTCTCCATGGTCATGATGTTGGCGGCGTCTTTCTGGGCCTGCGCGGGCGAGCTGCCTGCGAGGGTGAGCATCTTGGCGACGTGTGCGACGTAGTCTGCGCGGAGCTTGATGTCCTTGTCGCCGGTGCGCAGGTAGTAGTCCTTCTCGGGCATTCCGAGGCCGCCTTGCTGGACGAAGGCGATCTGCTTGGCGGCATCCTTGAAGTCCTGCTGCTCGCCATAGCCGAAGAAGGCGTCCACGCCGATGCGCTGGAGCTTGCCGATGAGGGTGGAGAGTTGCGCGCGGTTGATGAGGCCGTTGCCGTTGCCGAGGGCGGCGATCTGGTCGAGCAGGGGCTGGATGGGCTTGAGGCCGGCGGCGTCGATGGCGGTGGTGTCGCTGCAGGCGCTGAAGTAGTCGCCGATCTTCTGCTCGTCTGGGGTGCGTGTGGGGCTGGGGACGGCGGCCTTGGTGAGGATGGCGTTGAGTTCCTGCGAGTTGACGTTGTAGAGGACGTAGAAGGGATCGACGTCGGGCTGGTCGGCGGGGATGGGGTGGTTGGCGTTGAAGTTGCCACAGGCGTAACGGTACATGTCGGTGCATGGGTCGGCGGAGAGATCCATGGAGGAGAGATCGAGGCCGGGGAGGGGCTTTTCGGGCGGGCGCGGGGCGGGCGCGGGGGCTGCGGCGGGCGCGGGGGCGGATTTGGCGGGCGGGGCGGATGGTGCTGGCGTCTGCTGGGCGAGCGCGGGAGGGGTGAGAGCGAAGCAGGCGAGGGCCGCGATTGCGGCCAGCGAGAGGGCGGGTGTGGGGCGGATGGAGGCGATGATTGCAGGTGTTTCGCTCATGCTGGGTTCTCCGTGCGGGGAAGGATTGGGGTGCTGCGCAGGACCGGCAGCGGGGGTCCGGATGGCGCCTACTGAGGAAGCATACAAGCTGCGATGCGATGCAGTCTTCTATTATCGCTCCGTGGGATTCAGGCGGAGCGTTTTGCGGTCCGGCTATGAGCCATGAGCTATGAGCTGTGAGCGGAGTGATTGGCGATGGTTGTGTGGGTGTGAAAGAGTAGGGAGACGATGCGATGTGGAGCGATGCTGGTGGCGTGCATGATGCTGGCGGCGGGCGCGGCGCTGGCACGCGCCGCGGAGCCGGTGGCGCGGATTCCGCTGGGGCCGCTTGGGTACCAGACGATGGTGCCGGAGTTCCGGCTGGCGGGCAGCTCGATGCTGAGGGTGGATTTTGTGGATGCGGACCATCTGCTGATTACGTTTGGATTGCGCCAGTTGATGGAGCGCCTGGCGGGCGATCCGGTGGACGACGACGACCGGACGGTTGGCGCGGTGGTGGTGGAGCTGCCGACGGGCAAGGTGCTGGCCGAGACCCAGTGGCGGCTGCACGACCGCGGGCAGTACCTGTGGGCGCTGGGGCACGGGCGGTTTCTGCTGCGGGTGCGCGACCGGCTGACGGTGATTGCGCCGATGGCCGCGGGCGGTGCGGGCGGAGCGAAGGATGCGTTTCGCGAGGTTCCGCTGCTGAATATCGAGCGGCACATTGTGGCATTGATGGTGTCTGCCAACGAGGACCTGTTGACGGTGGAGACGACAAAGCCAGCGGCGGGCGCGGAGACGGGCGAAGCCAGCGTGGGAGCGGGGCCATCGGGGAACCTGGTGATTCACGATCCTGCGCAGACGGACACCGCGCCGGTGCAACTGAATTTCTACCGGTTGACGAGTACGGGCGCGGGCGCGGAGGGCCTGGTTGTGACGTCTGCGGGGGCGATCCGCGCGCGGGTGGCGATTGAGCTGCCGATGACGACGGGCGGATTTCTGGATGTGAAAGAGGGCGGCAAGGACCGCTGGCTGTTCAATTTCGACGCGCACGCGGGCAAGGTGAGCGAGCTGGCGGAGTGGGACACGACATGCTTTCCGCGCACGACGTTTGTGGGGCACGGCGAGTATGTGGCCTTCGGGTGCAGGGGAAGCGCGGAGAAACAGTCGCTGGCGGGGTTCAACCTGAAGGGCGAGCAGATGTGGCAGCAGAACTTCAGCGACCAGCACGTCTCGCCGAGCTTCGCGTTCGCGCCGGCGGCGGGACGGTTCGCGCTGGGACGGATTGTGGTGACAGCCGCGGTGGATGAGAGCGCACCGATGCCGGAGAGCGTGGTGAGCGCCGAGGAGGTGCGCGTGGTCGAGAGCTACGACGGGAGAGTGCTGTTCAAGATCAACTGCACGCCGGTGGAGCGGGCAGGTGAGAACTTTGCTCTGTCGGCGGACGGGCTGCGGCTGGGGGTGGTGCGCGAGACGCTGGTGCATCATGCGGCGACGAAGGACTACGACGAGTACACCGAACACGAGGCGGCGGTGGAGGTGTATTCGCTGCCCGCGCTGACGGAGAAGGCCCAGGCCGAGGTGAAGGCGGCCGAGGCGATGGCTCCGCCGCTGGATGCGGGGGCGCGGATCGACCTGTCGCTGGAGCGGATTTCGACGCCGGTGATGGGGGATACGGCGGCGGATGCGGTGAGTGGGATGAGTGCGGACTCTTCCGCGCTGGCAACGGCTGCGGTGGGGGAGCAGGCCGCGCCGGCTGCGGCGGGAGCTGCTGTCGAGGGCGATGCTGAGCCGGTGGGTGCGCGCAAGCGGCCTACGCTGTATGGGCCGGATGAGACGCCGGCGGGGAGTTCGTCGCGGTAGGGGAGTGAGGCAGACGCAAAAAGGCCAGCCTCATTGGTTGGGGCTGGCTTTGCGGTGCGAGAGATTGGTCAGGCGGCCTTGGTGGGGACGGCTTTGGCGGAAACGACGAGGGCCTTGACGCGTGCGTTGAGGCGCGCCTTGTAACGGCTGGCGGTGTTCTTGTGCAGGACACCCTTCTGGACGCTCTTGTCGAGGACGGAGACGGTCTTGCTATAGGTGGCGGCGATGGTTTTCTTGTCGCCTTCGACGATGGCCTCGCGAAGGGTGCGCAGGGTGCCGCGGAGCTTGGTCTTGTTGGCGCGGTTGCCCGCGGTCTTGGTGATGGTCTGACGTGCGCGCTTCAACGAGGAGACATGATTTGCCATAAACGATGAACTCTTTTCCGGGCCCGCGCGATCTTTGAAGGCCGATCGACGCCGGGGAGATGGGATGCAGGCGGAGGCAGACACACCACATCCCTGCAATAACCAGTCTACGGAAGGCGGGTGGCGCGGTCAACCGGCATTGTGTCTCAGTTGTTGGTGGGCTTCTGTTCGATGTGGTCGATGACGAGGGCGGGCACTGGGCGTTTCTGCTTCACCAGCTTCAGTCCGAGTTCCTTTTTGATGGCGTCGGGTAGCGAGAGTGCGCCATTTGGATCTGAGGCTGCGGAAGTGTCGACGGAGGATTGGGGATTGTTTCCGCTGCCTCCGCCACTGCCTCCTCCGCCTCCGCCATTGCTACCTCCGCCGCTCTGGAGCTGACCGGCTCCACTGAAGCTGAGGGTGATGTCATAGTTGCCGTTGATGCCTGTGGCATCGAGAACCGGGGTGTGGATGTATCCCGGTACCTGAGACTGGAGCATGGCCGCGAACTGCGACATGCTCATATTGCGGCATGTAAGCAGCCGACCCAGAATGGGGGTAGCGATCCTGGGGTCTTTGCCATCGGCTCCGGGGCCTTCCTTGCATCCGGTTCGATTCGCGGGGTCGGCTTTGGTGAGCTTGGGGTTTGCCGTGACCAGAGTGTAGGCATCGAGCGGACGGTCCTCCATGTGGGCTGCCAATTTGAAGCGGTCGGCGAGGAATTTGCGCATCATCACGCGTAGGTCGTCGACATCGATATCGGAAGCCCCGGGCTGGCCGCTTGTGGCGTCGGTGGAGGCCTTGGCGAGGACGTCAAAGTGATCCGAATCGAACCACTTTGGCTTATTCACCAGCATCTCGTCGGTGACATCGTAGGCGAAGGTGATCAGGAAATCCATTGTGAGGGCTTGCCCGCTGACTTGAATTCCATTGATCCTGCCGTTCATCTTCGCGTCGGGCAGGCTGGGGCGGATGGTTGCGACCTCGAACTCTGGCGGTGGAGGCGGCGGAAGGAGCTTATCCAGATCGGGAGAGTTGGGGGTGGGATGCTGGTTGGCGCTATCGACGACGAAGACCGGCTCGGGGGCCGTCTTTGCCTCCAGCTTCAGGCCGAGCTGCTTATCGACTGCGTCGAAGATGGTGATGCCGTCGGCACCGGCGCGTGCTGCGCGGCCCTTGGAGTGAAATTTGAAGTCGAAGTCATACCCCCCTTTGAGGCCGGTCGCGTCCACGACCGGGTTGGTCAGGTAATCTCCGGCCCAGTCGTGGAGGTCTTGCGCGAAGGCCTCCATGGTCATGTTGTGACAGGAAAAGGTATAGAGCGGTACGGTTCCTGCTGGGGGATTGGGTGGCGGTTCTATGTACTTGCACTCTGAATCGGCGGAGCCATCGGCCTCGGTCATCTTCGGCGCGCTCTTACCGACGGTCAGCAGAAATGCTGGCAGGGGCTTGTGATCGTTGTGGACGACGAGATGGAAGCGGTCTGCCAGCAAGGCGCGGAGCATCAGTTTGAGATCCTCCTGCGATGTTTTGGGCGGCGTCTTGGCGTAGATGTCGAAGTGGTCGATTTCGAGCCAACTCAGGCCTCCCAGTACGAAGCTGGAATCGACACCATAGGCTTTGGCGATCAGATCCACCATGTTTGCCTGACGCATGATGAACCGGTCGCCGTGGAAGGTCGATCTAGCGAAGGGATGCAGCGTGTGGGGGCTGGCGTGGACATTGGCTATTTCGAATGCTGGCGTGGTTCCGGCAGGCGGGGTATTGGCGGTTTGTCCAAATGCCGCGCTGGTGAGAAGGGCGAGGAGGGTTGCGCTGGCCAGGGCTCGCGTCGTCTTGATCATTTGAACCGCCTATGAGATGCAGAATAAATCTTTGACACGGGGGCCGGGGGACGCTCAATCTTCTTACGCTTATTTTTACCGCGTTGTTCCCATGCCGCGCTAGTTTTCCGTGGGGATTTTGTCGATGTGGTCGGTGACGTGCGTGTCGATTTGGGCGAGCGAGTCAATAGTTGAGCGGACGAACCGAAGAAATAGGGGTGTATCGCTGGGGATACGGGGTGCATCTAAAATTGACTTGACTGCGCGCGGGGTGCGATCTAGTCTGTGCGCAACTTCGGCAAACTATTGGCAACCCTCGCCAATCCGATCGCAAGCCCACTGACGATTCACTGTGCTGCGCGGAGCTTGCGTATTCGCCGGGCACCAATCGCATCGCCGGAACTCTCCAACAACTCCTGTGCGTCCTCTTTTCGGCACTCAACCACAGCACTTCCTGACGGAGGTCAGAAAACTACTTGATAAAAAAATCGCTCGAGATCACGCCTGGCATTGAGCCCCTGTACGGGACCCGCGACGAGAACCTTCGGTTGATGGAGGATGGGCTTCAGGTGACGATCGATCTGCGCTCGGACGCGATCGAGATTGGAGGTTCGCCGGAGAGCGTGGAGCAGGTGGAGCGCATCTTTGCCGACTTCGAGTCGCTGCGCAAATCGGGCGTGACGCTGCAGAATGGCGAGTTGAAGGGAATGCTGCGGCTGGTGATCGCGGACCCGGAGGTGACGCTGAAGTCGCTGGTGGACTCCGGCAAGCAGCGGTCGGCGGGAGTGAAGCGGATGGTGCAGCCGCGTTCGCCCAACCAGCGGAAGTATGTGGAGGCGATCGAGCAGTGTGACATGACCTTCGGGTTGGGGCCGGCCGGAACGGGGAAGACATATCTGGCGGTGGCGATGGCCGTCGCGGCGCTGATGGCGAAGCGGGTGAGCCGGATCATCCTGGTGCGGCCGGCGGTGGAGGCGGGCGAGCGGCTGGGATTCCTGCCGGGCAGCTTGCAGGAGAAGGTCGATCCGTATCTGCGGCCTCTGTACGACGCGCTCTACGAACTGCTGGACCAGGGCAAGGTGGACAACCTGCTGGAACGGAATGTGATCGAGGTGGCGCCGCTGGCGTTCATGCGCGGACGCACGCTGAACGACGCGTTCATCATCATGGACGAGGCGCAGAACACCACGATGGAGCAGATGAAGATGTT
>PLOT01000094.1 GCA_003142215.1 Granulicella sp. | reverse complement strand
CGGTGTGTAGACGAACGTTCCGGCGATTGTCGAGTTGGCGTTAAGCTGGGTTGCGCTGAGCGCCGTGCCGTAGGCGATGGCTGCCGGGGTTGCCCAGGCGATGGCGGGCGTGGCCTTGCCGATTACCAGCGTTCCGGTGCTCGATCCCTGGTAGTTGCTATCGCCGATCATTCCTACAACGGTATAGCTGCCCGCTGCTGTCGGCGCGGTCGAGCTTCCGTTATAGGTGAAGTTGACGGTCAGCCCCGTCGGCGTAGTGGTCGCAGTCGCCACAAGCACCGAGCCAGTGTAGGTGGGCGTGAGGCTGCCCAGCGTCACAGTCGCCATCGCCTTGTCGACTACGATGCTCGCCGTCACCTGCGTGGCCGCTGTGTAGTTCGAATTCCCCGTCTGGTTCGCGGCCACAACGATCGTGCCCGCAGCGGTCACCGTCAAGGTACTTCCGCCGATTGAGCCCGGCCCTGAGACCAAGCTGAAGCTGACCGCGTTACCCGTTGCTCCACCCGTTGCCGTCAGCGCGATGGGAGAGACGCCATACGTCACCGGAGAAGACGGAGTAAACGCAATGCTCTGCGATGCCTGGTTGACTACGATGCTCGCCGTTACCTGCGTGGCTGCCGTGTAGTTCGAATTCCCTGCCTGGTTCGCTGCCACTACGATGGTACCTGCGCCGGTCACCGTCAAGGTGCTTCCGCCGATTGAGCCCGGCCCCGAGACCACGCTGAAGCTGACTGCGTTGCCCGAAGCTGCGCCCGTTGCCGTCAGCGCGATGGGAGAGACGCCATACGTCACTGGAGAAGACGGAGTAAACGCAATGCTCTGCGATGCCTGAGTGATGGTGAAGTTCGCCGATACCGGAGTGGCGGCGAAATAATCCGTGCTGCCCGATTGCGTCGCCTGGATAGTGCAGGTTCCGACCGAGAGAAGGGTCACCGTCGATCCCGATACCGAACAGACGCTGCCGGTCGTGGAAGCGAAACTGACTGCGAGTGTCGAGCTTGCCGTAGCGCTCACCGCGAACGATCCCACGGAGAACGAGTATGACGAGATGGTTGGAGTGAAAGTGATGGTCTGGCCACTTTGAGTCACGTTGAAAGAGCCGCTCACAGCCGTCGCATTCAGCGATGTGGTAAGCGCCAGGGATGCCGCCAGCGTGTCGCCGGTCTCGGCATGGGTGAATTGCAGATTGCTGAAGCTGGCCGCTCCGCTGGAGGTGGAAGCGCTGGCGGTGGAAGAAGCACCCAGGTCGGCGTCGGCGTCGCTGAGGCTGACGGTGGCCGCACCCGCGGTGAAGGTACTGCCGCTCTCGGTTACGGTGACGATGGGCGCGGGCGACATGGTTGCGAGGGCAATGACGCTGGAGGGCTGCTGCGCCGTGAAGTTGAGCGCGTAGTTCGTCTGCACCGCGCCCGCGTCGTTGCAGGTGGTCGAGCCGTAGGTGGTGGAGTTCGGCTTGCCGCGCTGGTCGGTGGTTACGCCGACGGGGATAAGGGATGCGGAGGCCGCGCAGATCGCCGCGCTGCCCGGCTGCGGCAGCATGGTCTGGGTGGTCCCGCCGTAGTTGCCCAGTGGCAGCAGCTTCGGATCGCCGGAGATGGCGTTGGTGTTGGTGCAGGAGTCCGCGCAGTCGTCTTCCATGCCATAGAAACCGAGATTGTTGTAGAAGACGTTGTAGCTGGCGTTGACAGTTTGGCCGCCGTTGCCGAAGACGCCAGCGCCGCTGCCACTGGAGTTGGTGGAGTTGCCGGAAAGTGTGCTATTGCTCAGTGTCAGGGTACCCTGGTTGAAGATGCCGCCGCCNNAGGGCCGGGGATGAATTGGCGGAGTTGCCGGAGAGGGTACTGCCGGTCACAGTCAGTACGCCTTGGTTGTAGATGGCGCCGCCGAGCGCGCTGGAATTGTTATAAAAGGTGCTGTTTGTGACCGTGCCGTTGCCGGCGACGATGCCGCCGCCGTCATAGAGTGCGGAATTGCCGGAGAACGTACTGCCGGACAACATCTGCGTGCCGACACTGTAGATGCCGCCGCCGTAGTTGCCGCCGGAGTTGCCGGTGAAGGTGCTGTCGGTCACCGTCAGCGTACCAGTGTAGCTGTAGATGCCGCCACCGGCGTAGCTAGTCGCGGAATTGCCGGAGAAGATACTGTTACTCACCGTGAGCGTACCGTAGCTGATGATGCCACCGCCACTAGAAGCAATGTTGCCGGAGAAGCTGCAGCCGGTGACTGTCAGCGTGCCGTAGTTATTGATTCCGCCGCCGCCAAGGGTGGGGGAATAGCCGTTGGTGATGGTCAGGTTGGCGATGGCCACTCCCGTAAAACCGTAGCCCACTGAAAATACTGGGAAGTCGCTCGACGAACCGCCGCCGGCGACTGTCACCAGGTTGGCAAGCGTGGCTCCGCTGCCCGTCGTCGCTCCGGTGATCGTAGTCGTCGACGGAATGTTCAGCGTGCTGCCGCTGGTCAGCGTGATGGTCTGTGCCGTGGCAAAGACAGTGGCATCGAAGGTGATGGTGCCGCCTCCAGACGCCGCCGCAGCCAGCGCGTCACGCAGCGTGCACGATCCGCTGCCCGAGCCGGTTGGGTTGGGCGGGCAGTTCGCTGCATTGCCGGACGCATCGTCGCTAGTCGCGTTCACCACATAAGCAGTGGGATTGACCGTGATGGTCTGCGTCACCTCGGTTGCCGCAGTGTAGTTCGCGTTGCCCCCCTGGTCCGCGCCCACCACCACCGTCCCCGCCCCGGCGATCGTCAGTTGGTTGTTGCTGGCACCCGTGATCGACGCAGGGCCGCTCACCACGCGGAAGGTAGCCGTCAGCCCGGAGGTCGCCGTGGCCGAGAGCGCCAATGGCGCCACGCCGTAAGTCACCGTTGCGGGAAGCGTGGTGAAGCTGCCGATGCTCTGCGCCATCGCCGCGATGGTCAGCGTGCTGCTGCCGTCGGCCACGGCGTAGTTGTTGTTCGCCGCGAAGCTGGCCGTGATGTCGCTGGCGTACGTTCCGACATTCAGCGTTCCGCTGGGCGTGTAAGTGGTGGTGCAGGTGCCTCCCGCAGTGAGTGTGCATGTAGTGGGGCTAAAGCTGCCGCCCACGCCGCCCGCCGTGCCGAAGGTGACCACGCCTCCGGTGACGACGCCCGCCGAGCCGCTCTCGGTTGAGGTGACGGTAATGCCCGTGGTGGAGGCGAACGGAGCTGAGGCGGCGCTGACTGTTGAGACATTGGGCGCAACGGCTGCGCCGAATCCGGTGAGCGAGAGGGCCTGCGATACGGAGGAGCCGTTGAGGTTGTTGTCTGTCAGATTGGCGGTGCCGGTGAGCGTGCCGGTTGATGTGGGGGCGAATGTTACTGCAAGGCCGCACGAAGAACCTGCCGTTATGATGGACGTGCCTGTACAGGTGGTTCCTGCACCGATGAGGTTGTAGTTGCTGGTAGCAGAAAGAGCTGAGAGTGTGAGTGTGGCGTTGCCGTTGTTGGTGATGGTCACCGTCCGCGGGCTGTCGGAGCTGGTCGAACCCGCCGCCGTCGTGGCGAAGGTCAGGGTTGGCGGACTCTGGGCACTCATCTCCTTGGCCGCACTGTTGCCCGTGTCGGCCACGTAGACATCGCCGCCGGCATCAACCCCGACGCCACCGGGAGCGTTGAAACCGGTTCCTAGCGTCGCGATTGTCGGGCTGGAGGGGATAACGCCGCCAACCGCTACAATTTCCTTAATTGCATTGTTGCCTGTGTCGGCGATGTAGACGTTGCCGCTGCCATCGACCGCGACGCCCGAAGGCAGGAAATAGCCACTGCCAAGTGGCGTGATTGTCGGACTGGCAGGGATAACGCCGCCAACCGCTACAATTTCCTTCACAAAATTATTGTGCGTATCGGCCACGAACACGTCGCCGCTGCCATCAACCGCAACGCCCTGCGGGGTGGAGAAACCGCTGCCCAGGGGTGTGGGTGTCGCGCCAGAAGGGATTACGCCCCCGGATGCCACGAGTTCCTTAACCGCATTATGGTTCATGTCGGCCACATAGACATTGCCGCTGCCGTCGACCGCAACGCCGGTTGGGGAGGAGTAGCCGCTGCCTAACGGGACGATCGTTGGAGTGGCGGGCACAACGCCGCCAACTGCTACCATTTCCTTAACCGCATTGTTGCCGGTGTCGGCCACATACACGTTGCCGCTACCGTCTACCGCAACTCCGGAGGGGGACGAGAAGCCGCTCCAAGTGACGACAGTTGGACTGGCGGGAACAACGCCGCCCACGGCCATCAGTTCCTTAACCGAATTATGGCTGGTGTCGGCCACATAGACATTGCCGCTGCCATCGACCGCGACGCCTAGTGGAGAGGAGAAGCCACTGCCGAGCAAGGACGGAACGGTAGCGGCACTGAGCGGATAGCTTACCTGCGGTCCCGTACCGACTCCATTGAGAAAGCTGTTGCCGAGCAGCATTCCAGAAGCATCCGAGAGCGAAATGCCGCCGTAGCGAACCCACGGATGGCTCGGCGTAAAGCTGAACTTAACTGTGCATGACTGGCCGACCGTGTAAGACGTAGTCAAAGTACAAGTGCCGCCAGCGACCACCACGTAGTCCAGTCCGGTCGCGCCCTGCGTCAGCACGCTGATCTTCGCCAGCGTTCCGGCAGTCGTGATACGGACTGTCACCGTCTGAGTTGCGCTTGTCACTCCGATGGCCATGGTAGGGGCCGTGAATGCACCCTGAGCCTGTACCGGAACTGCGGCTAGCAGCAGAAGACTCGCGACCGCAAGACCCGCAAATGCGGCAAGGCAGGCGAAACGAAGTGCATTGAGATGGATAAGACCCCGGGGTCTCGCACTGTGCCGGGAGATACGGCGGGAAAATGCGGAGAATAAACTCCGAACGGCACTGAGAGTCGAGAGCGTCATCGCGCGGGTGTCCTTGGAAGCAACTCCAGTTTTGCTGAAAGCGAGGAATGGAACCGAATCACCGAATGAATCGACTTACGATGGCTCGGTGGAACAGCCTCTAAACATTCATGGGCTGCCGAAACGGGTGAGCCAAATGCTTCCACGGCTGAATCTCCGGAAAGGCTTTGGCAGTGACCGCCCGCGGCGCCCCAATGTGAGGTACGGCAAGAAGGACCGGCACCGGGACTGTCGATCGGCGCCGCTGTAGACTACTCGCACAGATGCAGCGATGTAGTGAATGGATTCAAGTTGGGTATTAAATCACCGTGATCGCGGTTTCATGCCTCCCACACCTTTGGCGTCGCGGAGCATCTTGTCGAGGGAACCANNACCAAGATCAAGGTGTACAGCCCGGCGAAGACCGTTGCCGACTGCTTCAAGTTCCGGTCGAAGATTGGAACGGAACTGGCGATTCAAGCTCTTCGAGAGTGCTTTCGGGAGAAGAAGGCCACGATGGACGAACTCTGGGAGGCGGCGAAGGTCTGTCGAGTCGCCAATGTCATGCGTCCGTATATGGAATCGCTGTCATGAGCAAACCTGTCACCAATGTCGCAGCGTCCGTTCGTCAGCGTCTCCTCAACCCTGACTGACGCTTCCGCTCCGGGTGATGCGCTTTTATGAGAAGAATGTCTTCTTCTCATGTGTCCAGAAACACATGAAAGAGCAACTGCGACGGCGGAGATTCAACCGAGTTCTGTCACGGGTACAGCCCGGAATCCGTTAGGGAATGGGAAGCTATTCGGTGTTCGGGCAACGACTGAACCGCCGGTCACACGCGAGTTGCCCAACACGTTCCGCACGAAGTCGAGGTTCACGGTGTCGCCCATGTCGGGCAGCTCTGTCCACTTCGCTTCAAACAGCTCAAGGCGTCCGCCGGCATCCACCACGAAGTCCACTTCACGGGTGCGGTCGCGCCAAAAGAAGAGGCTTCCAGTGCGTCCGGCGTTGCGTTCGCGGGCGCGGAGTTGAGCGAAGACAAACGTCTCCCAGACGGCCCCGACTGCCGGTGATTGGCGAAGGTCTTCCTCGGACCGGATATTGAGGAGAGCGCAGAGGAGGCCGGTGTCTGTGAGGTAGAGTTTGGGGCTTTTGACAATGGATTTTGTGCGGTTCGAGAACCACGGCTCCAGCAATACGGCTTGCCCGGAAGCCTCCAACATAGACAGCCATTGGTTCGCTGTTGAAGGGGAGATTCCAACGTCGCGGGCCAGGTCGGCCTTGTTCAAAAGGTTCGCGGAACGGAGGGCACAGGCGCGTAGAAATCTTTCAAAGTCTCGCAGACTTCCGACGTTGGAAAAGGCGCGGACATCGCGTTCGAGATAGGTAACCAGGTAGGAGTTGTAGAAGGCAACAAGGTCGATATCCGGGTTGGCATACAGCTCTGGGAAGCCGCCGCGCACGATGGCTGCTTCAACGCCGGTATCCGGTAGCGCCGCCCGAATCTCAGCGAAGGACAGGGTTTCGAGTTCCACGATGTCGGCCCTGCCCGCTAACGACTCAGAGACGTTCTTCATCAGCGTAAACTTTTGCGAACCGGTCAGCAGGAATTGACCGTTGCGCGTTCGCTTGGCGTCCACTTCCGCCTTGAGGTGCCGGAAGAGGCCGGGGGCATATTGCACCTCGTCGATGATGACGGGCGGGGGATGACGTTGCAGAAAAGTGTGGGGTTCCTTCTCGGCTTGCTCGGCTTCGGTGGGTAGGTCCAGGGAGACAAAGGAGTGTCCGGGGAACAGGCGCAGGAAGGTTGAAGTCTTGCCGGTCTGCCTGGCTCCAGTAAGCACGATGACGGGCCGCGTCTTGGCGGAGCGTTCCAGCCGGGGTTCAACTGCGCGTGAAATCCACATATGCAAAATATACGACAGGATCGTATATTTTGCATATTGCGAAGGGGCTTCCTTATGACTCGGCGGCCATCTTATTCTTTGCGGTACTCCGCCAGCCTGTCTACGGCCGCCAGCTTATGCGCTGGCGCAAGGTGGGCGTATTGGAGCCGCTCGTGGCAAGCTGGCGGTCCGTGGCAGAATTGACTGTTCTTGAGCCGGGGACGATGTGGGGGATTGCCGGAAGGAAAATCCCCTGGAATTCGGTTCGATCCCGCTCAGCTCGACCAAAACAGCAGATGAATTTTCGGCAAAGTTACAGGCCCGCTTGATGGGGGGCTTTTTTCTTTGCGGGCTGCGGATTTTTTTGTTGCGGATTGCGGGATATTTTGCGGATATTCCTGCGATTTACGCGGATGCACGCGATGCGTGCGTGGAGATGCGGCGCGGCGGGGGCTGTGAATGCTGCGCTACAATCGATGGGAAGCGGAATTTCTGTTTCAAGTTGACCGGAGACGCTGCAACCATTTGCGCGCCTCATGCGTCAACCTTGAGAGCGCCACAAGTTGCGT
This sequence comes from Granulicella sp., assembly GCA_003142215.1. Lineage (GTDB taxonomy): Bacteria > Acidobacteriota > Terriglobia > Terriglobales > Acidobacteriaceae > Edaphobacter. Next base: position 54,190 of record PLOT01000094.1, on the reverse strand, counting down.
AGAGGCGGAGTGCGCCCCGCGCGCTTGGTCTGGAGAAGCAATTGCAATCCGATCCAAATCAGCAGCCACAACCTCATATCGGCCTCGATCATCAACTATCTGATACTGTACCCATGCGAACTCCGCGGCAAAAGCGAATCCGCGCTGCGGTGTGGATTTTCCTGCTGCTGCTTTTTGCGGCGGGATTCTTTCTGGTGTTGCGCCAGCACGAGGATGCCACGGCGGCGACGGCGGCGGCGGGGCGGAAGGGCGCGGGTGCGGTCGTAATCACAACGGTGACGGCGCTGAAGGGAAACATCGGCGTGTATGTGGACGCCGTCGGGACGGTGACTCCGGTGTATACCTCTTCGATCAGCAGCCAGGTGAACGGGATTGTGACGGCGGTTCACTACACGGAGGGACAGTTGGTGCAGAAGGGCGCGCCGCTGATCGAGATCGACTCGCGACCGTACGCGGCAACGCTGGCCCAGTCGCAGGGGATTCTGGAGCGGGACCAGGGGATATTGGCGCAGGCGCAGATGGACCTGGCGCGCTACCAGGCGGCGTGGGCGCGCAATGCGATTCAAAAGCAGACGCTGGACGACCAGGAAAAGCTGGTGGCCCAGGACCAGGGCACGGTGCATAACGACGAGGGCACCGTGCAGTACGACCAGATCCAGGTGGAATATTGCCACATCGTGTCGCCGATTACGGGACGGGTGGGGCTGCGGCTGGTGGACCCGGGCAACGTGGTGCAGGCCAACGCGGGAACGGTTCTGGCGGTGGTTACGGAGATTCAGCCGATCACGGCGGTCTTCAGCCCGGCAGAGGACGACCTGGGGAAGATCGAGCCGCAACTGCGCAAGCGGGCGAAGCTGGAGGTGGATGCGTTCGGTCGCGACGACAAGACGCTGATTGCCAAGGGGACGCTGCTGACGCTGGACAACCAGATCGACACGACGACGGGCACGGTGAAGGCTCGGGCGCAGTTTGCCAACAAGGACTCGTCTCTGTTTCCCAACCAGTTTGTGAACATACGGCTGTTGGTGAATACGTTGCAGAACGTGACGCTGATACCGAACGCGGCGGTGCAGCACAACATGCAGGCGGCGTATGTGTACGTGATCGCGGACAACAAGGCCCACCTGACGCCTATAACGGTGGGCGTGACGAACGCAGATACGGCCCAGGTGCTGGGGATCAATCCGGGCGATGTGCTGGCGACAAGCAGCTTCGACAAGCTGCAAGACAATACACCGATCTCGATCTCCACGAAACCGATTCTGGCCAACACCAGTGGGAGTAGCGCCCCTTGAGTCCGTCACGCCCCTTTATTCTTCGTCCGGTTGCGACGTCGTTGCTGATGGCTGCAATCATGCTGGTAGGGATTGTCGCTTATATCCAACTGCCGGTCTCCGCGCTGCCGGAGGTTGACTATCCGACGATCCAGATTCTGACGTTCTATCCGGGGGCAAGCCCGGACGTGATGGCGACCACGGTGACGGCGCCTCTGGAGCGGCAGTGCGGCCAGTTGCAGGGGCTGAGCCAGATGACGTCGACCAGTTCGGCGGGCAATTCGGTGATCGTGCTGCAGTTTGCTCTGAGCCTGAACCTGGACATTGCGGAGGAGGAGGTGCAGTCGGCGATCAACGCGGCGCAGAGCTTCCTGCCGGCCAACCTGCCTTCGCCACCGATCTACAGCAAGACCAACCCGGCGGACGCTCCAGTGCTGACGCTGGCGATTACTTCGGACTCGATTCCGCTGTCGCAGGTTGAGGATTTAGTGGATACGCGGCTGGCACCGAAGATCTCGCAGTTGAGCGGCGTGGGGCTGGTGAGCATCAGCGGCGGACAGAAGCCGGCGGTGAGGATACAGGCGAACCCGGCGGCGCTGTCGTCCTACGGGATCGACCTGGAGAACCTGCGCACGGCGGTGAGCAACTCCAGCGTGAACGCGGCCAAGGGGAACTTCGACGGGCCGCACCAGGACTACCAGATCGACTCCAACGACCAGTTGGTGAAGAGCGAGGATTACAAGCAGGTGGTGGTGGCGTTCCGCGACGGCGCGCCGGTGATGCTGACCGACGTGGCAAATATCGTGGACGGAGTGGAGAACACCACGCAGGCGGCGTGGATGAACAAGAAGCCTGCGATCATCCTGAACGTGCAGCGGCAGCCGGGTGGGAACACGATCACGGTGGTCAAAAGCATCAAGCGGCTGCTGCCGCAACTGGAGGCGAACCTTCCGCAGGGCGTTATTGTGACTCCGCTGACCGACCTGACGACGGCGATCCAGGCGTCGGTGAACGATGTGGAGTTCGAGCTGCTGCTGACGGTGGCGCTGGTGGTGATGGTGATCTTCCTGTTTCTGAGGAGCCTGTGGGCGACGATCATACCGAGCGTGGCGGTTCCGCTGTCTCTGGTGGGGACGTTTGGCGTGATGTACCTGCTGGGGTACAGCCTGGACAACCTGTCTCTGATGGCGCTGACGATCTCGACGGGATTTGTGGTGGACGACGCGATCGTGATGGTGGAGAACATCTCGCGCTACATCGAGGCGGGCGATCCACCGATGGAGGCGGCGCTGAAGGGCGCGGAACAGATTGGGTTCACGATCATGTCGCTGACCGTGTCTTTGATCGCGGTGCTGATCCCACTGCTGTTCATGGGCGACGTGGTGGGGCGGCTGTTCCGCGAGTTCGCGGTGACGCTGGCGGTGACGATTATATTGTCGGCGGTGGTGTCTTTGACGCTGACGCCGATGATGGCTGCGCGGATTCTGAAACACAATCCGGCGGCACAGCAGGGGCGCATCTACCAGGCGTCGGAGCGGGCGTTCAACGCGATGATCGCGTTCTATGGACGGACGCTGAAGGTGGTGCTGCGCTACCAGACGGTCACTCTGTTTGTGGCGCTGGGCACGCTGATTCTGACGGTGGTGTTGTATACGGTCATTCCCAAGGGGTTCTTCCCGGTGCAGGACACGGGGGTGATCCAGGGGATCTCTCAGGCGCCGCAGACCATCGGGTCGAAGTCGATGGCGGCCAAGCAGCAGGAACTGGCGGGAGTGATTCTGGCCGACCCGGCGGTGGAGAGCCTTTCGTCGTTCATCGGGGCGGATGGAACGAACACGACCACCAACAGCGGGCGGCTGTCGATCAACCTGAAGCCGCTGAACCAGCGCGACCTGAGCGCGGCGGACGTGATTCGCAGGCTGGAACCGAAGATCGACCAGGTGCAGGGGATACAACTGTTCATGCAGCCGGTGCAGAACATCACGGTGGACGACCGCGTGAGCCGGACGCAGTATCAATACACGCTGGAGGACCCGGACCAGAACGAGTTGAACCTGTGGACGAACCGGTTTGTGAAGAAGCTGAACGGGCTGCCGGAGCTGGAGGACGTGGCGACCGACCAGCAGCTGGGCGGGCTTGCGGTGTCGCTCACGATCGACCGGGTGACGGCGTCGCGGTTGGGGATCGCGCCGACGACGATCGACAATATGCTGTACGACGCGTTTGGGCAGCGGCAGATCAACACCATGTATACGCAGTTGAACCAGTATCACGTGATCCTGGAGGCGCAGCCGCAGTTCCAACTGGACCCGGACAAGCTGAACCACATGTACATCCAGGCGAATGCGTCCACGGGGACAAGCGGGGCGGGGGCTTCCAGTTCATCGGGGAATGGATCGACTTCGGCGGGGTCGAATGCGCTGACGGCGACGGCGAAGTATACGCCCTCGGCGGGGACGCTGACGCCGCCGGCGCGGGTTCTGACGGCGGGGACAACGAGCGGCGGCATCAATTCGGCAGGGGCGACCAGTTCGACGCCGAGCAATGCGATTCCGCTGAGCGCGTTCTCTCACTTCGAGACGGCGACGGAGCCGCTGTCGATCACGCACCAGGGGCAGTTCCCATCGATTACGGTTTCGTTCAATCTGGCCCCGAACGCATCGCTGGGCGACGCGATCACGAAGATCACCAAGGTGCAGGCGGGGATGAAGATGCCGGCGAGCCTACAGGCCGATTTTCAGGGGACGGCTGCGTCGTTCCGCAATTCGCTGTCGAATGAGCCGCTTCTGATCCTGGCCGCGCTGGTGACGGTGTACATCGTGCTGGGCGTACTGTATGAGAGCTTCATCCATCCCCTCACGATCCTGTCGACGCTGTTCTCGGCGGGAGTGGGCGCGTTTCTGGCGTTGATCCTGTTCCACCAGGACCTGAGCGTGGTGGCGATTATCGGGTTGGTGCTGCTGATCGGGATTGTGGAGAAGAACGGGATCATGATGGTGGACTTCGCGCTGGAGTTGCAGCGGCAGCACGGCAAGAACCCAACCGATGCGATCTATGAGGCGTGCCAGCTCCGCTTCCGTCCGATCATGATGACGACGATGGCGGCGCTGCTGGCGGGGATTCCACTGGCGTTCGGAAGCGGCATGGGGTCGGAGCTGCGGCGGCCGCTGGGCATAACGATGGTGGGTGGACTGCTGGTGAGCCAGGTGCTGACGCTGTACACGACGCCGGTGATCTATATCTTCTTCGACAATCTTGGGCAGCGCTTCTCGCGTAAAACAGGGAACAGCGGACAGGGAACAGTCACCCCAGCGAGCCAANNGCTCGCCGGGGACCCCGACAGGGAACAGCGGACAAACACTGAGCGGCGATGGGGCGCACGCGGCGGGGCAGCCGTGAACATCTCCGCGCCGTTCATCCATCGTCCGGTGGCGACGACGCTGCTTACGGTGGCGGTGGCGATTGCGGGCGCGATTGCGTTCCAGGTGCTTCCTGTGTCTCCGCTGCCGCAGGTGGATTTTCCGACGATCAACGTGGGCGCGGGGCTGCCGGGAGCGAGCGCGGAGATCATGGCGTCTTCGGTGGCGACTCCGCTGGAGCGGCAGTTCGGGCACATCGCGGGTGTGACGGAGATGACGTCGTCGAGCGGGCTGGGCTCGACTGGAATTACGATCCAGTTCGACCTGAGCCGCAACATCGACGGGGCGGCGCGCGACGTGCAGGCGGCAATCAACGCGGCGCGGACGTATCTGCCGGCGAACCTGCCGGGGAACCCGACATACCGCAAGGTGAACCCGGCGGACTCGCCGATCATGATTATCGGGCTGACGAGCGACGTGTATGGGCCGGACAAGATGTACGACATCGCGTCGACGATCATGGAGCAGAAGCTGTCGCAGATTTCGGGAGTGGGGCAGGTGAGCGCGGGCGGCGGGGCGCTGCCGTCGGTGCGGGTGGAGGCGGACCCCAACAAGCTGGCCAGTTACGGCATGACGATGGCGACGCTGCAGTCGATGCTGCGGCTGCAGAACTCGAACCTGGCGCGGGGCCAGATCACGAATGGCGACGTGAGCGCGGACATTGTGGCGAATGGGCAGATCTCCCATGCCGACGACTACAAGCCGCTGATCGTGGGCTATCACAACGGACAGGCGGTACGGCTGTCGGATGTGGCGGACGTGGTGGACTCGGTGCAGAACGTGCGCGCGGGAGGCTATTTAAACGGCAAACGGAGCGTGGTGCTGATCGTCTTCCGCCAGCCCAATGCCAACATCATCGACACGGTGGACCGTGTGTACGCGCAGTTGCCATCGCTGGAGGCGTCGATTCCGGCGGGCATCAAGACGACGGTGGTGATGGACCGCACGACGACGATCCGCGCATCGGTCAACAATGTGGAACGCACGCTGCTGATCTCGATTGTGCTGGTGATTCTTGTGGTGTTCGTCTTTCTGAGGAGCCCGCGGGCGACGCTGATTCCAGCGGTTGCGGTGCCGACATCGCTGATCGGGACGTTCGCGGTGATGTATATGTGCGGCTACTCGATCGACAACCTGTCGCTGATGGCGCTGACCATCTCGACGGGATTTGTGGTGGACGACGCGATTGTGGTGATGGAGAACATCACGCGGCACATCGAGGACGGGATGGAGCCGTTTGCGGCGACGCTGCGCGGGGCCAAGGAGATCGGGTTTACCGTGATGACGATCAGCATGTCGCTGATCGCGGTGTTCATCCCGCTGCTGTTGATGGGAGGGATCGTGGGGCGGCTGTTCCGCGAGTTCGCGGTGACGCTGTCGACGGCCATTGTGGTGTCGATGGCGATCAGCCTGACCACCACGCCGATGATGTGCGCCTACCTGCTGAAGAGCGAGAAGGACGTGCAGCATGGGCGGATGTACAAGGGGTTCGACAGGGTATTTCAGTGGGTGCTGAACCTCTACCGGAGGAGCCTGCGCTGGGCGCTGGAGAACCCTGGGTTCATCCTGACGACGCTGGTGCTGATCATCGCGCTGAACGTGGTGATTGCGATCAAGATTCCCAAGGGGTTCTTTCCGCAGCAGGACACGGGCTCGCTGGGGGGCGCGATGCGCGGGCCGGAAGATGCGTCGTTCCCGGCGATGAACGCGGCGCTACAGCAGATCGAGGGCGCGATCAAGAAAGATCCGGCGGTGCAGAACGTGATCGGGTTTACCGGCGGCGGCGGCGCGACCAACTCAGGCAACGTCTTTGTGATCCTGAAGCCGGTGGAGCAGCGGAATACGGACGCTGCGGGCGTGATCAACCGGCTGCGCAAGCCGTTGAACCGGATCACGGGGGCTTCGACGTTCCTGCAGGCGTCGCAGGACATCCGGGTTGGGGGACGCGGCTCGAACGCGATGTACCAGTACACGATCCAGGCGGACAACGTGGACGACCTACAGGTGTGGGGGCCGAAGCTGCTGGCTGCCATTACGGCCCTTCCCGGCTTCCAGGACGTGAGCAGCGACCAGCAGAACGGGGGACTGGACCAGCGCATTACTTACGACCGCGTGACGGCGGCGCGGCTGGGGCAGAGCGCGAGTTCGCTGGATTCGGCGCTGTACTCGGAGTTCGGCCAGTCGGAGGTGTCGCTGATCTATACGCAGTTGAACCAGTACTACGTTGTGCTGGAGGTTGCGCCGCAGTACTGGGCGACGCCGGACGGGCTGAAGAGCGTGTACCTGCATCCTTCGGCGGGGAACTCGACGGCGAGCGGGAACACGCCGCTGTTCAGCATGGCCAAGGCCCAGGCCAATACGACGCCTCTGGCACTGAACCACACGGGGCTGTTTCCATCGGTTACGGTGTCGTTCAACCTGGCGCCGAATGTGCCGCTGAGCGACGCGACGCTGGCCATCGACCAGATGCAGCAGAAGCTGGACGTTCCATCGACGGTGCGCTGCTTCTTCGCGGGCACGGTGCAGGCGTATCAACAGTCGCTGAACGGCGAAGTGGTGCTGATCGTGACGGCGCTGTTCGCGGTGTACATCGTGCTTGGAATTCTGTACGAGAGCCTGGTGCATCCGCTGACGATTATCTCGACGCTGCCATCGGCGAGCGCGGGCGCGATGCTGGCGCTGATGATCTTTCATGTGGACCTGAATGTGATCTCGATCATCGGCATCATACTGCTGATCGGGATTGTGAAGAAGAACGCGATCATGATGATCGACTTTGCGCTGCAGGCGGAGCGCGAGGGCGGCATGAATACGGAAGAGGCGATCTTCGAGGCGTGCATGCTGCGGTTCCGGCCGATCATGATGACGACCATGGCTGCGCTGTTTGGCGCGCTTCCGCTGGCGTTTGGGACGGGGACGGGATCGGAGCTGCGGCGACCGCTGGGAATCACGATTGTGGGCGGACTGGTGGTGAGCCAGATGCTGACGCTGTACACCACTCCGGTGGTGTACCTGACATTTGACCGGATGCGGCTGTGGGTAGTGACACGGCGGCACAAGAACCTGGACTCCGCGGAGGGCCCGATTGGGGCGACTTCGGATTAAACTGATGAATCATGGAAGTACAACTATGAGCAGAGACGATCTTCGCGCAGCAATCACCACCGCACTGGCGGCACTACTATTGAGCGGATGCCAGGTGGGACCGAAGTACCAGAGGCCGCCGGCGATGGCACAGGCACCACCGGCGGTTTACAAGGAATCGCCGGGCAGCGGGACTGCGGCCAGCGCGACACAAGCCAGCGCGACTGCAACCAGCGGGACTTCGACCGGAACGGCTGCAACCGGAACAACGGGGGCGCAGGCTGCCGATGCGGGCGAGTGGAAGGTGGCGCAGCCGCAGGACGCGATGCTGAAGGGCAAGTGGTGGGAGATCTATGGCGACAACGAACTGAATGCGCTGGAAGAGAAGCTGACGATCGACAACCAGACGATCAAGCAGTACTTTGCGAACTTCATGGAGGCGCGCACTCTGGTGGCGGAGGCGCGCTCGCAGCTCTATCCGACGCTGGGTACGGGGCCTTCGTACTCGCGGTCGCAGGCTTCGGCGAACGTGGGTTCGGGTGCGGCTGCAAACAATGGGCAGACCAACCTGACCACGCTGCCGGTGGATTTGTCTTGGGAACCGGACCTGTGGGGGCGGGTTCGCAACCAGATCAAGGCGCAGCAGTACAACGCGCAGGTGAGCGCGGCGGACCTGGAAGGCGAACGGCTGACCGAGCAGGCGAGCCTGGCGGAATATTTCTTCGAGATTCGCGGACAGGACGCGTTGGCCGCGGTGCTGATCCAGACGGTTGCGGACGACCAGAAGGCGCTGGACTATACGCGGTCGCAGTATGAGACCGGGGTGGGCATGGAGATTTCGGTGGTGGAGGCGGAGAATACGCTACAGAATGCGCAGGCCGCAGCGACCAACCTGGGCGTTGCGCGCGCACAGTTTGAACACGCGATTGCGGTGCTGACGGGGAGCGATCCTTCTTCGTTCTCGATTCCGGTGAAGGCGCTGAGTGCTGTGCCGCCGGCGGTGCCGATCGGCGTGCCGTCGCAGTTGCTGGAACGGCGGCCGGACATTGCGGCGTCGGAGCGGACGATGGCCGAGGCGAATGCGCAGATCGGGGTTGCGCAGGCGGCGTTCTATCCCACGCTGACACTGAGCGCTGGGGGGGGCCTCGAGAGCTCGACGTTCAAGCACCTGTTCGACTGGCCGAGCCGGTTCTGGTCGGTTGGGCCGGCGGTGTCGGAGACGATCTACGATGGCGGGCTGCGGCGGGCGGCGGTGCGCCAGTACACGGCGATCTACGACGCCGACGTGGCGGGCTACCGGCAGACAGTGCTGACCGCGTTCCAGCAGGTGGAGGACGCGCTGGCGGCGGTGCGCATTCTCGCGCGGCAGATCGAGCAGCAGCAGATGGCGGCGCAATCTGCACAGAAGGTCGTCGAGTTGGAGACGGCGCGGTATGAGACAGGGGTCGATCCATACATCGACGTGGTGACGGCGCAGACGACACTGCTGGCGGACCGGCAGACGCTGGCGACGCTGCATACCCAGGTGATGACCGCGTCTGTGCAACTGATCGAGGCTCTGGGCGGCGGATGGGACAGCACGCAGCTGGCGACTCCGGAACAGGTGTCGAAGAAGCTGGGGGCGGGGGAGATAGAGATTCAGCGGTGATGGGGTTAGAGAATAACCTCAAGCCCCTTGCGGCGAATGACGTTGAGCAGGATGAGCGCAGGGCCTTTGGGCTGTTTGGTCCCGCGCTCCAACTGCGAGACGTAGCCCGCGGTGAGATTGAGAAAGTGGGCAAACGCGGCCTGACTCAGATTCGATTGCTCGCGGATGGTGCGGATTTCATGGCCGGTGATCGGCTCTGCCTTGCTGAGAGCCAGCGCGCCAAGGTGTCGAATGGTGATTTTGCGATACGTTGCGTCGTCCATTATGCCGATGCGATGCAGATCGTCCGCCGTTTCAAGAAGGGCTTCGGTCAATCGGCTAGGTGTCTTTTTCCTGGTCATGGTCAATCTCCTGTAGAACGCCGTTTTCAATGGCCTCTGCAATCCTCGCGGAATCAGCGGCCAGCAAGTCTGCCGCAATGCTCCTAAAGGTAAGCAATTCGTCGGGCCCGATGTTGTCCCGTTCGTTTTTGGCGAAGCCGTAGAGGAAGACGGCCCGCTGTTTCGCTCGATAGGCAACGATTGTGCGGTATCCGCCAGACCGTCCCCGACCTGCGCGAGCGACGCGCTGCTTGATGAGGCCACCGCCCAGATCGGCGTCGATCAGGCCCCTTTCCGCGCGCTCGATGGCTTCCTGCAAACTCTTGTCTGCGATTCCTTCTCGCCGGGCAAATCGGGAGAGCCACTTCGTCTTGAAGGTCCGCATGGCAGCATTCTAACACTATGAATTATAGCACGGTGAACTATAAAAAACTGAAACCGGCCCAGGCTTGAGGGCCTGGGCCGGTGGGTGAAGCGCTGCTTGGTTGAGCTGCGCGGAGGGTTAGTCTTCCGCGGGGGCCTTGGGGTGCTGGGGCATGAAGGCGGCGATGCCGTCGGTGACGGCGACGCGAGTGGGGGTGAAGGCGATCTGCGCCGACTTGAGGCCGTCGCGGGAGGCGGTGACGGTGATGGGGCCGGGGGCGGGATCGGTGGTGCGAACCAACTTGGAGCGCACGGCGATGCGGTTGATGCCGCACTCGGTGTTGAGGTAGAGGTTGTTGGTGGAATCGAGGATGCCGCTGTCGTATCCGCCGCGCCAGATGGCGGGGCCGGAGCAGGTGAAGTCGACGCGCGCGTAGTCTGTGGGGCAACGGACTCCCTTGGCGTCGATGGCCTCGAAGTCGATGAGGGCGATGTCTTCTCCGTCGGCCTGGAGGCCGTGCGGGCCGAGGATGGGGGTGAGGCGGATGGCGACCGCCGGGCCTGCCGTCGTTATCTCCTGCTGGGCGGCGATCTTGTCACCGTTCTTGCCGATGGCCTTGATGCTGCCGGGGGCGAAGGCGATGTCGGGGAAGGCGAAGACCCAGTTGTTGTCGGGTTTGGAGTTGACGCCGGCGGATTTGCCGTTGACGAAGAGCTCGACCGACTCGGTGTTGGCGACGACGTAGATGGTCTTCACGGTTTTGGAGCCGTCGGGCTGGGTGGCGGGGTAGGTCCAGTGGCCGAGGATGTGCAGGTCTGGCTGGGGGTTCTGGATGACGCGATAGGCGAAGTAAATCTCCTTGGGCAGGCGCATGGCGTCCACCTTGCCACTGACGCGGGCGACTTCGGTGGAGTCCTGGCGGCCGTCGGCGTCCTCGTCGGTAAAGTAGATGGAGCAGTAGGCGGACCAGCGGGAGTGGGCGGGGTCGGTGTTGGAGATGCGGTTTGACCAGTACTCCCAGTACTGCTTGATGCCGTCGAGGGCGAAGTCCTCCGAGTTGTAGAGGAATCCGTCGCGCTTCCAGGTGTCGTTGGGGCCCTTCTTGGCCTTGTAGAAGGGCGGGGAGAAGGCGTCCCACATGCGGCGGGAGCCTTCGTTGCGGAAGTCCTCGGTCTCGATGATGGGGGCGCGGTCGCGGCGCTCAGCGGAGTAGGCGCGGAAGATGGCGGTGGGGCTGGGCAGGTTCTCCACGCCAGTGTCCTGGGCCATCATGACGCCGTAGAACTCGGCGATGGGGGTGGTGGCGGTGTTGGCGGCGTTGTTGGAGTCGCCGCGGGTGCCGATGACGCGCCCGCCGTCGGGGTCCCACTGCTTGCGCAGATCGACCATCTGCTGCATCTGGGCGGGGGCGACGACGGTGTTGCCGGCCTCCCAGAAGAAGATGCCGGGGTTGTTGCGGAAGTAGACGATGGTGTCGCGCATGACCTCGACGCGCTGGTCCCACTGGCGTCCGGTGACATCGCGCTCCTTGTCGCCGGCTGGGCAGACCTGGACGATGCCGTAGCGGGTGTAGGAGTCGGCGTCCACCTTCTGCGGGGCGACGTGCATCCAGCGCATGTAGTTGCCATGGCAGTCGCGGATCATCTTTGCTGTGTAGTCGTGCATCCAGACGGGGTAGCCCGCGCCGACGCCGGCCCACTCGTCGGCGGAGCGCTCGGAGAATCCCTTGAGGTAGACGAATTTTTCGTTGATGTAGAGGCCGCCGGTGCCCGCGCCGCCCTTGAACTCGGCCTTGCGGAAGCCGGTCTCGATGCGGTTGACATCGACCACCTTTCCGTTGACCTTGAGGATGCTGTAGACATCGTAGAGGTAGGGGTCTTCGACGCTCCAGAAGCGGGCGTCCTTCAGGCCGCCGGTCGCGTTCAGCACACTCTTTTCGCCGTCCACCATGTCGACGGGGTCGCCCTCGAACTGGGCGCGGACGTGGCCGTTGCGATCGACGACGAGGGCCGAGAGACCGACCGTGGCGCGATCGCCGGAGGTGTTGTGGACCTCGGCGTCGACGGTGACATCGGCGGTCTTCCTGGCGATGTTGAAGTTGCCGGCGTGGATGTAGACGCCCTGGCTCTCCAGGCCGTAGTAGAGCGGGAGGGTCTGATGGATATTACCGGTGACATGCAGCCAGACGGAGCGGTTGATGCCGCCGTGGTTGGGGTTGAAGTCGTTGGCGTTCCACTCGAAGCCCGTGGGGGCGCAGGGGGTGCCGTCGGCGTTCTTGGGGTTGGCGGCGCAGAAGGCGCGCTCGGTGTAGCGGCCGGAGTTGTCGACTTTTACGGCGAGAACGTTCTGCTTGCCGGCGGGCGCGAGGGCGTCGGTGATGTCGATGCCGTAGGCGGTGACGCCGTTCTCGTAGAGGCCGACCTGCTTGCCGTTGACGAAGATGTCTCCGGCCTGGCGCATGCCCTCGAACTCGAGGAAGACGCGGTGATTGGCGAGCGCGGCGGGCAGACGGAAGTGCTTGCGATACCAGGAGAGGCCCTTGTAGGTTCCGGTGTCGCCTCCGCCGTGGGAGATGAGCTTGCGGAAGCTATCGACGTCGTTGAAGCTGTGCGGGGTGGCGACGGAGGACCATGCTGCGTCGTCGAAGGCGGGCGCTTCGGCGCCGGGGACGTCTTCACGGATGAACTTCCAGTCGAGGTTGAAGTTGAGCGTGGTGCGCGGGGACTGGGGGGGCGTGTAGGTTGCGGTGGACGAAGCGGCAGGCGCTGCAAAGAGGGGATAGGAGCGGCCCAGAACGACAGGCAGTCCGAGGGCGATGAAGCTGGAGGCGCTGACAAAATCGCGGCGAGTTACTTTTTTGGATGACATGGGATCGGGCTGCCTTTCGGGGCTGGAATTGAAACAAAAGAGCTGGCGCACGTGCGGCGCGGCGTAATCACGATAATCCATAGACGGATGAAGAGTCCATCTGGACGCGGGGGGGGTGGGAGGATTGTGCGTTTCTGCTATGGGCTGAGGGCGAGGGGCAGGAGAATTTATCAGTTGACTGCGGGCTGGAGCTTTTTGACGATGTTGTCGAGCTGGTCCTTGATGCCTGTCAGCGTGTTCTGCTCTTTTGCCAGTGCGGTCTCGGCGTCCTGTAAGTCATTGGTGGTGTCCAGTTCCTGTTTTTTCATCGGGGCCAACGCAAGTGATTTGAGGTTCTCCGCCATGTCGGTTAGATTCTGCTTCTGGTTGTGATCCGATGTCGTGAGTGCCTCTTCTTCGGTTTTAGCGATCTGGGTGTCAACCTCAGACATTTTGCTCTTAATCTCGGTAAGCTTTGAACGAAGGTCGTCGCGGCGCTGAGTTGCGCGGGCAACAAAGCCCTGCTGAACCTGATATTCGGCGAGCAGAATCGGCGTGGTCGAACTGAGACGGACATCGTTGTGCATGCTGCGAAGTTCGACCAGTATTTGTTGCAAGGTCTGCGAATCGGACTGGCTTGTCTGGCCGGAGAGTGGAAGAGCGCTGAGGATTGCGAGGAGCGCGAATGCGGGGATTCGGTTCATCTGACCTCCGAGGAAACATTGCGCTGCCAGGCGTCAGGCGGCGCCGCATCCGTGGCTGTAGACCTGGGGCTTGTGCCACTGGGCGTCGGTGGCAAACAGAATGCAGGCGGCACCACTGTCGGTGTCGAGGCGCCAGGTGATGTCTCCCTGGCGGTAGAGCTGGAACTTACCCTTGCCGGCAAAGACGGCGCCGCTGGGGGGGGTGCGGCTGATGGAGTCGGCGGTGGGAGGGGTGAGCGCGGTGTTGCCGGCCGGGGTGGTGGATGGGCTGGCCGCGGCGGATTGCGCGGGTTGGGACTTCTGGCCGGCGGGAGCGGATGCGGGCGTCCCGTGGCTGGAGATGCCGGCGGCCTGGTTGCGCGCAACGGCCTTGGCGTTGTTGCCGGCGCGCGCCCTGGCCCGGTGGGTGAGCCAGACGAGGCCAAAGATGAATACGGCGACGATCATCAGAATGGTGAAGATGCGCTTCATGCCCTCTCCTTGCACCGGGAGACGGAGCGGCCCCGGCGCATGGCTCTGCTTCTATTTTGAAGCCACGGCGATTGGCGCGTCGAGGCAAAATCGGCTGGGGGTGCGAATTGCGTACCTCGGTTGATTCCCCGGTGATGGAGAATCCCACCCATTCCGCAGAGAACGCGGAATGGATGGGGCACCCGTAAACACGACAAGACAAATGCGGGGGTCCTTCGACTGCGCGACTCACGATGAAGCTGTGAGCCACTCCGCTCAGGATGACGGCTGGAACAAAGTCCGGGTCCGGCGGGCGTATCATCTTAGAGTGCCGAAATACTCCATTGTTGTTCCGTTCCACAACGAAGAAGAGAACGTGACCACGCTCTACGACCGGGTGAAGCTGGTGATGGAGCATGTGGGCGAGAGCTTTGAGATGGTGTTTGTGGACGATGGGTCGAACGACCGGACGTACCGGTTGCTGGAAGAGATTGCGGCGGTGGACAGCCGGGTGCTGGCGATCAAGCTGCGGCGGAACTTCGGGCAGACGCCGGCGCTGGCGGCGGGGTTCGACCACGCGCAGGGCGAGATGGTGATCTCGATGGACGGCGACCTGCAACACGCGCCGGAGGAGATTCCCAACTTTCTGGCCAGGCTGGAGGAGGGGTACGACGTGGTGAGCGGATGGAGGACGCAGCGCGAGGACAACCTGCTGTTCCGGCGGATTCCGTCGCACTGCGCCAACTGGATCATGGCGCGCATCAGTGGGGTGGGCATCCACGACTTCGGGACGACGTTCAAGGCGTACCGGCGCGAGGTGATCCAGAATATTCCGCTATACGGCGAGATGCACCGCTTCATTCCGGCGCTGGCGAGCTGGTACGGGGCGAGCATCTGCGAGGTGCCGATCACGAACCCGCGGCGGCAGCACGGCGAGAGCCACTACGGGCTGTCGCGCACGGTGGGGGTCTTCTTCGACCTGCTGACGATCCGTTTCCTGATGCGCTATGTGACGCGACCACTGCACTTCTTTGGGTCGATCGGCGCGCTGGCTATGATCGCGGGCAGCGGACTGGCGGCGTGGTTGCTGGCGCTCAAAGTTCTGACCGGGCATAGCGTGATGATGGCGCATGGGCCGATCTTCGTGATTGCGGGAGTGCTGATCCTGGCGGGCGTGCAGATGCTGGGGATTGGGCTGCTGGGTGAGCTTCAGGTCCTCTTCTTTCACTCTCCGGCCCAGCACCCCCCGTACGTTGTGGACCGGATTGTGCGGCTGAGTTCGCGCGAAGAGAACCAGTTGCGGTAGAGGACGGTCCTCCTGAAGCGGCTTTGCGGGAGCGAAAGACAAATACGGGGATTCTTCCCCATCGACTGCGCTCAGGGTCAGAATGACAATTTATTACCCTGCAACCGTACTATTCTGTTAATCATGCTGCTTAAGGAACTGCGCACGGCGGTGCTGGACGCCAACCTGGAGTTGGTGAAGCGAGGGCTTGTCCTCTACACGTTTGGCAATGCGTCGGGGGTGGATCGCGCCGAAGGGCTGGTGGTGATCAAGCCGTCGGGGGTGGAGTACGACGAGCTGCGGCCTGAGATGATGGTGGTGACCGACCTGGACGGCAAGGTGGTTGAGGGAACGCTGAAGCCTTCGTCTGACCTGGAGACGCATACGCTGCTGTATCGCGAGTTTCCGGCGATTGGCGGGGTGGTGCATACGCATTCGGAGTTTGCCACCAGCTTTGCGCAGGCAGGGATGGCGATTCCGGCGCTGGGGACGACGCACGCGGATTATTTCTATGGGCCGGTGCCATGCACCGCGCCGCTGAGCGACGAGGCTGTGAGTGGGCGCTACGTTTATGAGACGGGAGTTGCGATTGTGCGGCGGTTTGCGGCGACGGCGGCGGGCACTGACGGACCTGCCCGTCCGGCGATCGATCCGCTGGGGGTTCCGGCGTGCCTGGTGGCCGGACATGGGCCGTTTACATGGGGCAGAAATGCGCAGGAGGCTGCGCACAACGCGGTGATTCTGGAGTACGTGGCGCGCATGGCGCATCGGACGCTGACGCTGAAGGCGGATGCGGATGGGGTGAGCCAGGCGCTGCTGGACCGGCACTACTTCCGCAAGCACGGGCCGGGGGCGAGCTACGGGCAGGCTGGGTGAGGGCCGACGCGTAAATGTTACCGCTAGATTTTATGGTTTGTTTACGGGTTGGTTGTGTAGAGTACTCAAGGCAGCAAAAATCACACAGATTGTGTCGCAGGATGCACGGAGCCGAACGTCGCGCAAGGACGCTTTGCGTGAGGTCTCCGGGCGGAAGGTCTCATTGCGGGAGCGGGAGGCGACGTGGTTGTGTGTGGGCCGAGCTTAAATACAGGTGATGGGCCGATGCGTTCAATGTGGCTGAAGGTGTCTCTGGCGGTGTTGGTAGGGGTGGTGGCGGGCTGTCCGTCGATGGTTGGAATGAGGGCAGAGGCACAGGCTCCGCTGCCGGCGATGATGCTGGTGGCGCCCGATGTGCCGGGCGCGCCGGTGAGCGCGGAGTCGGCGCGCATCGCCGCGCTGGAGAAGCAGGTGTCGGCGCAGACGGCGGCGATTGCCACGGCGCAGACCTCGGGCGACAACGCGTGGATGCTGACCTCGGCGGCGCTGGTGCTGCTGATGACGGGGCCGGGGCTGGCGCTGTTCTATGGCGGACTGGTGCGCAAGAAGAACGTGCTGGGCACCATGATGCAGAGCTTCGCCATGATGGCGGTGGTGACCGTGCTGTGGGCGCTGGTGACCTATTCGCTGGCGTTCGGCAGTGGGAACGCGTTTATCGGCGGGCTGCACAATGTGTTTCTGCGCGGGGTGGGGCTGGAGCCGAGCCCGTATGCGCCCACCATTCCGCTACAGACGTTCATGATTTATCAACTGATGTTTGCGATCATCACTCCGGCGCTGATTACCGGCGCGTTCGCCGAGCGGATGAAGTTCTCGGCGATGCTGGTGTTCATGGTGCTGTGGACGATTGTGGTCTATAGCCCGATGGCGCACATGGTGTGGGGCGTGGGCGGGCTGCTGAACGCGGCGGGCGGGCGCTTCCCGTGCATGGACTTTGCGGGCGGGACCGTGGTGCATGTGACGTCGGGTGTTTCGGCACTGATTACGGCGCTTTATCTGGGCAAACGGATTGGCTATCCGAAGATGGCGATGCAGCCGCACTCCGTGGTGCTGAGCTTTATCGGGGCGTGCCTGCTGTGGGTGGGCTGGTTCGGGTTCAACGCGGGATCGGCGCTGGCGGCGGGAACGCTGGCGACCTCGGCGTTTGTGGCGACGCACTTCGGCGCGGCGGCGGCGGCGATTGGATGGAGCGCGATGGAGTGGATTCGCAACGGCAAGCCATCGGCGCTGGGCGCGATCTCGGGCGCGGTGGCGGGACTGGTGGCAATCACTCCGGCGTCGGGTTTCGTGTCGCCCATGGCGGCGATTGCGATTGGGCTGATCGCGGGCGCGTGCTGCTTCTTCATGGTGGTGAAGGTGAAGATATGGTTTGGCTATGACGATTCGCTGGATGCATTCGGCGTGCATGGCGCGGGCGGAACGATTGGCGCGCTGCTGACCGGCGTGTTTGCCAGAAGCGCGATCAACCCGATCTTCGGCGCGGGCAAGGCAACCGGGCTGGTGGAGGGCAACACGCACCAGATCCTGAACCAGGCGATGGGCGTGGGGATTGCATGGGGACTGGCGATTGTGGGCACGCTGGTCATTCTTGTTCTCGTGGACAAGACGATTGGACTGCGAGTGAGCGCGGAGCAGGAGGCAGAAGGTCTGGACCTCTCGCAGCACGGGGAGGAAGGCTACGAATGGGCGCATTGATCTGGGCGCATTGATGGACTGTATTGACGCGGACTCCCACCCATTCCGCAGAGAACGCGGAATGGATGGGGCACCCGCCATGGCGGACCGGTCGAGCGGGTATTTTTGAGGGGTACACAGCCTGAGTCGGGGCTGCGCCTCTTTCTTCCTCCGGGGGTGGCAGCCGGAACCGGGGGAGGCGTAGTATGCAATAGCTTGCCTGAAGGCAAGCAAGCGAGAGGATGAATTAAATGCAGAAGATCGAAGCAGTGATCCAGCCGTCGAAGCTGGATGCAGTGAAGGACGCGCTGGTGGAGATTGGCGTGCAGGGAATGACGATTCTGGAGGCCCGCGGACATGGGCGGCAGAAGGGGCACACGGAGTTCTATCGCGGACGCGAGTATTCCGTCGATCTGCTGCCCAAGGTGAAGCTGGAGATGGTGGTTCCGGACGAGATGGTGGAGAAGGCGATCCAGACGATTCTGACCGCGGCGCGCACGGGAACCATCGGCGACGGCAAAATTTTTGTGTCGAAGGTGGACGAGGCGATCCGCATCCGAAATGACGAGCGGGGCGAGATCGCGCTGTAGGGGTGGTTTGGTTTTGCGGCGGGAGATTCCCAGGTCTCAACATTGAGACCTGGGCACTCCGACTTATGGCACCTTGCTTCTGCGTCGGCCGGATCGGAGTAGTGCGATGCGAGATGGGTTTGGACGCGGCATTGCTGTT
This sequence comes from Granulicella sp., assembly GCA_003142215.1. Lineage (GTDB taxonomy): Bacteria > Acidobacteriota > Terriglobia > Terriglobales > Acidobacteriaceae > Edaphobacter. The sequence continues at coordinate 35,516 of PLOT01000094.1, read as the reverse complement.
GGGCTACTGATAGTTGCCGGTGTGGCGTTTGGGCAGACGGGCAATTCTGGTCAAGTGGCTGCAGGCAAGCTGGCCTTCGTTTCGGCTACAGTGAAGGCGGCAGCTCCAGTGACGATTGATTCTGCTCATGCTGCTTCGGCGCAGTTTGAGGCTGACGTGAAGGCCGGAAAGGTAAAACTTCAACCCGGCGTCATTGTCAATTCAGTACATCCGAGGATGGGCGCGCACATCGATGTTTCGCAGGCGGAGTACAACTTCCTGCCGCTCATCGACCTGATTGCCATCGCATACAACGTGAAGGTGTATCAGATCAGCGGGCCGGATTGGATCACTGGCCAGCGATTCGACATTGTGGCCAAGATGCCCACCAGAGCTTCCATAGACGACGCGCCAAGGATGCTACAGGCGCTGCTGGAAGACCGCTTCAAACTGGTGGTTCACCGCGAGACCAAGAACCAGCAGGTGCTGGCTCTGGTGGTCGCCAAAGGAGGGCCGAATCTCGCGGATTCTCCAGCGTCCGTCCAACCGATTGACGTGAACGCTACTGGCAACTTCGGCCCACAGTACGGCGTGGAGAATCTCGTTACACCGGACGGGCCAATTCGCTTCAGCTTCATCAACGGCCACAGCGAAGGAACAACTCTGCAATCGAACAAGATAACCATGGAGGGGTTTGCCGACCTGTTGACCAAGCTTTTGCGTGGGGGCAGCGGAATTGGCGGCAACAGGTTGGATTCGTCCGAATACGGAGGCGATTGGAAGGCGGTTGTGGATCGGACAGGACTCAAGGGCGATTATCAGGTAACGGTGCATTCCTCCAAGGCGATGCCAATGGCTGAATCGCTAGTCCAAGACCCATTTCAATCAACCGTAGGTGGTCCCCTCGATCCGTTAGTCTTCCAGTCGGTGCAGAAGCTCGGCCTCAAGCTGGAAGTGAGCAATGCTCCAGTGGAGATGCTTGTGGTCGATCACGCGGAGAAGAACCCCACGGCGAACTGAGAGGCTAAAACAGGCAACGGCGAAATGCGGGGGTCCCTCCACTTCGCAACGGACGATGAGACTGTCCGTTGCTTCGGTCGGGATGACGGAGTTTTTTGGAGGAGATGCCGGTCGAGATGACTATCAAAATGCGAACGTCGGCGAGATGGGCGCAAACGGCGGAATTGCGCTGAGATGGGCAGGCTGTATGCTGGTAGTACTACCTTATCCAAACAGCTATGAGCGAAGACGAGACCACAGGCGAGGGGTTGTGCGGGCAGTACCAGCGGCGGATGCTGGAGATTCGCGGCGCGTTCGCCACGGGTGCGACGGGCGCGGTGACGGTGGCGGCGCGCTCGGCGGCGGTGGATGAGCTGATTGTGGGGCTGTGGAAGCAGGCGGTGGTGGAGACGCCGGTGCTGGGCCATGGGATTGCCGTGCTGGCGGTGGGCGGATACGGGCGGCGGGAGCTGTTTCCTTACTCGGACGTGGACCTGCTGTATCTGCTGGATGGGAAGGTTTCGGAGGCGGAGATCAAGCAGCCGATCCGGCGGATCAGCCAGCAGCTTTGGGACTGCGGGCTTCGGCTGTCGCCGACCAGCCGGAAGCGCAGCGAGGCGGAGCGCTTCGACACGGAGAACGCGGAGTTCACCATCGCGCTGCTGGACCACAGGCTGCTGACGGGCGACGAGGCGGTCTATCGGCGGATGGCGGATGTGGGTTTCCCCAAGATGCTGGAGCGTGAGAACAAGGCGCTGGCCGCCGGACTGGCGCAACTGACCAGCGAACGGCACGCCAAGTATGGCGATACGCCGTTCCACCTGGAGCCGAGCATCAAGGACTGTCCCGGCGGGTTGCGGGACGTGCATGTGTGCGCGTGGCTGGAGCGGCTGGAGGAGATAGGAAGACCGGCCCCGGCCCACGTCTCAGAATCGAGACGTGGGGTACCCGCGCAAAATCCCACATCTCAAAATCTGGATGTGGGACACCCGGCGGGCGGCGGATTGGCGAACGGCGGGTTGGCGAACGGCGGGCTGGCGCGCGACAGGGAGGAGTTTCGCCAGGCGGTGGGATTCCTGTTCACGGTGCGCTGTTTTCTGCACTACCGGCATGAGCGGGATGACAATACGCTGGACTGGCACAGCCAGGACGCGGCGGCGGCGATGGGGATCGGAATGGGTGCGCGGCGGCTGGAACAGTTGGCGGACCCGGCGGCGGAGGGGGTGGAGGCGGCGTACTGGATGCGGCTCTACTTCCGCAACGCGCGCAGCGTGGAGCGCTGCCTGACCCAGATGCTGGAAGAGGCCGCTGGAAACAAACCGCGCAAGATGCGCTGGACCGCATCGGCGAAGGCGGCATTTGCCAAGGCGCGGCGCGGGGCGCAGCCTGCGGCGGTGGGCTTCCGGGTGACGGGCGGACGAGCGGTGCTGGATGGAGCGGCCCAGAGGGCGGGCGATCCGGCCATGGACCCGGACGTGGTGCTGCAACTGTTTGCGGCGATGGCGCGGTCGGGCTGTGGGCTGGAACGCGGGAGCGAGCAGAGAATCTCGCAGGGGCTGCCGCTGCTTTCGGCGCACCTGGAGGAGGGGCCGTCGCTGTGGCGGAATCTTCAGGAGATTCTGCTGGGTTTTTTTGCGGGCAAGGCGCTGCGCATGATGCACACGCTGGGGATTCTGGAGTTGCTGATCCCGGAGTTCCACGGCATCGACGCGCTGGTGATCCGCGATGCGTACCACCGCTATACGGTGGATGAGCACACCCTGGTTGTGATCGACACACTGCACGGGCTGGAGCAGGCGCAGACCGGGCAGATGAGCGTGTGGGCGGGACGGTTTGGCGGCATCCTGCGCGATGTGCAGCACCCGGAGCTGATGTTCCTGGCGGGGTTGCTGCACGATACGGGCAAGGGACGAAGCAGCGACAACCACGCGCTGGAGAGCGCGCAGATGGCGGAGAACGTGGCCGGGCGGCTGGCTCTGGATACATACGAGAGCGAGCTGATGCTGGGGCTGATCCGCAACCATCTGGAGATGAGCGCCGCGCTGCGGCGGGACATTTTCGATCTGGAGACGGTGCGCGCGTTCGCGGCGAAGGTGCAGACGCTGGAGGCGTTGCGCATGTTGACGCTGTTCACCTACGCGGACATTCAGGCGGTACACCCGGACGCGCTGACGCCATGGAAGGCGGAGAACCTGTGGAGGCTGTATCTGGCCACGGCCAGCTATCTGGACCGCAGCGTGGACGACGAGCGCGTGGGAGTGCGCATCGGCAAGGAGCTGGTGGACCGCGTGGCGGCTCTGCTGCCGGGGCGGCGCGCCGATGTGGAGGCGTTTCTGGCGGGGTTCCCGGAGCGGTATCTGCGCACACGCACGCCGGAACAGGTGAGGCTGCACTTCGATATGGCGGAACGGCTGGCGGACGATCCGGTGCAGATCGAGTTTCGCCATGCACCGGGGTCGAGCGGCATCACGCTTCTGGCGCGCGACCGCCCGCTGCTGTTCGCCGATATGGCGGGAGCTCTGGCGGCGTGGGGGATGAACATCGTTACGGCGGACGCGTTCGGCAATCTGCAGGGCGTGGTGGTGGACAACTTCCGGTTTACCGACACCTTCCGCACGCTGGAGATGAATGCGTCGGAGCACGCGGCGTTTGTGGCCAGCATTCACGATGCGATGGCGGGCAAACTGTCGGTGGAGAAGCTGCTGAGCGGGCGGCGGCGAGGACGCAGAAAGCTGCCCAAGGTGGTGGTGGAGGCGCGGGTGGACTACGACGACGAGGTGTCGTCGCACAGTACGCTGCTGCAGGTGGTGGCGCAGGACATTCCCGGGCTGCTGCGTGCGATCAGCCTTGCGCTGGCGGAGCGGGGATGCAATATCGACGTGGCGCTGGTGGACACCGAGGGGGAGACGGCGATCGACGTCTTCTACATCACGCGCGATGGGGCGAAGCTGGATGCGGCCGAGCAGAAGGAGCTGAAGCAGGCGCTGCTGGCGGCGATGAAGACGAATGCTGGGTAGGTTCGAGGTCCAGGGGTAAGTGGTCAGGGGTACATGCGCTGGGATGCAGGGGTGTGTCCGACCGCGGGGTGAGCTAGATTGCACATGAAGGTTTGGCGGCGAATAAAAGCAACGGGTGGCAACCTTTTTATCGCGTGAGCGCATCCCAACGGAAATAGCAGGCAATCTCTATTTTTTTAGAAGTTGCCGTCTGCAATTGCTGTGCTCCTGGCCGAAGGATGGCCAAGAGTCCATATATCTGTGTTTTGTGCATCTATTGGCCCATTGTTTTTTATTTGCCAAAAGAGAAATGATCGATATTGTGCACGCGATCTACGAGATTTTTTATCCACTTGTGCACTGGGCCATCCGGCCTAAGTCAGAATGAACGGCCAAACGGCCTAACCTGGAGGTATAGGACTATGAACAAGATAGAGAAACTGACCCGTTTTCTGGTACGCGTTGCGCTGGCTGGAGCCTGCGTCATGCCCATGGCCTCTTTGAATCTTCCGGCCCAGAGCGCGCCGGCAGCAAAGACCAGTGGCGCGGTATACAACTCGCGATTCGATTTCGCCACGCTCTACTCCTACTTCCAGGCGCATGGCGCGGACACCGATGTGGGCATCTCCTACAACGACATTCGTCTGGGCGCATATGCCAGCGGCAGTTACTACTTCAACCGGCACCTTGGCCTGGAAGCGGCTTTTGAAGCGCACCCGGATGGCAATAACGACGGACTCTACGATGTCGAGGCCGGTCCGATCGTGCGCGACAATTTCAACCACTTCAGCCTGTTCGCGCACGGCCTGGTTGGGGTTGTACGTTTGGCCGGACCGAACACCAGGGTCGGTTTCCCCGTTGGGTATACCTACCACAATCCCTGGACGTGGGGTGGTCCGTCATATACCGCGGGCGGCGGGCTGGACATCAACCTGGCTCGGGTGGTGTCGCTGCGCCTGATGCAGATCGACTATACCTACAACAATGTGAGCTTCGGAACGCCTCCTAATGGTAATTTGGTTTACAAAAATCAAAATCCACTGGGCGGACGCGCGCACCTTCCGGGCCTGCAGGCCAGCATCGGACTGGTGTGGCACGCTGGAAACATCACACCGCCGCTGCCAGTGACGTATAGCTGCTCGGCGAACCCGGCGACCGTGTTTCCCGGCGAGCCGATCACGGTGACGGGCTCGGCGCTGAACCTGAACCCGAAGAGGACGGCGACCTATAGCTGGACCTCCAGTGGGGGCGCGGTGAACGGGAGCAGCAGCACGGTGACGGTGAGCAACAAAACCCCCGGAAGTTATACGGTCAATGGCCATGTAACCGAAGGATCGAGGGCTGGACAGTCGGCTGACTGCACGGCCTCCTACACGGTGCAGGACTTTGCGCCGCCGACGATCAGCTGCTCGGCGAACCCGACGACGGTGAATCCGGGCGACAACTCGACGATTACGGCGAGCGCAGTCAGCCCGCAGAACCGTCCTCTGACCTACAGCTACAATGCAACGGCCGGATCGATCAGCGGCGTCACTCCATCGGCAACCCTGTCGACGGTGGGCGCGGCTGCGGGGCCGATTACGGTGACCTGCAATGTGGCGGATGACACTGGCAAGCAGGCAACGGCAACGACGACTGTGAGTGTGTTGGCACCACCGCCACCGCCTACTCCGGTTGCTGCGCTGCCGACAACCAGTTCGCTGTGCTCCACCAGCTTCGAGCGCGACAAGGCGCGGCCGGTGCGCGTGGACAACGAGGCCAAGGCCTGCCTGGATGACGTCACGATGAGTCTGCAGCAGAACCCGAATGCCAAGCTGGCACTGGTTGGTACGGAAGACGCCAAAGAGGCCCGCCGGTCCAAGGGAAGGGTGGCCGCAGAGCGCGCTGCCAATACCAAGGACTACCTGGTGACCGACAAGGGCATCGACGCATCGCGGATCGAGCTCTACACCGGCACGACGGATTCAGAGACGGTAACCACCACTCTGGTTCCATTGGGCGCAACGCTGGATACCACCGGACTGACGCCGGTGGATGAAAGCAAGATCAAGGTGGAGGGGCGCAAGCCGATCCAGTAACGGACTCAACGCTCGATCGAAGAGGCTGGCAGGGGGAATTCTCCTGCCAGCCTTTTCAGTTTATGGATTGGGATAGAAGACGACGGTCGGTCTTCGATTGATGCGCTGGCTCTCCCAGATGCCCAAAAGCGAGGCACCTGGGGCACCCGCCTGGGGCACCCACTCTCCCAGGTGCCCAAAAGCGAGGCACCTGGGGCACCCGGCGTGAGAGTAAGGTTTTCTGCATGGATTGGCTGAGGGTTGACGGACGCACACGAAGCGCGAACTGGAAAGCGGGTTATATTATTAAGCAAAGAGATATGGCCTTGAACTCAGATCGGAATTTTGGCGAAGGCGGCCCGGCGACGGGGCGTCAGGGGAATGACCGGACCATCTTCGGGGCGCTGGAGAGCTCGGGCGCGAACCGGGAGAAGCTGCGCGAGGTGAACTGGGGGGACGAGCAGCCGGAGGGGATTGTGCTGGCGTCTCTGGATGCGGCGATCAACTGGGTGCGGAAGAACTCGATATGGCCGATGACGTTTGGGCTGGCGTGCTGCGCCATCGAGATGATGTCGATGGGCGGCTCGCGCTACGACATTGCGCGGTTTGGGGCGGAGGTCTTCCGGCCCTCTCCGCGGCAGAGCGATCTGATGATTGTGGCGGGACGGGTTTCGCAGAAGATGGCACCGGTGGTGCGCCGGCTGTACGAGCAGATGCCGGAGCCGAAATGGGTGATCTCGATGGGCGCTTGCGCCACCTCGGGCGGAGTTTTCAACAATTATGCGGTGGTGCAGGGAGTCAACCAAATTGTTCCGGTGGATATCTATGTTCCGGGGTGCCCTCCGCGGCCGGAGCAACTGCTGTATGCGATAACGCTGCTACAGGAGAAGATCCAGGCGGAGCGTGGGTCCGTGCGGAAGGTGTTGAACCTGGCCTGAGGGATGCGGCACAGGGAGGGGTTGAAAGGGATTCGGTTTGGCTGTTTGATTTTGCTGGAGGCTGATTTCGAGGTCTGAGGATGGACGGTTGGTTGGCGGTAAATCATTGCAATGTATGAACCAGGGCGCATTTTGCACTGGACAGGACGGGCAACTGCGGTAAACTTTTGTTGACCCGATTACAGCAGGTTCAAAGCGATGAATCTCAATTCGCTCTAGAACAAGGGATTTCAGTGGAGGAAGTTGAATGGTATATCACACGTTTCGCAGTCTTGGCAGATTGGTGCTGGCTGCATGTGCAGTCAGCCTTGTTGCAGCAAACCTGAGTGCACAGACACCTGCCGCACCCGCACCCGTGTCGGGGACAAACCCGTCTCGCGTGGATATTTTCCTGGGCTACTCGTACTTTGGAGCGCATGGGCGGCTCGCGCCCGCGGGGATTCCGTACTCCTCGGTCAACGCAGGCGTGATCGCCAGCGGCGCGTACTACGCCAATCGATACTTTGGCGGAGAGGCCATCTATACCAACCACCCGGATGGCGTGAACGATGGCGTGTCCGGAATCTCGGTTGGTCCGATCTTCCGCTATCCCATGGAGAACTTCACTCTGTTCGGACATGGGTTGGTTGGCGCCGCGAGGCTGGGCGGCCCGAACAGCGAGGTCCCTGGCTTTGTGGAGCATGAACCGTACACATGGGGTGTTGCGCTGACGGCCGGCGGCGGCGCGGACTACAACCTGCCGTTCTGGGACAACCGCTTCAGCATTCGCCTCTTCGAGGCCGACTATCGCTATATTCACGCTGATTTCGGTCCTTATGTTGGGATTCCGACGGGCGGCGTGCTGGGCGGGCGCACCAATCTGGAAGCAGTGGAACTGAGCACCGGCATTGTGACGCACTTTGGCCACATCATTCCTCCTCCGCCAGTGACTTACAGCTGCTCGGTTGCTCCGGCCAGCGTTTATCCGGGTGACCCGATCACGGTGACGGGCGTGGCGTTGAACCTGAACCCGAAGAAGACGGCGACCTATACCTGGACGACGGATGGCGGAGTGATCTCGGGAACGTCGGCGACGGCGAACGTGGACAGCAAGGCCTCGGCGCCGGGGATGTACACGGTGAAGGGCCATGTGGCGGAGGGCGTGAAGCCCGGCCAGATGGCGGACTGCTCGGCGACGTTCACGGTGAAGGCGTTCGATCCTCCGACGATCACCTGCTCGGCGAATCCTACGTCGGTGAACCCGGGCGACTCTTCGACGATTTCGGCGAGCGCGGTCAGCCCGCAGAACCGCCCGCTGACCTACAGCTACAACGCATCCGCCGGATCGATCAGCAGCGTCACCCCCACGGCGACGCTTTCTACAGCGGGCGCGGCACCGGGACCGATTACGGTGACCTGCGGTGTGGCCGACGACAAGGGACACAACGAGTCGGCGACGACCAGCGTGAATGTGATTGCGCCGCCTCCGCCACCACCGCCTGCGGCGCCGCTGGCCACGAGCCTGTGCCCGACGAGCTTCGAGCGCGATGCAAAGCGCCCGACGCGCGTGGACAACGAAGCCAAGGCGTGCCTGGACGATGTCGCCCTCAGCCTGCAGCGCTCCACGGATGCCAAGCTGGCGTTGGTTGGCAACGAAGACGCCAAGGAACAGGCGGCTGAGGCCAAGGCCGAGGCCAGGGCAGCGAAGATGAAGCACCATGCCGCCAAGCCGAGCGCGGCCGCGGAACGCTCGGTCAACACCAAGGACTACCTGGTGACGGAGAAGGGCATCGATCCGTCGCGCATCCTGGTGTACACCGGAACCGATGAAGGCAAGACGGTGACGACGACGCTGATTCCGGCGGGCGCAGTCAACCCGGTGGCCAGCGACACGGCGGTGGACGAGAGCGCAGTGAAGGCTGTGCCCCGGACGCCGGTGAAGGCTGTGAAGAAGGCAGCAAAGAAGGCGGCGGCGAAGTAGTCACCGGCAACTGAAGGAAGCAGAAGCACAGAAGGCTGACTGGGTTGGTTCCCAGTCAGCCTTTGTGCTGGGATGGGGTGCGAAGTTGGCTTCGGGACTCTGTATTCTAAAGAGAGGCAATGCAGTTTTCCCAAAGGTGTATTGCGAGGCAGAAAGATAAATACCGGGATTGTGGACAGGCCAGAATGATTACTTATCCAAACCGAACGACAATACGGGGATTCTGGCTACGCCAGAATGACGACTCTCGGGGCTACGCCAGAATGACGACTCTTGGGGCTGCGCCAGAATGACGACTCTTGGGGCTACGCCAGAATGATGAGCATATCTCATCGACAGAAATCGTTTGGAAGCTATTGCGACGGGATTGGACAGCAACGTTGAATTGCAGACTCAGATGGATGTACACATTTTGGACTGTTCTGGTTCTGGGCATTGTTTGCCCTGCGGCCCGCGCTGTCTCGTGGTTCCCTTTTGGACCGGATGGCGGGAGCGCGCGCGCCTTTGCGGCGGACTCGCGGGACCACGCGCACCTGTATCTGGGGGCGGCCAACGGCTGGGTCTATGAGTCGGCGGACGGCGGCAGGAACTGGAAGCGGCTGGCGCGGATGGACAACCGCGACGATCTGGTCATAAAAAAAATACTGGTGGACGCGGCGGACCCCAAACATCTGCTGACGGCGGCCTATGCGTTGGGCGACCATCCGGACGGAGGGCTGTTTATCAGCAGGGACGGCGGGGCGACGTGGACCAGCCAGCCGGAGATGCGCGGACAGTCGATCCGCGCGCTGGCAGTGGCACCTTCGGACGCGAAGGTGCTGGTGGCGGGAACGCTGGATGGGGTCTTCCGCTCGATGGACAGCGGGGCGCACTGGCAGAGGATCAGCCCCGAGGACAGCAAGGAGATCCACGAGATCGAGTCGCTGGCCGTGGATCCGACGGACCCCGATACCATCTACGCGGGCACATGGCACCTGGCCTGGAAGACCATGGACGGGGGAGCGAACTGGACGAGCATCAAGCAGGGAATTATCGAAGACTCGGACGTGTTTTCGATCCTGATGGACCCGACGCAACCGCTGGTGGTGTACCTCAGCGCGTGCTCGGGGATCTACAAGAGCGTGGACGGAGGGGTGAAGTTCACTGGCGGGGTTGGCGTGAATAAAGCCCAGGGCATTCCGACGGCGGCGCGGAGGACGCGGGTGCTGATGCAGGACCCAAACCACCTAGACACGGTGTTCGCAGGGACGACGGAAGGGCTCTATCGCACGGACGATGCAGGAAAGTTCTGGGTGCAGACGACCGGGGCAGATGTGATCGTGAACGACGTGTATGTGGACCCGGCAAACTCGCAGCATGTGCTGCTGGCGACCGACCGGCAGGGCGTGCTGGCCAGCAATGACGGGGGCAGTAGCTTTCTGCCGTCGAACAGCGGATTTTCGGCGCGGCAGGTGACGGCGTACGTCGCGGACGCGCAGCACGCGGCGACGCTGTATGTGGGCGTGGTGAACGATAAGGAGTCCGGCGGCGTCTTTGTGAGCCATTCGGGCGGGCTGAGCTGGTCGCAGGTGAGCGGCGGGCTGGATGGGCACGATGTATTCAGCTTGGGACAAGCGCCGGACGGGTCGATACTGGCGGGCACGGAGCACGGAATCTACCGGCTACAGGACGCGGTGTGGCAGCGCGTGGGCGACGACACGAGGATTGCAGCGGCGGTCAAGACTGCGCCTCCGGCGGCGAAGACTGCGGCTGCGGGCAGGCGGCCAGTGGCGAAGGGACAGGCTGTGAAGGGAGAAACGGCGGCGCGGGTTGCGGTTGCCACGGGTGCGGGCAAGCGATTCGACGCGAGCGTCTATGGATTTGCGGTGTCGGGCGAGATCCTGTTTGCGGCGACCTCGCAGGGGCTGTTGCGCAGCGTAACCAGCGGAGTGACGTGGGTGCAGGTGGCTTCGGTCGCGAACGACGAGTGGCGCTTTGTGGCGGCGGCGAAGGCGGTGGTGGCGGTGGCGAGCCTGAATACGCTGGAGATGTCGGCGGACGGCGGCAAGACGTGGCACGCGGCGGCTGTGCCCAGCCGGGCGCGACAGCTTTCGGCGCTGGCGGTGGACGGCGAGGGGGAGCTGTGGGTCGCGGACCGGGACAGCGTCTACTATTCGGCGAACCGGGGCGCGAGCTGGCAGACGGTGAAGGGAATGTTCCTGCGCGGCGGCAATAACATCTTCTACGATGAGGCTGCCAACCGGATGCTGGTGACCTCCAACGGGCCGGCGACGGTGGCCTTCGCGGTCGAGATTGGGTCGATGCGGGTGAACTGGTGGGACACGGGCTGGAACCTGCGATTTGTGCGTCCGGTGGGCGACTACCTGGTGGGGGCGACGCTGTTCGACGGGATCGTGGTGCAGCCACGGATGGTGGATTCGGCGGAACTGGAGACGCACTGAGGCAAAGAGCGCGCATGAATAGGGCACCCAATTCCGTGGCGGGATAGAATGAAATCAACGTGAGTTCACTCGCTTCCAAGCCGGGATTGCGGCACGGGTTCATGACCGGCGACGCGCGGCTGCGAGCGATTGCGGCCAGGGTGGAAGCGGGCGAGCGGCTCAGCTTCGACGACGGCGTGGCGCTCTATCGCAGCCCGGACATTCTGGCCGTGGGATGGATGGCCAACGCCGTGCGCGAGCGGATGCACGGGGACATCGCCTACTTCAACGTGAACCGGCACATCAATCCGACGAATGTGTGCGTGGCAAGCTGCCGGCTGTGCGCCTTCGGGCGGAAGAAGGGTGCGGCCGGGACGTACACCATGGCGCTGGAGGAGGCGTGGGCGACGGCGGGTACGGGGCTGACCGAGGCGGTGACGGAGTTCCACATAGTGGGCGGGCTCCATGCCGATCTGCCGTTCGAGTACTTCGAGGAGCTGGTGCGCGGGCTGAAGGAGCGGTTTCCCAAGGTGCATGTGAAGGCGTTCACCATGGTGGAGATTGCGTTCTTCGCGAAGCTGTACAAGATGACGATCGAGCAGACGCTGGTGCGGCTGAAGGCTGCGGGCGTGGATTCGCTGCCGGGGGGCGGGGCGGAGATCTTTGCCGACCGCGTGCGGCACATCATCTGCGACCACAAGATCGACGGCGGGGAGTGGCTGGAGACGGCGCGCGCGGCGCACAAGATCGGGCTGCGCTCGAACGCGACGATGCTATACGGCCACGTGGAGAACGACGAGGACAGGGTAGACCACATGCTGCGCCTGCGCGAGTTGCANNATTGCGAAGACGACGGGGATGATGGACCTGCGGCAGATTGCGGTGGGACGGCTGCTGCTGGATAACTTCGCGCACGTGAAGAGCTACTGGCAGATGGTGTCGCCGGAGATGGCGCAGATCTCGCTGCGGTTCGGGGCGGACGACATCGACGGGACGGTGATCGAGGAGAAGATCTACCACGATGCTGGCGCGACGACCCCGCAGGGGATGCGGCGGGAGGATTTGGTGCGGCTGATTACCGAGGCCGGGCGGGTGCCGTTCGAGCGCGACACGCTGTACCGCGCGGTGACCCGCAGCGAAGATACGTTTACGGTGGCGGTGTGATCGCCCCGCATTCCACTCGTTCGATGAGACCGCATGAATGGGGCACCAGGCAGTCTGAATATGGATTACTCTAATTGCTACGCGAAAATTCAATCACTGTGTTGCTCTTAGAACAAGGATAGATAAATGGCTACTGGGTATACGGAAGGCGACATCATCGACGGTGTACAAGAGGTGAAGCTGAAATCTTGGCATTTCTTTCATGAATACATAACGAATGAGTTCCTAGACTACCCTCACTATGTTTGGCGGGGTCAAAGAGATGCCTCTTGGCCTTTGCAGTCAACTCTTGATCGTGAGTTTTCATATTTGAAGCCGAAATCGGCCAAATCAGCGGCCGCACGGCATCTTCAACGATTCAAGTTAGCTACTCGTGGTCGTCGAGGTACGAATCCTACTAAGGAGCTTTCTGAAGACGAATGGTGGGCATTGGCGCAACACAACGCCATGTCTACACCATTGTTGGACTGGACCGAATCACCATTTGTCGCGTTATATTTCGCCTTTGTTAAAGCTCAAGCGCCAACATCTGGCCAACGGGCTGTTTGGGTACTCGGTCCGACTTCAGCAAAGAATAAACAGATCACAGCAGCCCACGAGGGCTCCGACCCGCCTATCCTATCCTATATTCGTCCACAGCAGGACGAGAATGCACGTCTTGTTAGCCAGGCCGGTCTCTTCACAAGAGTTCCACTTGGTCAAATGGTTGATGGATGGGTACGAAAGAACCACATAGGCAAAAATGATTCAGTGACGCTCGTCAAGATCATTATTCCCGATGTGGAAAGGGACGAGTGTCTTCGTACTCTAAATAGAATGAATATTAATCATTTATCTCTCTTCCCTGATCTTTATGGTGCAGGAAAGCACTGCAACAATGCACTCCATATCGCGAAATATTAGATTTATCGTCGTGTAGTGCTGTAGACGGTTCTGGTTTTATCACGACTTAAAATATGCACTTCCTAGCGCGGTGTCTTCTCCGGCTTGCTCGGCGAGATAGGCGACGATCTCGCGCAGATCATCCGAGGCTGATTCGGTGAGTTGGTAACGGTTCATTGAGGGCGGCTGGCTCGACTCTGCCGGTCCTGGTGGAGCAGGGCGCGGACCTCTTCGGGGGTGTGAAGCTCGTTGCGATCGGCCTGGGCCATGCTTTCGGCGAGGCGCTGGTGGATGGCGTCCTTGTTGCGGAGGAGCCAGTTCTCCTGCGATTCGAGGAGGTCGAGGGCGCGGTTGATGAGTTCGGCGGGCTCGCGGTAGGCGCCGCGCGCGATCTCACGCTGGATGCGCTGCTCTGTGGCGGGATCGAGGGCGAGGCTCATGGGTTGAGTATAGCGCGAAGCGCCGTCCGCGAAGGACTTCGCCGATTGCGAAGGAGTCAGTGGCGGTTGAGGGAGGCGGCGGCGAGGTGCATGGTGGTCTGCTTCTTGCAGCGGAGAGCGGCGTTCTTGGCGTCCTGCTCGGAGTCGAAGGAGCCGTGGTCCTGGCCCGCCCAGCGGAAGCGCCAACAGTCTTCGGAGGGGTAGATCTCGGGCTCTTCGGAGCGGGCGCGCGCCATCTGTTCCGGCGCTTCCAATAATGCGTTCATCTTGTTCCTTTCAGTGAATCGGTTTGTCTTCCCACTCATGCGATGAAGCCGCAGGAATGGGGCACCCAGCAACGACGAAATACGGAGATTCTGGCTTCGCCAGAATGACGACATACAACGATAACGAGAAAAATCAGTTTCTGTACAGGCTCTCAGCTGCAGCCGGAGGTGCTGCCGCAACTCATGCAGCGGTAGCAGGAGCCGGAGCGGGTCATGATGGCGCCGCAGGTGGCGCAGGAGGGCGCGTCGCCCATGTCGTACATGCTCTTCATGGCGTCGGAGGGGTGGTAGAGGCCGCGGTCCTCGGTCTGGTAGGGAGAAGCAGATCCCTCCGCTGCTCCACCCCAGCGAGCAAGCTCGCCGGGGACCCCGGATGCGCTGCGGGATGACAAACTAGCGCTGCGGGATGACAAAGTATCCAGGCTGGCGGAGGGTTCGGGGGGGATTCCGTGCTGCGGCGGGGTGCGGTCTTCATAGTGGCTGCCAGCTCCGTTGTCGAAGATCTCCTGGTCGGAGAGGGCATGGGGGACGACGGCGTCCGAGGCGGCAACTACGGCGTCCGAGGCGGGGGATTCGCTGGCGGCGGGGTTCATGCTGGCGAAGAGGTCGAGCTGGTGGCCGGAGAGGAAGCGGATATTAATCCAGCGGAAGATGTAATCCATGATGGACTTGGCGAAGCCGATCTCGGGATTGCCGGTCCATCCGGAGGGCTCGAAGCGGGTGTGGGCGAACTTCTCGCAGAGCACGCGCAGCGGCACGCCGTGCTGTAGCGAGAGGCTGATGGCGGTGGCGAAGCTGTCCATGAGGCCGGAGACGGTGGAACCTTCCTTGGCCATGCGGATGAAAATTTCTCCGGGGTAGCCGTTGGGGTAGAGGCCGACGGTGATGTATCCCTCATGGTTGGCGATGGAGAACTTGTGGGTGACGCTGGCGCGCTCGGCAGGGAGGCGATGGCGGACGGCGCGCGGTGGGGTCTGGGCGTCCAGCGCATCGGCGTTCTGGGTGCTGGCGGCGAGAATCTGGTTGAGTTCGCGGGCCAGAGCTGCGTTGGCGGCCTCCAGCGTGGCGATGCGGTCGGTGGCTGCACCGAGGTTGTGTTCTGCCTCGGCGAGTTCATTGGCGGAGGCGGTGACGGCGACGGCGCGCGTTCCCTTCTTGTCGTCGGTCTGGGCCTGGACATTGAGCGGCTGGGTTCCCTTGGAGTTGTCGCGGTAGATGGCGACGGCCTTGATGCCCTGACGCCATGCCTCGATGTAAGCCTTGGCGATGTCGTCGACCGAGCAGTCCTGGGGCAGGTTGACGGTCTTGGAGATTGCTCCGGAGAGGAAGGGCTGGGTGGCGGCCATCATCTTGATGTGGCCCATGTAGTGGATGGAGCGGGTGCCCTTGGCGGGCTTGAAGCTGCAATCGAAGACAGGGAGGTGCTCCGGCTTGATTCCGGGCGCGCCCTCGATGGTTCCGGTGGCGTCGATGTAACTGACGATGGCGTTGACCTGGGCCTCGTTGTATCCGAGCTTGATGAGGGCGGAGGGGACGGTGGAGTTGACGATCTTGATCATTCCGCCGCCAACCAGTTTTTTGAATTTGACGAGGGCGAGTTCGGGCTCGACGCCGGTGGTGTCGCAGTCCATCATGAAGCCGATGGTTCCTGTGGGCGCAAGCACGGTGACCTGGGAGTTGCGGTAGCCGTGCTTCTCGCCGTGGGCGAGCGCACCATCCCAGGCGTGGCGGCTGGCGGCGATGAGCTGATCTAGCTGCGGGACGTGGAAGTGCTCCGGGGTGGTGCGCGGGCTGGTGATGGTGGGCTTGCCGATGTTGTTGACTTCGGCGCGGTGCATGCGGATGACGTCCAGGAATGGTTCGCGATTGACGTAGAAGCCGGGGCACGCGCCACCGGTAATCTCCGTGCGCTGGGTGATTGGCGTGGCCGCGCCGATGGGGGCGCAGGATTCGGCGATGCGTGCGGACTGCCAGTAGGCGTCTCCGCAAAGGATCGCGGTGAGAGTGGCGGCGAAGTCGCGGCCGGCGTCGGAGTCGTATGGCAGGCCAAAGGCCATAAGCAGCGCGCCGAGGTTGGCGTAGCCGAGGCCGAGCGGGCGGTAGTCGTGGGAGTTGCGGGCGATCATCTCCGTGGGGTAGCCGGCTGCATCGACAATGATCTCCATCGCAGTGGTGACGGTGGCGATGGCATGGCGGTAGGCGGGGATGTCGAACTGCCCGCCGGGAGTGAGGAACTTGAGCAGGTTGAAGCTGGCCAGGTTGCAGGCCGAGTCGTCCAGGAACATGTACTCGCTGCATGGGTTGGAGGCGTTGATGCGGGCTGTGTTCTTGCTGGTGTGCCACTTGTTGATGGTGGTGTCGTACTGCATTCCGGGATCGCCGCACTTCCAGGTGGCCTCGGCGATCTTCGTCATGAGGTCGCGAGCGCGGTACTCATGCACCGGATGGTGGCCCTTGACGGTGCGGGTGGTGAAGGGGCCGTCGGACTCGACCGCCTGCATGAACTCGTCGGTGACGCGGACGCTGTTGTTGGCGTTCTGGAAGAAGATGGAGCTGTAGGCCTCGGAGTCTGGGCCGGAGCCGTCGTAGCCGGCCTGGACGAGGTGCCAGGCCTTGGTCTCCTCCTTGACCTTGCACTCGATGAAGTCCTCGATGTCTGGGTGGTCGATGTTGAGGATGACCATCTTGGCGGCGCGGCGGGTTTTGCCGCCGGATTTGATGACGCCGGCGAAGGCGTCGAAACCGCGCATGAAGGAGAGCGGGCCGCTTGCCGTGCCGCCGCCGGAGAGGGTCTCCATGGAGCCGCGGATGTTGGAGAGGTTGGAGCCTGCGCCGGAGCCCCACTTGAAGAGCATTCCCTCGGTCTTGGCGAGGGTGAGGATGGAGTCGAGCGAGTCGTTGACGGAGTTGATGAAGCAGGCGGAGCACTGCGGCTTGGTGTAGCCGGTGACGGAGAACTCGACCCGTCCGGTGGCGGGGTTCCAGTGCCAACTCTGCGCGTCGGAGTTGGGCTCCAGACGGTCGCAGCCCACGTTGAACCAGACGGGGGAGTTGAAGGCGACCTTCTGGTTGAGCAGCAGGTGGGTCAACTCGGCATAGAATGTGTCGGCGTCGGCGGGAGTGGCGAAGTAGCCGTCGCGGATGCCCCAGTCGCGCACGGATTCGGCGACGCGAGTGATGAGGGCGCGGACGCCGCTCTCGCGCTCGGGTGTGCCCACCTGGCCGTGCAGGTACTTCGACGCGACGATGTTGGTCGCGGTCATCGACCAGTCGGAGGGAACCTCGACGTTCTTCTGTTCGAAGATGGTGCGGCCCTTGTAGTCCTGAATGACGGCGTCGCGCAGCTCCCAGGTGATCTCGTCGAAGGGCGAGATGCCGGGCCGTGTGAAGTGGCGCGAAAAGGATAGGCCAAGTGCGCGGCCAGCGGCGGTGCGCGTGGCGGCGGTTCCGGTTTGTGTTCCGGAAAGATTGATTGTGGAGTTCTGAGTCTGGATCGGGTTCATCGGCGGTACATCTCCCTCTTCTTCCAATGGCGTTTCTGGTGGTGCCAAAACGAGTGCTGCAATGGGGCCTGGGTGCTTCTCGGATGGGGTGCTGATGCGAGTGTTGCCATGGTGCCTGGTGCCTCGTCTTGCCGTGGTGCTGGTGCGAATGTTGCCGTGGTGTTGGTGCCTTTCTCTGCCGTGGTGCTGAATTCGGGGACGGCGCGTACTGGCCGGTGCGCTATGGCCCTTGGTTTCCGAACCGCGCGAAACGGGTCTGCTGGCCCCTCTGTCGCGGCGAGGAACCTTGCGGCCCAACCGCAGAGACGTTTGAGGGGATGGGGAGCCGGAGTTACCTGGACCCTATCGATTCGACGATTACTGAGCGGTACCTGTGGTGCAGTCGTGAAAGTACCGCCACCAATGGGGTGTGTCAAGTATAAAGCACAAGATATTGTGTTACCTATGCGAATACTCCCATTTTCGGAATGTTGACGACAGGTTAATGGGAAAAACAAGGGAAATTGCTGTGGAATTCTCTGAAACTACGCGGTGGAAGCGGGTATGACGGAGTTGCCGCGGGTGGGATGGGAAGGCCCGGCATCAACACTGGGGTTGCGTGCGGCGGGCGAGCCGGTTCGGAGACGGGCTGGCTGGCCGGAAGTTCTGCGGAGAAGGCATGGATTGAGAGTAGGACGCGACGGAAGGCAGGGCAAGGCGCAGGAGTGGTGCAAAAAACTGTGGATGGAGGTGCAAATGTGGAAAAGCCAAGGAATGTGGAAAAGTGGATTAAAAGTGGAAAAACCGCTGGAAAAAGGGAAATCCCAGCAATCCCGGCCTGAAAACGCGCACCCTGCCGGTCAGAGGAGCAACATGCAGTCGCCATAGGAGTAGAAGCGGTAGCCGTGGCGGATGGCGTGGGCGTAGGCGGCCAGGATGATCCGCGGGCCGTGGTTGGGGGCGGCATCTGTTGTCTGTTCCCCGTTGCCCGTGCGGGAGGCGAAGGCGGCGACCAGCATGAGGAGGGTGGATTCGGGGAGGTGGAAGTTGGTGAGCAGGCCGTTGACGATGCGGAACCGGTGGCCGGGCGCGAGGAAGATGGAGGTCGAGCCGGAGTGGGGTTCGAGGTGGAGTGGGCCGGGGTGGGCCTGCGCGGCGATGTGGGCTTGTTGGGCAATATGTTCGAGGGTGCGGGTGGTGGTGGTACCGGCGGCGACGATCCGCCGGGGCGGGCCGCTGGAGGGAGCCAGTGCGCGATTGAGGGCCTGGGCGGTGGCTGCGGGCAGGGTGTAGCGCTCGGTGTGGAGGCGTATGTCTGCGAGGCGGGAGACGCGGACGGGCTGGAAGGTGCCGAGGCCTACGTGGAGGGTGAGGTACTGAATCTCCACGCCGCGGGCGCGGAGGGCGGCCAGGATTTCGGGCGTGAAGTGCAGTCCGGCGGTGGGCGCGGCCGCCGAGCCGGGCAGGCGGCTGTAGACGGTCTGGTAGCGGGCACGATCTTCCTCGGTGTCGGGCTGAGCGGACTGATTGCGGTGGATGTAGGGCGGCAGCGGCATGTGGCCGATGCGGGACAGCGTGGCGAGGAAGTCGGGGACCGGGGCGAAGCGGAGGGTGCGCTCGCCGAATGGGCCGGTGGCGAGGACTTCTGCGGCGAGCAGAGGCGGGGAGCTGTTTTCACCCGTAGTCGCCGCGTTCGTCGCAAAAAAACTCAGCGTTTCGCCGATCTGAACCTTGCGCGCAGGGCGGGCCAGCGATCTCCACAGGTTCTCTCCGGGGGCTGTAGGGTCGTCGATCTGCTCGGTGAGGAGGACCTCGATGAGGCCGGAGGGTTGGGGCGAGTTGTGCTGGGCGCGCGCGCCGCCGCGGGTGGCGAAGAGGCGCGCGGGCAGTACGCGGGAGTCGTTCAGAATGAGGAGATCGCCGGGCTGGAGGAGGTTGGGGAGGTTGGCGAAGCGGTCGTCGGTGAGTGCGCCGGTTGCGCGGTTGAGCACCAGCATCCGGCTCGATCCGCGCTCTGCGGGCGGGTGCTGGGCGATGAGTTCGGCGGGCAGGTCGAAGTTGAAATCCGAAACAAGCATTGGAGAAATACTAGCCACAAGCACTGGGTTCAGTTTAGCTGCCTTCCTCGGCCATCTGGACGGCGCGGTCGAGGGCGCCCTGGACGGTGGCTGTCGTAACATCGACGGCGGGAACGTGGGCGGGCCAACTGAAGACCACGCGCGAGAAGGGCTTGGGAATCATGAATCGATCCCAGGAGCGAAGCTGCCAGGCGCGCTCGGGCTGGTTGTGGAAGCAGCCGACCCAGGTTCCGGCGGGCTGGGCGTCGGCAGTCAGCTCACCGACTGAGTTGGCCAGCCTTGCTGTGCCTGGTTTGGCGACGTAGACGGGGCCGCGCGGGCCATCGGCGGTGATGGCGCAGCAGTGGCCGTCGGCGTAGGCGAGCTGCATGTTGCGCAGGCCGATTGCTCCGCCGCGCGAACTGGAGCCGCGGACCGGGCAGAAGCCCAGCCGCTTCAAGGTGCGCGCGATCAGTTCGCCGTCGAAGCTGGGGCTGATGAGAATCGCGATCCCAAGATTGCGAAAGCGGTGGGCGCAGGCGATCATGCTGCGGTGCCAGAAGGCGAAGACGCTGGAGCCGGGGATGAGATGGCCGGGCGTGACGCCGGGGTCGGTGCGGTCTTCGTAGCGCAGGGTGAGGCCGAGCAGCCGGATCAGCAGCGCGGCCAGCGGCGGAACAACAGCGATGGCGAGACGCTGCGCAAATCGCAGCTTCGGCGGGGCAGGGTCGGGCATCTGCGGTTCAGGTCCGGGCACAGAGTTAGTGTAGAGCGAAGGGCCGTCTCTGTGCGCGCGCCGCAATTGCAGGAACGTTCTCGAACCGGCACAGGATGTGCGACAATGATAGGTGCGGTTTGGCGTCGTGCGTACGCCCAATCCTGCAAGGAGATTTAATATGGATCTGTTTCAACCCTGGCACATCGCTATTATCGTGATTCTCGCGATCATCCTCTTCGGCGCCAAGAAGCTGCCGGAGCTGGGCAAAGGCCTGGGCGAAGGTCTGCGCGGATTCAAAGAGGGCATGAAGGGCTTCAGCGACGAAGTCAACAATACCGCGGACGACGAGAAGAAGAAGAAGCAAGATCTGGAGGCCAAGGCGTATCTGGAGGCCAAGGCGTATCAGGAGGCCAAGCTCGCAGCCGAGGCAAGGCTTGCGGCCGAGCAGAAGGCCCAGCAAGAGGCAGTCAACCGGTAGGACAGCAACGCACATCATGCAGAACAGGAACTCTCTTTGGATGGCAGTGAACTCGACCGGCCCGTCCATTCTTCTGGCGACTTTGAAGTTCCCCACGACAATGCAATAGAGCATTCTCACCGATGGGTAGAGTACTTCGCCTCGTACAAAATGCGGGGATTCTTCGCTGCGCTCAGAATGACAATCTCTGTGGCGCTGCGCTCAGAATGACAATTCATTTTGCCGCCTCGGCAACGGCGGGATCACTCTACAGCGCGATGAGGACGACGGCGAGCGCGGCGGCGCCCATTCCCAGCGCCTGACGCCGGGTGGGGCACTCGCCCAGGGCAAGCGCCGCCAGCAGAATGGTGGATGCGGGGTAGAGGGATGCAAGCACGGCGGCCACATCCAGCCGTCCCGCGCGCGTCGCAGCCACAAAGAGCAGATTGCCGGATGTGTCCAGCAGCGCGGTTCCGAGCGCCCAGGCTATCGCGGTGCGGTCGAGGCTGAGGCGCGCCCCGGCATTCTTGCCCGAACGAAGAAGTACTCCAATAAACAGGAGCGAGCAGACGCAGAGGCTGCCAATCCTGGCCGACGCCATGGGCCAGAGCACGCCCGCCGGGCTGGCCATCTTCAACGCGATAAAGTAGAAACCGAAGCCCAGGCCGGCAAGAATTGCCAGCGCCATGGTCTGGCGCGATGCGGCGGTTGCGGAGTTGTCCGCGGAACCTGCCGTGGGGCCGGTTGCGATCAGCCAGATCGCGATTGCCGCCATGGCGAAGCCGAGCAGCGGGCCGAGGCCGGGAGGGCCCACCTGCCAGAGCGTCAGCGCCGCCGGAATCGCGGCGGCCAGCAGGCCGCTGACGGCGGCCGATGCACCCATGGCGCCGCGCGACAGCGCGATGTAGAAGGCCGTCAGCGAGAGCCCGCCGGCAACTCCCGCGGCGATGCCCCACCCCAGCAGCGCGCCATGTGGAGCGGCGTCTCCGCGCAGGTGCGCGACCGCGACCAGCACAATAAAACTCGTCGCGTGGCTGAGCAGGACGATGCGCAGCCCCGCGCCCAGGCTTCCTCCGGCGCGCTTGACGCCCATGCCGCCGGTGAAATCGCCGCCGCCCCACAGCATGGCGGCAGCCAGCGCAAGCAGAGCGTTCCCGCCCAGCAGACTATTCATCGCGTCCATTATTCATTGCCACGGCGTCTCATCGTCATGGAGGTCTACTGCGCGGCAGGCGGTCGCGGGCGCGCCTGCACCGCCGAGGGCCAGTAGCCCTTCTTGGCAATCACGGTCAGGTTGGGACGCAGGACCTTCACCTCGAGGGTGCGATACTTGCCGTCGATCAGCGGCTCATGCGTGATGTAGTCCAGCGTATAGCGGGTGCGCACCTCTTCGGCGATCTTGGCGAAGCTCTTCTCGATCCCGCCGGTGCGGAACTCCGCGTCGAAGTTGCCGCCGGTCGCAATGGCATACGCTGGCAGGATGTTGTCGCGCATGGTGAGCGGCAGGTGGATGCGGTCAAGGAAGCCGACCAGCGGCAGGGAGGAATCCCCCACCAGCGTCCCATCCACCTCGATGCGGTTGGTCTGCAGGTACTTGATGACGTCTTTGGTCTTCGCCGTGCTGCCGTACTCCTTGCCGTCGGAGATGACGTAGATGACGCGGCGGCGCTCGATAGGCTTCTTGCTGAGCGTGGCGGCCGCGGCCAGAATGGCGTCGTTGAGTGCATGCACCTCTTTGGGAGGATTGAGCTGGATTCCCGAATGGCCTCGCTGGGAGGCGGTGTTGGGGTCGAAGTTCTGGTTGTTGATCACCGTGGTCTGCGACATCGGCCCGCTCAGCGCCCCCGCCAACAGCGGCTCGCGCCCGGCCCCCTTCGAGATCTCAATGGCCTGGGTCAGCCGCGCGCTCTGCGCTCCGGTGAAGTCCGTCACCAGCTTCGGTCCGTTGTTGAAGGTAAAGACCTCAACCTCGTCGGACCGGGTAAACGCACCCTGCAACGCGCCCAGAGAGTCGTTCAGCCGGATTACGTTGTCGTAGGTCATGCTCTGGTCGATCACCAGCGCCACCGACAGCGGGACCGCGTCCGTGGTGAAGTGCATGATGTGCTGCAGCACGCCGTTCTCGTAGACCTGGACGTCGCGGGGGGTGAGTCCCGCCACCAACTGCTGCTTGGAATCCTTCACCGTAAAGGGCACATTGACGTCATTGACTCCCACCGTTATGGTCTGCGCGTTGGCTTCTTCGCTGGACGGAGTCTCATAGACGGGTGCCTTCGCCGCCACCTGCGTGCCGCTTGCGGTTGCCTGCGTGCCGCTCTCGGCTGGTACGGAAGCAGAGGCTGGTGGGGAAGCGTGGCTCGCCGGCGGAGTCGCTGACGGCGTGCCAGCGCCTTCGCCCGGGGTTGCGTCGCCGGGCACGGTGTCGCCGGCTGTGGTGGAGGTGGTTCCCTGGCCGGGAGCAATCGTTCCCAGATTGGGCAGCTTGGTCTGCGGCCTTGGAGCGTCCGGGATCGCCTGTTGCGCCAGATTCTGCTGCGCGGACTGCGCGGCGTTGGTCTGCCCAGCCTGCCTCTGTGTCTGCCCAGACTGCCAAGCCAGCACGCCAAGCATCCCCAACGCCAGCGATCCTGCCCATACGCGAATTCTCAACTCGAAGACCCCCGTGCCGTTCCTCTATCAGATTACCAGCGGCGCGCGCACGCCGTCATCTCGACGCCGCATTGCATGCTGCCGATTCGCGTTCCACACGTTAGACGCCGCCGCCTGCCCCAACGTTGTGCCGTTGCGACTGCCATGGGTGTCTGCACAGACCTCGAACAAAAAAAACGCCGCCACGAGGCTGCATCCATCGTCTAATAGGCTATGCGCACTTTCGTTCTGGTTGCCACGCTGCTCATGCTTGTCCTGCTTCCGGCGTCTCTGCGCGCGCCCGTCTTCGCTCAGGAGGCTCCCTCGCCCAGTGGCCCACCCCCGGCCAGCGACGCGCCCGCACCGCTCGCCGACGACAGCACCGCGCAGACGCTCAACGTCAACGTCAACCTGGTCAACCTCTACTTCTCCGCGCGCGACAAGGACGGCTTCATCACCAACCTGGCCAAGAGCGACTGCACGGTCGCCGAGGACAAGACGCCGCAGACGATCAAGAACTTCACCCAGGAGAAGAACCTGCCGCTCACCATCGGCATCCTGCTGGACACGTCGGGAAGCCAGGAGCATGTCCTTCCGCTGGAGAAGGAGTCTGGCGCGACGTTTCTGCGCGATGTGCTGACGCCCAAGGACGAGGCCTTCCTCATCTCCTTCGACATCAACGTCGATCTGCTCTCCGACTACACCAACCGCGCCAGCGAGATCAGCCGCGCCATGAACAAGGCGACCATCAACACCGGCGCTGGCACAGGCTCGGTCACCGGCAACGGCAACCCGCGCGGGACGCTGCTCTTCGACGCCGTCTACCTGGCCGCCCACGACAAGCTCAGCATGGAGGCAGGGCGCAAGATCCTCGTCCTGCTGACCGACGGCGGCGACCAGGGCTCGCAGGAGACGCTGAAGTCCGCCACCGAGGCCGCGCAGAAGGCCAACGCCATCGTCTACGTCATCCTCATCGCCGACCGCGCCTTCTATGGCGGCGGCAGCTTCAACCTCGGCGACTCCGGCGCGCGCGATATGGACCGGCTTGCCAGCGATACCGGAGGCCGCGTCATCAACGTCGGCCACGACGGAAAGAAGCTCGAAGACGCCTTCAACCAGATCCAGGACGAGCTGCGCACCCAGTACCTGTTGAGTTACACCCCAACCAACGCCAAGGCCGACGGAACCTTCCGCAAGATCAGCCTCAACTGCGGCAAGAGCCTCAAGGTGCAGACCCGCACCGGCTACTACGCCATCTCCTCCAGCGACGCCGGGAACTAGCTGAGCCCAAGCACCGGATGCGGCACATAAGGCTCTTCGAGCGAGGCAATCTCCTCCGGCGAGAGCTTCAACGAGACGGCGGCGACGGCGTCGCCCAGATGATGCGGTTTGGTCGCGCCGACGATTGGCGAGGTGATCGCGGGCCTGGTCAGCAGCCAGGCAAGAGCAATCTGCGCCTGCGGAACTCCGCGCGAGCCGGCCATCTCACCCAGCCGATCCACCACGCGCTTGTCCGCCTCCGCCGTCTTGGCGTAGAGCGACTTGGCGTAACCGTCGGAGTCGGAGCGCTTGGTCGCCTCCGCGTCCCACGCCCGCGCCAGCTTGCCGCGCGCCAGCGGACTCCACGGCAGCACGCCGATGCCCTGATCCAGGCACAGCGGCAGCATCTCGCGCTCCTCCTCGCGGTAGAGCAGGTTGTAGTGCGGCTGCATGGTGACGAAGCGCGACCAGCCGTGCCGGTCCGCGAGATAGAGCGCCTTGGAGAACTGCCACGCCCACATGGACGAGGCGCCCAGATAGCGCACCTTGCCCGCACGCACCACGTCGTTGAGCGCCTCCAGAGTCTCCTCGATCGGGGTGGTGCGGTCCCAGCGATGGATCTGGTAGAGATCGACGTAGTCCGTGCTCAGGCGGCGCAGGGATTCGTCGATCTCGAAAAAAATCTCCTTGCGCGAGAGGCCGCCGCCATTCGGTCCATCGCGCATGACGCCGTTCAGCTTGGTGGCGATCACCACGTCTTCGCGCTTTGCGTTGGCCTTCAGAAAGCGGCCAAGCACGCGCTCGCTGTCACCGGTGGAGTAGACATTTGCTGTATCGAAGAAGTTGATGCCCGCGTCCAGCGCCTGGCGAAAGAAGGGCTGGCTCTGTTCCTCGTTCAGGCTCCACGCATTGCTGCCCGGCCGCAATGGGCCCGCGGGAGGAACGCCGTACGACATGCACCCCAGACAGATGCGCGAGACCTTCACCCCAGTCCTGCCAAGATTTACGTAGTCCATGGTTCCTCCGATTCAGAAGCACTGTTTTCGATGTTACAAGCTCTGATGCAGCCTATTGCGCGCACGATGCTACGCCCCGCTTAAGCCTCCATCGCACCGGTGTAGACAGCCATGCCCGCGACAGCGTCGAGGCCCATCGCGTCCAGTGTGTCCACTTCGGCGCGCTCCTTGATGCCGCCGGCGACGATCAACTGCTTCGCGGTCTTGGCGCGCAGCGTGGCCGCAACATCCAGCGGGAAGCCCTGCATCGTGCCCTCGGTATCGACGTGCGTGTAGAGGAACGCGGTGCAGAAGTCTTCAAGCCAGGTGATGGCCTCCTCCGGCGTCAGGTCGACGGAGTCCTTCCATCCCTTGACGGCGACGCGGCCGTTTTTGGTGTCGACGGAGAAGCAGAGGGAGTCTTCACCGAGCGCGCGCTTCAACTCCTCGGCGAATTCGAGGCGGATCAATTTGTGGCGGCGCGTAGGTTTGGATACCCCATCCATCACGGCCTTTTGTGATGGATGGGATGGTTCGACACCGAAGAGGCTCGACCCGTAAATAACGCGCTTCGCTCCCGCATCGAGCAGCGCACGGCCATCGGCGGCGGTCTTCAGGCCTCCACCCACCTGACAGGGCAGACGCCGGCAGATGCTCTCGATCAACGCGCGGTTCTCGCCCTGGCGCATCGCCGCGTCGAGATCGATCAACTGAACAAGGGGGTATTTTGCGAATCGTTGGATCCAGTAGTCGAAGTCGTCGAAGGCCAGCTTCAGCTTCTCGCCGCGCACAAGTTGCACGATGCGCCCGCCCATCAGATCGATCGAGGGAATCAGCACGGCAGCCTCACGCTCACGCCCGCCAGCGCGAGCTGCGACTTCAACTCGCGCGAGTCCGTGACGCCGAAGTGGAAGATGCTGGCCGCCAGCGCGGCGTCGGCTTTGCCCCGGCCAAAGACATCGGCGAAGTGCGCCGCGGAGCCCGCGCCGCCGCTTGCGATGACGGGAATCTGCACGGCCTGGCTGACTGCTGCGGTCAGCTCGCAGTCGAAGCCGTCGCGCATGCCGTCCGTGTCCATGCTGGTGAGCAGAATTTCTCCCGCGCCGCGCGATTCGGCCTCGCGCGCCCACTCGACCACGCGCAGGCCGGTGGGTTTACGCCCGCCGCTGACGTACACCTCAGCGTCTTCCGCGCCCTTCGCGCCACGCCGTGCATCGATGGCAACGATGACGGCTTGCGCGCCGAAGCTCGAGCCGATCTCGCCGATCAACTGCGGTCGCGCAATCGCCGCCGAGTTGATGCTCACTTTATCCGCGCCCGCGTTGAAGACGGCTGCGGCGTCGTCGGCCGTGCGCACGCCTCCGCCTACCGTGAACGGCACAAAGAGCTTTGCCGCCGCGCGCCGCACCGTCTCCAGCAGCGTGCCGCGGCCTTCATGCGTGGCCGTAATGTCGAGCAGCACAATCTCGTCCGCGCCTGCCGCCGCGTGGCGATGCGCCAGCTCCGCCGGGTCGCCCGCGTCGACGATGTCGACAAATTGCACGCCCTTCACAACGCGTCCGTCGCGCACATCGAGACAGGCAATAATCCGCTTCGTCAGCATCTACAACTCCACAAAGTTTCGCAACACGCGCAGGCCAACATTCGCAGACTTCTCGGGATGGAACTGCACGCCCATTACGTTTTCGCGTTCCAACGCCGCGGTAAACGCGCGGCCGTAATTTGTAACCGCGGCGGTTTCTTGTACGACCGGAGCGCGCCAGGAGTGAGTGAAGTAGACAAACGAGCCATCCGCGACGCCGCGCAGCAGCCGCGAATCCGGCCTGATCTGCTCGAGCGAATTCCAACCCACATGCGGCGACTTCAACTCCACGGCGATTTCTTTTCCATCAATTTGCTTAATTTCTTTCGTTGGGAAGTGTTCGCACATTCCTGCAAACGCACCCAAGCCCTTCGTGCCATCGGCCTCGGTCGAACCCTCGAAGAGCCACTGCAGGCCGACGCAGATCCCCAGGAACCACGCGCCTTTGGCGATGCTCTCGCGCACCGCATCGGTCAGTCCAAGCTCGCCAAGCAACTGCGTCGACTGAAAGTGACCCACGCCGGGCAGCACAATCTTGTCGGCCCCACGCACAATATCGGGCGACTGGGTCACGACCACTTCACGCGTGGCTTGTTCGTCGCCCAGAATGTAACGCAGAGCCTTCACCACGCTGGTCAAATTGCCCGCTTTGTAATCAATGACTGCAATCACAGCAGCCCCTTTGTACTCGGCAGCAACTCCTTCATGCGTTCGTCGCGGCTACAGGCTCCGCGCAGGGCACGCGCGAAGGCCTTGAAGATTGCTTCGATCTTGTGGTGGTTGCTGCGACCGTACATCGTTTTGACGTGAACATTGGCCTTAGCTCCGCGCGCGAAGCCGTCGAAGAAGTCGGGCAGCAGCTCGGTCTGAAAATCGCCGACCATCGGCACGGTGACTTGATCGTCTACAACGTAAGCCGTGCGTCCGCTCAGGTCGACGGCGGCGACGGCGAGCGTCTCGTCCATCGCCATAACGAAGTATCCGGCGCGCAGAATGCCTTTCTTATCGCCCAGCGCGATGGCGAAGGCCTCGCCCAGCGCGATGCCTACGTCCTCGACGGTGTGGTGCTGATCGACGTCGAGGTCGCCCTTGCACACAAGTGTGAGGTCGAAGCCCCCGTGGCGCGTAAAGAGCTCCAGCATGTGATCGAAGAAGCGGATGCCGGTGGAGACGGAGTACGCGCCCTGGCCGTCGATGGTCAGCGTCAAGGCGATCTTCGTCTCCGTGGTGTCGCGCTGGATTGTTCCTGTTCGCACTGCTTCCGCACTGGCTTTCATCATTCAAACTCCCTTGTGGCTTCGCTGACTTGCCGATCCGCTGCCTCGCCGACTTGCTATTTCTTCCATCCAATCTCCTGCAAGGATTCCTTCAATGCGGCGAGGCCGCGCGTGACGTGCTCCTCGACGCCGATGGTGATGCGGACGAAGCCATCGCATCCGGGGTCGGTGGAACGGTCGCGCAGGAGAACGCCGCGCGCGCGCATGGCAGCTACCAGCTCCTCATGCTTTGTGCCGATCTTCATCAGCACGAAGTTTGCGTGGCTGGGGAAGAAGCCGACACCGAGGGCGCGCAGTCCGTCCATCATGCGCGCGCGACCTGCATTCACCTGCTCCGCATACCACGCAACATAAGCGTCATCCGCAAGCGCCACCGGAAGACAATCCAGCGCCACGCCGTTGACATTGTAGGGCGAGGTGACCTTGCGCACATACTGCATCAGCGAGGCATTGCCCGCGAGCAGGCCGATGCGTAGATTGGCCAGCCCGTAAGCCTTGGAGAAGGTGCGCGCGACGAGCAGATTCGGGACCTTGCCCACATCCGCGAAGAGCGTCTCGCCGAAAAAATGGTAGTACGCTTCATCGACCAACACAACGGCTTGTGGGGCGGCGGCGCAGATCGCCAGAAGGTGATCGCGGCTGACCACCGCGCCGGTGGGATTGTTGGGCGAGGCGATGAGGATCAGTTTGGTGCGCGGCGTGATCGCAGCGAGAAACCGCTGGTAGGGGAACTCCAGCGAGGCGTCCGTCTGCACGCGCAACAGGTGCGCGGTCATCATGCGCGCGCTGACTTCATACATGAAGAAGGTTGGCGTGGAGATGATTGCCTCGTCGTCCTGCTCAAGAAACGCGGCGCATACCAGGTGGATCGCCTCATCTACGCCGTTGGTCAGCAGCACCTGGTCCGGTTGCAGGCCGAAGTGCGCGGCGGCGATTCGCTCGACACCCTCGCGTTCGGGATACTTCGTCAGTCCCTCGGCTGTGATCTGGCGCAGGCGCTCGATCACCTTGGGCGACGGAGAAAAGGTGTTCTCGTTGAAGTCCAGGCGCAGGGTATCGCGACCGGCCAGCGGCGGGTGATACTCCGGCATGGCCAGCACGGCGCGGCGCGGTTGCGGAACAGTATTTGTTACATATTCCGAAGTGGCCGGTTTATTTGTAACTTTTATGGTTGCTGATGTCATTGCATCCTCACTCGCACGCTCTGAGCGTGGCCCACGAGGCCCTCGGCTTCGGCCAATGCAATCGTATGGGGGCCTAGGGCGCGCAGGGCACGCCGCGTGTACTGCTGGACGGTGATGATTTTGAGGAAATCCATGACGCTGAGGCCGCCGCGCACGCGGCCCACGCGGCCGGTGGGCAGGACGTGGTTGGGGCCGGAGATGTAGTCGCCCATCGACTGCGGCGAATAGTCGCCAATAAATACCGAACCAGCATTCTTCACCCACTTCAGGTCGGCCTTTGTATCGACCGTCAGATGCTCGGGTGCAAGCCGATTCGTCAGCGCACGGGCCTCTGTTACAGATTCCATTACAAATACAAATCCCTGCGCTGCCAGCGACTGTTTCGCGATTTCATTGCTCTTTGCCTGCGCCTTCACCTCAACCATTACAGCCTCGGCGAGTGCGGCGTTGCTGGTGATGAGGACGGCGAGCGCCTCTGGATCGTGCTCGGCCTGCGCGACGAGGTCGGCGGCGATTCCTGCGGGATTGCCGGTCTGGCTGCACACCACAATCTCTGTCGGGCCGGCGGGCATGTCGATTCCGCACTCCTGCGAGACCATGATTTTTGCGGCGGTGACGTAGAGATTGCCGGGGCCGACGATCTTGTTGACGCGGGCGATGGAGGCGGTGCCGAAGGCGAGAGCGGCGATGGCCTGCGCTCCGCCGACGCGGTAGAATTCGGTGACGCCGGCGAGTGCTGCCGCAGCGAGCGTCTCTCTCGCGGGCTTTGGGGAGCACACGACGATGCGCGCGACGTCCGCAACCTGCGCGGGTGTGACGGTCATTAGCAGCGTTGAGGGAAGCGGGTAACGGCCACCGGGGACGTAGCAGCCGACAGACTCCAGGGGGCGCACGAGTTGGCCGGTTGTCACACCCTCAGCCGGAGAAATTGTCCACTCTTTTTGTTTTTGCGCCTCAGCGAAGGCGCGGATGTTGGCCTGCGCGGCGCGCATTGCGGTCTGTAGCTCGGGAGCCGTGGATTTCCACGCGGCCTTCATCTCGTCGCGCGAGACAAGCAGCGGCGTGGCGGGTTGCAGGCCGTCGAACTTTGCGGCGTAGCTGCGCAGGGCTGCATCGCCGCGCTGCCGCACGTCCGCGAGGATGCGGCGCACGACTGGCCCGACCTTCGACGTGTTGGCCGCGCCGCGTTTTTCGATTGTCTCGATCAACGCGGCCGCGGACTTTTTGGTTCGACCGAATGTTCGTACCAGCTTCATCTGATTTTCCTAAAATCTTAACACCGATGAGCACCGATTCGACCGATCAAAAACAATTCGATTTTTTGTCTGCGTACATCGGTGTCAATCGGTGTTATGCCTTTTCACTTGGCTATAGAACTACCTTGCTGAGCGGATACTCGACGATTCCGGTGGCACCGGCGGCCTTCAGTTTGGGGATGACGTCGCGGACGACGGCTTCGTCGAGGATGGTGTTGAGCGCGACCCAGGCGGTGTCGCTGAGATGCGAGATGGTCGGCGAGTTGAGCGCGGGAAGCTGCGCGACGATGCGGTCGAGGTCGGATTTGCGCGCGTTGAGCATGAGGCCGACGCGGCCCTGGGCGGCGATGGCTGCGTTGAGCATCAGCGAGATGTTCTCGATCTTGTTGCGCTTCCACTGGTCCGCGAAGGCGGATTTGTTGGCGATGAGCTGCGTCTCGGATTCCATGAGCGTCTCGATGATGCGCAGGCGGTTGGCGCGCAGGCTGGAGCCGGTCTCGGTGACCTCGACGATGGCGTCGGCGAGGGTGGGCGGCTTGACTTCCGTCGCTCCCCAACTGAACTCCACCTTGACCGGGATGTTGCGCGCGGCGAAGTAGCGTTTGGTGAACTCGACCAGCTCGGTGGCGATGATCTTGCCGGCGAGGTCTTCGGGTTTTTGGAAGGGCGAGTCTTCGGGGACGGCGAGAACCCACTTCACCTTCTGGCGGCTGACTTTGGAGTATGTGAGGCTGGTGATGTACTCGACGTCGGTCTCGTTTTCGAGGACCCAGTCGTTGCCGGTGAGGCCGGCGTCGAGCGCACCGTGCTCGACGTAGCGCGCCATCTCCTGCGCGCGAACCAACATGCATTCGATCTCGGGGTCGTCGATGGCGGGGAAGTAGCTTCGGCCGCTGGCTGCGATGCGCCAGCCGGCGCGCTCGAAGAGGGCGATGGTTGCGTCCTGCAGGCTGCCCTTGGGGATTCCAAGCTTGAGTTTCGGCGTCATTATTTTGCCTCCGCGGAGTTTGGCATTGCGATCGGTTTGGTGAAGCAACTGACGGTACCCTCGTGGCAGACCAGGCCGTCGCCTTCGACCACGACGCGGAAGAGGAGCGTGTCGTTGTCGCAATCGGTGGCGGCGCTGACGATGCGCAGGCGGTTGCCGCTGGTTTCGCCCTTCATCCAGAGCTTCTGGCGGGTGCGGCTCCAAAAGGTGACGAAGCCGGATTCGAGCGTCTTGCGGTAGCTCGTCTCGTTGAGGAAGCCGAGCATCAGCATCTGGCCGGTGCGTGCGTCCTGCACGATGCCGGGGACGAGGCCGTCCATCTTGGCGAAGTCGATTGCGGGTGCGTTGTTCAGTGCGTCCATGGTGTCTCTCTCTCTTGAATGATATGTCTATTGAGTTGCTTATGATCCGCGGCTTCGATCGATCTACCGCGACTTCGGGAGTTTTGCGTTGGCGTTTGTCCGCGCGCAGCAAAAAGGCCCGCTCGCGGTGTGCGCGTCGGCGGGCCTTTTGAATCCTGGTGTGAGTCTGGCTACTTCGCCGCACCGGACACTGCCGCCAACACGCTATGCGCATGGTGATGGTGGTGCCCGCGATGCTGCGACGAAAAGATCATCTCCAATAAAGTTATCGGCTGGGCGGGGCTTTGTCAACGCGGGCGCGGCTGACGACGTGTTTTTAAGCAGAATAAGGCAACTGCGGGGATTCTTCCCCTTCGGCAAGCTCAGGGTCAGAATGACAAGCAAGAACAGGCAACAGCGAGAAGCAAGAACAAGCAACGACGCAATACGGAGATTCTGGCCTGCGGCCAGAATGACGGTGTGAGTGAGGTGAACCCGTGCTCTCAAGTAAAAACAGAACCTTGCATGCTCTGGTACAAAGGTACGCGCGCGAAACTCGGCTTGGCCGTGCAACGTCTTCCATCCGTCCCCCTCAAGGAGCATGACCCCATGAACTCACGTCTCGATCGCAGAACCTTCCTCCGTCTGGCCTCCGCATCCGCTGCTCTCCTGGCGCAGGAGGCGCGCCCACAGGCGGCGTCACAGGCAACAGCGCAGGCGGCGTCGCAGACTGCACCTGCTTCGGCAACCCAGCGAACACAGCCGACCCCGCGTGGGCCGCGGGCTGCGGTGAAGAGCAGGAAGAACTTCGTTGGCATCCAGGTGCGTGGGTTTGCGTGGGTAGACGAGGGCATCGACCAGGTGCTGGACAACATCCAGAAGAAGGGCGGGGTGAACACAGTGTGGGCGTACACCTTTGCCTATGGCGAACAGCGGTTGCGCACGGGCGGCGGCCTGCCGGACCACGGCACAGCGCTCGGTCCCAATAACACCGGCGTCAATGCGGGCGCGCTCTACGACTACGACCTGAAGTACTTCCAGAAGACCAGCGTCAAGGACTTCCGCCTGACCGGCTACGGCAAGTTCAACGTGATCGAGCAGGTGGCTCCCAAGGCCAAGGCGCGCGGGATGGACTTCTTTGCGTGGGACCTGAACAATCCCAGCCCAACGCTGGCGCGCAACTCGGCGAGCTACGCCGCGCTGGGCGAGGTGGACCTGACCGGTCGGAAAACGACGAACCCGTGCTTCAACAATCCCGACTACCGCACCTTCCTCAGTGGCAAGATCGAGAGCCTGCTCATCGGCTACCCCGAGCTCGTCGACGGCATCGCCTGGGGCTGCGAGCGCATGGGCCCGCTCGACGGTATCCTCCAGGGCAGCGCGGGCGCCACCTGCTTCTGCCAGTTCTGCCAGGCCAAGGCCCAACAGCTCGGCATCTCCGTCCCACGCGCGCAAGCCGGCTTGCGCGAACTCATCCAGCTCTTTCGTTCCACCGGCGACCAGGCTCCGGCCGATGGTTACTTCACCACCTTCTGGCGATTGCTGCTGAAGTATCCCGAAGTGCTCAGTTGGGAGTCGCTGTGGACCGACAGCTTCCAGATCGTGCAGGCCGAGCTTTACGGGCTGGCGAAGGCCATTGCGCCACAGAAGCCCTTCGGATTTCACATCATGCAGAGCATGACGTTCAGCCCGTTCTATCGCGCCGAAGAGGACTATACGAAGCGCAAGGAATTCGCGGACTTCCTGAAGCTGGCGACGTATAACAACGCGGGCGGGCCGCGCATGGCGGCGTATCTACAGAGCCTGAGCCGCGGCATCTTCCGCGACGCGACGCCGAAGGACTTTCTCGCTCTCTACTACAAGATGATGAACTACCAGGAGGCCCCGTTCGACCAACTGAGCGCGAGCGGGCTGTCGCCGGACTATGTGGCGAAGGAGACCAAACGCGCGCTGGTTGGGGTTGCGGGCGAGACGAAGATCTATCCGGGGATCGACATCGACGTTCCCGTGCTGGGAGCGGGGCCTGCCGCGACCGACAAGCGGACAAAGCCGGAGGATGTAAGCCGCGCTCTGCGGGCGGCATTCGGCGCGGGCGCGGGCGGCGTGGTGCTGTCGCGCGAGTACGTCGAGATGTGGCTGGCCAACCTGACCGCCGCTGGAGATACACTGCGCGAGATCTTCGCGCAAA
This sequence comes from Granulicella sp., assembly GCA_003142215.1. Classification (GTDB taxonomy): domain Bacteria; phylum Acidobacteriota; class Terriglobia; order Terriglobales; family Acidobacteriaceae; genus Edaphobacter. Next base: position 1,002 of record PLOT01000094.1, on the reverse strand, counting down.
CGGCCAGCAAATCGTAACGCGTGGGAGCGGCGCTACGATTTGGGGCGGTGGGCGATGATCTGGTCCTTGATCTTTTCGTAGGCGGACTGGGGAAGGATGCCTCGGGTGGTCAACTGGTTCTTGGCAGTATAAGGGCGGCCGGCGATGATGCGCTGGACGTACTGGTCGCCCATTCCGGGCAGGGCCTTCAGTTGGGCCGCGGTTGCGGTGTTGATGTCGAGTAGATTCTTCGATGCGGCGATCTTCTCGGAGATGGATTGGGCGGGTTTGGCGGCGGGCGCGGGATTGGGCGCGGATTGGGCGATGCTGTGCGCGGCGGCGAGGAAGAGGCTGGCGGTGAGAGTTGCCGCGAGGAAGCTGTTGCGAAGGATGAACATGAGGAATCTCCTGAAGAACTCTGCGGGAGCAGACGGGATGCGATACAAGAGTAGCGCAGAAGATGTGCGAATGGTGAGAGGCATCTGCCGGTGGTCCATGATGCGATTGCACGGGGTATAATTCTGGATGAAGCGGGAGTAGCTCAATGGTAGAGTAGCGGCTTCCCAAGCCGTTGGTTGCGGGTTCGATCCCCGTCTCCCGCTCCAGAGATTTGCATTTCAGTTATTTCCCATTGCAGATACTGAGCGTGAAGATGACTTTCCGCTGGAGTTGACTTGAGCGATCGAGCGAGGCGATGCAGTCGAGTTGCCGTTTATTCGTCTTTTGATCGCTGTTTGTTCGCCCCTCCCCCTGCCATCNNTTGTTATGTGGTGGCCACAGGGAAAACATACATAATAAATGATTTAGGAGCAATCGGTTTGGAATCAATCGGTTGCGCGGGCTGTGGCTGGCCAAAAGATTGATTGCATGGAGGTTGCGGCTAAAATATTCAGGACATAAGGGTTATGGGTGATCTCCTGAAGGTGTAGCGGAGCTACAAGCAAAATACGGAGATTCTGGCTTCGCCAGAATGACGACCCATGTGGGAGTTGCGGGCAAAGCATTGATTCGGTGCGGCTTATT